>NZ_CP098325.1:4330288-4695432 GCF_023639785.1 Leclercia adecarboxylata
ACCGCCAGCCGCTTTTTGTTCAGCAGCTTGGCATCGCGCACCGCTTTATTCACCGTCGGGAAGTCAGCGTGCTGTTCCAGCTCGCTCAGCTGGCTTAAATCGGTGCGCCAGGTGCGGCCGATGTTCTCGTCCAGCACCTCGGAGAGCGGCTGGTTCGCCAGCGCCAGCCAGCGGCGTGGCGTTACGCCGTTGGTAACGTTGCAGAACCGCATCGGGAAGATTTTGGCAAAGTCGGCAAACAGCGACTGCACCATCAGGTTAGAGTGCAGCTCAGACACGCCGTTGACCTTGTGGCTGATCACCACCGCCAGCCACGCCATGCGCACCCGGCGGCCATTCGATTCATCAATAATCGAGGTGCGGCTCAGCAGGCCGGTGTCGTGCGGATACTGCTCCTGCAAGGTTTTCAGGAAGAAGTCGTTAATCTCAAAGATGATCTGCAGGTGGCGCGGCAGGATCTTGCCCAGCATATCCACCGGCCAGGTTTCCAGCGCTTCGCTCATCAACGTATGGTTGGTGTAGGAGAAGACCTGGCAGGTCACCTCGAACGCCTCGTTCCAGCTGAACTTATGCTCGTCAATCAACACGCGCATCAGCTCCGGAATCGACAGCACCGGGTGAGTGTCATTGAGGTGAATCGCGGTTTTCTCCGCCAGATTGGCGTAGGTTTTGTGCAGCTGATAGTGACGGTTCAGGATATCCTGAATGGTCGCAGAGACCAGGAAGTACTCCTGACGCAAACGCAGCTCGCGCCCCGAGTAGGTGGAGTCGTCCGGGTAAAGTACACGGGAGACGTTCTCGGAGTGGTTTTTGTCTTCCACCGCCGCGAAGTAGTCGCCCTGGTTAAATTTACCCAGGTTGATCTCGCTACTGGCCTGGGCGTTCCACAGGCGCAGCGTGTTGGTAGCGTCGGTGTCGTAGCCGGGGATAATCTGATCGTACGCCACGGCCAGGATCTCTTCGGTCTCGACCCAGCGGCTCTTCTTGCCTTCCTGCTGAATACGACCACCAAAGCGGACTTTATAGCGGGTGTTGTGGCGCTTGAACTCCCACGGGTTACCGTACTCCAGCCAGTAGTCCGGGGACTCTTTCTGTCGGCCATCGACGATGTTCTGCTTGAACATGCCGTAATCGTAGCGAATGCCGTAGCCACGCCCCGGCAGAGCGAGGGTCGCCAGCGAATCCAGGAAGCAGGCCGCCAGACGCCCCAGACCGCCGTTGCCGAGGCCGGGGTCGTTCTCTTCGTCAATCAGCTCTTCTAAATCGAGCCCCATCTCTTCCAGCGCGGTTTTGACATCGTCATAGATACCCAGCGACAGCAGCGCGTTGGAAAGGGTGCGGCCAATCAAAAACTCCATCGACAGATAGTAAACCTGGCGGGTCTCCTGCGAGAGCTGGGCGCGGTTGGAGCGCAACCAGCGTTCAACCAGCCGGTCACGCACCGCAAACAGCGTGGCGTTAAGCCACTCGTGTTTATTGGCGATGACCGGATCTTTGCCGATGGTGAACATCAGCTTGTAAGCGATAGAGTGCTTTAACGCCTCAACGCTTACCGTGGGAGACGCATAGGTAAAGGGTGCATTCATATCTCTGATTCCAGCATTGTTACATCAAGCGTTGATAAAGATCGCGGTAGGACTGCGCCGCAACTTGCCAGCTAAAATCCATGGCCATCGCCTGGCGTTGAACAAAGCGCCATAAAGAAGGACGTGACCACAACACGAAGGCACGACGAATCGCGCGTAACAGCGACCAGGCATTACTGTCCTCAAAGACAAATCCGCTGGCTATTCCGTCCGCCAGGTTTTCCAGCGAGGTGTCGGATACGGTATCCGCCAGCCCGCCTGTACGACGCACCAGAGGCAAGGTGCCGTACTTCAGGCCATACAGCTGGGTTAAGCCGCAGGGCTCAAAACGGCTCGGTACCAGGATAACGTCGGCTCCGCCCATGATGCGGTGGGAGAACGCCTCGTGATAGCCAATCTGGACCCCT
Source organism: Leclercia adecarboxylata (assembly GCF_023639785.1). Classification (NCBI taxonomy): domain Bacteria; kingdom Pseudomonadati; phylum Pseudomonadota; class Gammaproteobacteria; order Enterobacterales; family Enterobacteriaceae; genus Leclercia; species Leclercia adecarboxylata. The sequence goes on from NZ_CP098325.1 coordinate 4,332,282, forward strand.
ACCTGTCCCGGATGCTCGGCGGCGGCAGCGAGGAAGCCCTCCTGCAGCACCGGATCGCCCGCACCCAGTAGCGCCAGCTGGCCGCCCTGCTCCAGCAGGCCCGGCAGCGCTTCGAGCACCAGGTCGAGCCCTTTCTGGCTGGTCAGACGGCTCACCACCGCAAACAGCGGCACCTTGTCGTTGACCTTCAGCCCCATTGCAATCTGCAGCTGACGTTTGTTCTCGGCCTTATCCTCCACCGAGTCGCGGTTATAGCGCGCGCTCAGCAGCAGATCGGTCTCCGGGCTCCAGATTTTTTCATCCACGCCGTTGAGAATGCCCGACAGGCGGCCTTCGCGATGGCGCTGGGTCAGCAGCCCCTCCATGCCGTAGCCGAACTGCGCCTCGGTAATCTCCCGCGCGTAGGTTGGGCTCACCGCGGTGATGTGATCGGCGTAGTACAGCCCGGCCTTGAGGAACGAAATCTGCCCGTTAAACTCCAGCCCATGAATATTAAAGAACGACCATGGCAGTTCGATTTCATCCATGTGTTTGGCTAAATACATCCCCTGATACGCCAGGTTGTGCACGGTAAAGACCGATTTCGCCGGATGGCCACGCACGGCCAGATACGCGGGAGCTAACCCGGCGTGCCAGTCGTGGGCATGCACCACATCCGGACGCCAGAACGGATCCAGCCCGCAGGCCATCTCAGCGCCAACCCAGCCGAGCAGCGCGAAACGCAGCACGTTGTCGGTATAGGCAAACAGGTTGGTGTCGTGGTACGGGCTCCCTGGGCGGTCATAGAGGTGTGGGGCATCAATCAGGTAGATGCCCACGCCGTTGTAATGGCCAAACAGTAATGTGATGCGCCCGGCAAAGGTGTCGCGACGGCTGACAATCTGGGCGTCAGGGATGCCGCGACGAATATCTGGAAAAGCGGGTAACAGTACGCGAGTATCGACCCCACCGGCAATTTGCGCCGCCGGTAACGCCCCAATCACATCCGCCAACCCGCCGGTTTTCAGCAACGGGAACATCTCAGAACAAACGTGTAAAACCTGCATCATCGCTCCTGTTTGATCTGCAGTTTACGCAGCATTTCACGCGTAACCAGCACGATGCCTTCTTCTGAGCGGTAGAAACGGCGCGCGTCCTCTTCCGCATTTTCTCCAATTACCATGCCTTCCGGGATAATGCAGGCACGGTCGATAACGCAACGACGCAGGCGGCACGAGCGGCCCACCCAGACGTCGGGTAACAATACTGATGAATCAATGTTGCAGAAGGAGTTCACCCGCACGCGCGGGAACAACACCGACTGCACCACCACCGAGCCCGAGATAATGCATCCGCCGGACACCAGCGAGTTCAGCGTCATGCCGTGGCTGCCCGAGCGGTCCTGAACAAATTTTGCCGGAGGCAGGGACTCCATGTGGGTGCGGATCGGCCAGTTATGGTCGTACATGTCGAGTTCTGGCGTCACAGAGGCCAGGTCGAGGTTGGCCTTCCAGTACGCTTCCAGGGTGCCCACATCGCGCCAGTACGGTTCTGAATTCGGATCGGACTGTACGCAGGAGAGTGGGAATGGATGTGCATAGGCCATGCCAGATTTGGTGATTTTCGGAATGATATCTTTGCCGAAGTCGTGGCTGGATGTCTCGTCCTTGTCATCCTCTTCCAGCAGCTGGTAAAGGTAATCTGCATCAAAGACATAGATCCCCATACTGGCAAGCGACTTAGTGTCATCCCCCGGCATTGAAGGCGGGTTCGCAGGTTTTTCCACGAACTCGATGACTTTGTCGTTTTCATCGACCGCCATGACGCCAAACGCCGTCGCCTCCGCAACGGGCACCGGCATGCAGGCCACGGTGCAGCGCGCCCCTTTTTCGACATGGTCGATCAGCATGCGAGAGTAGTCCTGCTTGTAGATGTGGTCCCCGGCAAGGATCACCACGTACTCGGCGTCGTAGCGACGAATAATGTCGAGGTTCTGGGTGACCGCATCGGCGGTGCCGCGATACCAGTTTTCGCCGTGTACACGCTGCTGGGCAGGCAACAGATCGACAAACTCGTTCATCTCCTCACTGAAGAACGACCAGCCGCGCTGGATGTGCTGCACCAGGGTGTGGGATTGATACTGGGTGATCACGCCAATGCGGCGAATACCTGAGTTAATACAATTGGAAAGCGCAAAATCGATGATACGGAATTTACCGCCGAAGTGGACGGCGGGTTTGGCACGCTTGATCGTTAAATCTTTTAATCGGGTACCGCGTCCACCAGCAAGAATCAGGGCAACAGACTTCAATGGCAGCTGACGCGCCAACATTAGAGGGTCGTTCTTATCTAACCTAACCATGATCAACTCCTTTTATTATCATCTCTGGAATACACATACACCGTGCGCAGGCCCATGCCAGGCAGTCATAACGACCGGATTATCCTCTCCGGCAAATGGGGGGATTGCCCGCCACTCCCCTTCGGGTAAAGCAATTTCTGCGACCTCATTGGTGGCGTTGAACGTGATGAGCCAGCTATCCGAAAGCAGGATCTGCAGGCACGGCACGCCGCACTGCCACTCTTGCGCGTCCAGGGGTTGCGCCTTTCTATTCAACCAGCGAACATTGCCGTCCCCCTCTTCCCACCACTGATTTTGGGTGAGCGCCGGGATCTGCTTACGCAGATGGACAAGCGCGGCCGTAAACGCGAACAATCCCTCATTGGCCTGTTGCCAGTCCAGCCAGGTTAACGCGTTATCCTGGCAATACGCGTTGTTGTTGCCGTGCTGACTGTGGCCATGCTCATCGCCCGCCAGCAGCATCGGCGTACCCTGTGACAGCAAAAGCGTGGTCAGCAGCGCATGCACGCTCGCGCGCCGCCGTTCAATCACATCCAGATTGCCACTTAAGCCTTCAACACCATGATTAAAACTGTGGTTATTGAAGGTGCCGTCACGGTTTTCTTCGCCGTTTGCTTCATTGTGTTTCTGATTGAAACAAACGCAGTCACGCAGGGTGAATCCGTCGTGTGCCGTCAATAAATTGATCGACGCAGAAGGCAGACGCCCGTTGCGTTTAAACAGATCGCTGGATGCCGCGAAACGTCCGGCAAAGGCCCCCAGCGACAGATCGCGCGCCAGCCAGAAGCGGCGCGCCGCATCACGAAAGTGATCGTTCCACTCGGCAAACAGCGGCGGGAAATTCCCCACCTGGTAGCCGCCCGGGCCGATATCCCAGGGTTCAGCAATCAGCTTCACGCCCGAAAGTAGCGGGCAGTTTTTTATGGCCTCAAACAGCGGCGCCTGCTGGCTGTATTCCGGCGTGCGTCCCATCACCGGGGCCAGGTCAAAACGAAAACCGTCGATGTGGAAGGTTTCAACCCAGTATTTCAGGCACGCATACGCGTAGTCTGTTACCGCCGGATGGTTGAGATTGAGCGTGTTACCGCAGCCGGTCCAGTTGTAATAATCACCGTCCTCTCTTAACCAATAATAGCTAGGGTTATCAATTCCGCGCAGGGAGAACGTCGGCCCCTCAAGATCCAGCTCGGCGCTGTGGTTAAGGACGATATCCAGAATGACCTCGATACCCGCTTCGTGTAGCGCCTTCACCGCATCACGAAACTCATCTCTTGCCCGGTCAGGATGCGAGGCGTAGCGCGGCTCGAGGGCAAACATCGCCATCGGGTTATAGCCCCAGTAGTTCGTCAGGCCGAGGCGCTGCAGGCGCGGCTCGCTGGCGAAATGGGCCACCGGCAATAATTCCAGAGCCGTGATGCCAAGCTGCTTAAAGTAGGCAATCATCACCGGATGGCTGAGCGCTTTATAGGTGCCGCGGATCTCTTCCGGGATGTCAGGGTGCAAATAAGTCAGCCCTTTAACGTGGGCTTCATAGATGACCGTGCTGCCCCACGGCGTGTTGGGCGGGGCATCCTCTTCCCAGTCATAATGATCGTTGACCACCACGCTTTTCGGCGCGACGGCGGCGCTGTCCCGATGGTCCGGGGCGTCTTTGCCGCTGTGCAGAAGAACGTCATCATTCAGCGTGCCATCAACCTGATACGCGCACGGGTCGAGCAGCAGTTTCGCCGGGTTAAAGCGCAGCCCTTTTGCCGGATCCCAGGGGCCATACACCCGATAGCCATAGCGCATGCCGGGACGGGCATGTTCCAGATAGCCGTGCCAGATATCGCCGCTACGCGCCACCAGATCGTAGCGATGCTCAATGCCTTTATCGTCAAACACACAGAGTTCAACCCGATCCGCGTGGGCGGAAAAGAGCGTGAAGTTCACCCCTTTCCCGTCGTAGCACGCGCCGAGCGGGGCGGGTTTACCTGCGGTGAGTTGCGTCATTCCCCCTCCCGGACCAGCCAGATAGTGGACAGCGGCGGCAGCGTCAGGCTCAGGGATTGTGGACGGCCATGGCTCTCCTGCTCATCGCTCTGCACCAGCCCGCCGTTACCCGCATTGCTGCCGTGATAGTGCATGGAGTCGGTGTTCAGCACCTCACGCCATTTACCCGGCTGATTGATGCCGAACCGGTAGTGATGCCGCGTGACAGGCGTGAAGTTGCTGGCGACGATGATTTCGTTACCCGCTTTGTCACGACGGACAAAGATCAGCACCGAACGTTCTTTATCGTCCACCACCAGCCACTCGAAGCCGTAATCATCGAAGTCCAGCTCGTGCAGGGCTTTGTGATGACGGTAGGTATGGTTCAGGTCGCGAACCAGGCGCTGAACGCCGTGGTGCCAGTTATCGCCCCCTTCCAGCAGATGCCAGTCGAGGCTCGTATCGTGGTTCCACTCGCGGCCCTGGGCGAACTCGTTGCCCATAAACAGCAGCTTTTTGCCCGGGAAGGCGAACAACCAGCCGTAGTAGGCGCGCAGGTTGGCAAATTTCTGCCACGCGTCCCCCGGCATACGGTCGAGAATCGATTTTTTGCCGTGGACCACTTCGTCGTGGGAGAGCGGCAGAACAAAGTTTTCGGTGCCGTTATAGAGCATGCCGAAGGTCAGCTTGTCGTGGTGATACTGGCGATGCACCGGATCCAGCTTCATATAATCCAGGGTGTCGTGCATCCAGCCCAGGTTCCACTTGTACCAGAAGCCGAGGCCGCCCATTGAAGGCGGACGGGAGACGCCCGGGAAGTCGGTGGACTCTTCAGCCATCGTCACCGCGCCCGGCGACTGCTCGCCAAGAATACGGTTGGTATTACGCAGGAACTCAATCGCTTCGAGGTTTTCGCGGCCACCAAATTCGTTCGGGATCCATTCACCCTCTTTGCGGCTGTAGTCGCGATAGATCATCGACGCCACCGCATCAACGCGCAGGGCATCAATGCCGAAACGCTCGATCCAGTAGAGCGCATTGCCCACCAGATAGTTGGTCACTTCCCGGCGACCGTAGTTGTAGATCAGGGTATTCCAGTCCTGGTGATAGCCTTCCCGCGGGTCGCTGTGCTCATACAGGCTGGTGCCGTCGAACTGCGCCAGGCCAAAATCATCGGACGGGAAGTGGCCCGGTACCCAGTCGAGGATCACGTTCAGCCCGGCGGCGTGCGCGGCGTTGATAAAGTAGCGGAAGTCATCGCGGGTGCCGAAACGGCGGGTCGGAGCATACATCCCGGTGGGCTGGTAGCCCCAGCTGCCGTCGAACGGATGCTCGTTAATCGGCAGCAGCTCCAGATGGGTAAAGCCCATCCATTTCACATAGGGGATCAGCTGGTCGGCCAGCTCCCGGTAGCTGAGCCAGAAATTGTTATCGGTATGACGACGCCAGGAGCCAAGGTGGACTTCGTAAATGGAGATCGGCATATCGAACTGGTTAGCCCGGGCACGCTCTTCGCTCTGGGCGACTTTCTCCGGCAGGCCGCAAATCAGTGACGCCGTTTCCGGGCGCATCTGCGCCTCAAAGGCGTAAGGATCGGCCTTGATGCGCAGCTTGCCGTGCGCGTCGATCATCTCATATTTGTACAGCTGGCCGTTTTGCGCCCCGGGGATAAACAGCTCCCAGATGCCGGTTTCACGGCGCAGGCGCATGGGGTGGCGGCGGCCATCCCAGTAGTTGAACTGCCCCACCACGGAGACGCGTTGGGCATTCGGTGCCCAGACGGTAAAGCGGGTGCCGGTGACGCCGTCCATCGTGTCGGCGTGAGCGCCGAGGGTTTCATAAGGCCGCAGATGCGTGCCTTCCGACAGCAGCCAGGCGTCCATCTCCTGCAACAGCGGACCAAAGCGATAGGGATCGTCGATCAGATTCTGCTGACCATGCCAGATCACGGCGAGCTGATAGCGGAAGAGGTTTTTACGGCGGGCCATCACGCCAGCAAAGAAGCCGCGTGAATCGATACATTCGAGTTTACCGACCTTGCGACCGGTTTTAGGCTCAATCACCCACACTTCCGTTGCGTCAGGTAACAGTGCCCGGACTTCCAGCCCGGCGTCAGTGCGATGCATGCCAAGTACAGAAAACGGATCCGCAAAGTGACCCGCAATAAGCGCATTAATCACGTCTCTATCAATACGAACAGACATGGTGTTCATCCTGTTTTTTTAGTTGCCGCCCCTTTCGCGCGCCGGGTACGACCTTGATGTGACCTGGACGGAACAGCACACTGTGCATCCTCTCTGTTCCATCCAACCTCCAGGCGGAATATGTGGCATCCCGCCATAAAGCATAGCCAACGCTTTATATGACTCCCGAAAAATTATGGACCATTTGGCGTTTACTCCATGTAGTACGCAAAAAAAGGGGTGATAAATCACCCCTAAGTATTAAGTATTTATTACGCCAGCTGACGCAGCATTCTGCGCAGCGGCTCGGCGGCACCCCACAGGAGCTGGTCGCCGACGGTAAAGGCGGAAAGGTATTCCGGCCCCATATTGAGCTTACGCAGGCGGCCAACCGGAGTGGTTAATGTGCCGGTCACTGCCGCAGGGGTCAGCTCGCGCATGGTGATGTCGCGATCGTTTGGCACCACTTTCGCCCACTCATTGTGTGACGCGAGCAGCTCTTCCACCGTCGGGATAGACACATCTTTTTTCAGTTTGATGGTGAATGCCTGGCTGTGGCAGCGCAGCGCGCCGATGCGCACGCACAGACCGTCAACCGGGATCACGGACGAGGTACTCAGGATCTTGTTGGTCTCTGCCTGGCCTTTCCACTCTTCACGGGTCTGGCCGTTATCCAGCTGTTTGTCGATCCATGGGATCAGGCCACCGGCCAGCGGTACGCCGAAGTTATCTACCGGCAGCTCGCCGCTGCGGGTGAGCTGAGTGACTTTACGCTCGATATCGAGGATCGCGGACGCCGGGTTAGCCAGCTCGGTCGAGACGCTCTGGTGCAGCTGGCCCATCTGGGTCAGCAGCTCGCGCATATGACGCGCCCCGCCGCCGGAGGCCGCCTGGTAGGTGGCGACAGAGACCCACTCCACCAGATCCTGGGCAAACAGGCCGCCCAGCGACATCAGCATCAGGCTGACGGTGCAGTTGCCGCCCACGAAGGTTTTCACGCCTTTGTTCAGGCCGTCGGTGATGACATCCTGGTTAACCGGGTCAAGAATGATGATGGCGTCGTCTTTCATGCGCAGCGAGGAGGCCGCGTCAATCCAGTAGCCCTGCCAGCCGCTTTCACGGAGCTTTGGATAAATTTCGTTGGTATAATCGCCGCCCTGGCAGGTCACGATAATGTCCAGTGCCTTCAGCGCTTCCAGATCGAATGCATCCTGCAACGTGCCTGTGGTGCCCCCAAAGGACGGAGCAGCCTGGCCAAGCTGGGAAGTGGAGAAGAAGACCGGACGGATAGCGTCGAAATCGCGCTCTTCAACCATGCGTTGCATGAGTACAGAGCCGACCATACCGCGCCAGCCGATAAAACCAACGTTTTTCATAGCATTTTTTCCTGCAGAGGGTGTGTGCTGTTTATGCAAGCCAGTATTGAACTGGGATATGCTTCACATTACAAAATGCTGCCAAAGTCGCAAGCGAAATTAATCGATGATTGCCCGGCTATCAGAAAAAGAGCTAATCATCGGATAAACCATACAAGTATCAGGGATAATCTACGATGAGCGAAATCATTTCCGCAGCTGTTTTATTGATCCTAATTATGGATCCACTCGGAAACCTGCCAATTTTCATGTCGGTGCTGAAGCACACCGAGCCGAAGCGTCGTCGGGCCATCATGATCCGCGAGCTGCTCATCGCCCTGCTGGTGATGTTTATCTTCCTGTTTGCCGGCGAGAAAATCCTCGCGTTCCTGAATTTACGCGCTGAAACGGTTTCCATTTCCGGCGGGATTATTCTGTTCCTGATCGCCATCAAAATGATTTTCCCGAGCAGCGAAGGCAGCAGCAGCGGCCTGCCAGCGGGCGAAGAGCCGTTTATTGTGCCGCTGGCGATTCCGCTGGTCGCCGGGCCGACCATTCTGGCGACGCTGATGCTGCTGTCGCATCAGTATCCAAACCAGATGAGCCATCTGGTGATTGCCCTGTTGATAGCCTGGGGCGGGACCTTCATCATCCTGCTGCAGTCGTCGCTGTTTTTGCGCCTGCTGGGCGAGAAAGGGGTTAATGCGCTGGAACGGCTGATGGGGTTGATCCTGGTGATGATGGCGACGCAGATGTTTCTGGACGGGATTCGGGCGTGGATGAAGGGATAGCACGGACAATCCCCTCGCCCCTTTGGGGAGAGGGTTAGGGTGAGGGGAACATGCAGCAGAAGTGGTAATTCCGTTCACTTCATGTTCACCCCGGAGCCAGACGCCGGGTGGCGCTTGCGCTTACCCGGCCTACGCCCCTGCCCTCATATCCAGAAATTAAATCTTCAGCGGCGAAAATAGTCAGATAAGCACAACACCCGCAGCGGCTCCCTGGTCCGGCTGAAAATCGCTGAGTCGTTGACTGGAGGCCGGGGCGAGGCGCATGGACGCGCCGAGAGGGCATAGCCTGCATGGATGCAGGCTGGTGCCCGACCCGATAGCCGAAGGAACCGCGAAGCGGCGATTTTCTTTGCCGGGAGCCGGGGTGGTCAGGGGGGCGGCGGCAAGCCCCCCTGACACGTTCACGGGTGACGTGGCATACAGAGCAGCATTGAACGTAAGGTGAACGGAACCACCGCCGTTGCCGCATGTTCCCTGCACACACAAAAAAGCCGGGTGGCGCTTGCGCTTACCCGGCCTACGGGAACTGAATTTTTTGTAGGTCGGGTAAGGCGAAGCCGCCACCCGACAAAATAAGATCTCTGCGGCCTGATGCCCTCACCCCAACCCTCTCCCACAGGGAGAGAGAGAAAACCAGGGTTAGCTCAACAAGGTAAACGCAATCATCCCCACAATCGCCCCGGTCGTCCCGAGGATCGTCTCCATCATCGTCCAGGTCTTCAGCGTCTGCGCTTCCGTCGCTCCGGTAAATTTACCGAACAGCCAGAAACCCGCGTCATTAACGTGGGACACCACGATAGACCCGCCCGCGATACAGACAGAGAGCGCGGCCATCTGCGCGCCGGAGTAGTTCAGTTGTTCAATCACCGGCATCACCAGCCCGACGGCGGTTAAACACGCCACGGTCGCGGAGCCCTGAATGATACGCACCGCCGCCGCCAGCACGAAGCAGGTCACCGCAATCGGCAGCCCCATGCCGGTGAGCGCCCCGCCCAGTGCCGGGCCAACGCCGGAATCAACCAGCACCTGCTTGAACACCCCGCCCGCACCGATCACCAGCAGGATAATGCCCGCCGGCTGCAGCGCGTGACCGCAGATTTCCATCACGCGGTCTTTCGCCATGCCCTGGCGCATCGCCAGACCGTAAATCGCCACCAGACAGGCGACCAGGATCGCGGTGAACGGATGGCCGATAAACTCAAACCATTCATAGGCGGTAGAGCCTTCAGGTACAAAACGGGCGGCAATGGTTTTCAGCCCCACCAGCACCAGCGGCAGCAGGATCAGCGCGAGGCTAAAGCCGAAGGAGGGCATTTTGTTCTCGCCCAGATGCGGCTCGGTGACGTCATCAGGAATGTGCAACTCAACGTAACGGCTGATGAAGTTGCCCCACAGCGGACCGGCAATCAGCATGCCCGGGATCGCCGCGCACAGGCCAATCAGGATCATCCAGCCAAAGTCGGCGTGCATCTGGGATGCCAGCAGCATCGGCGCAGGCCCCGGCAGCAGAAACGCCGCCGCTGCGGCTACGCCTGCAAACAGCGGAATAACCAGCTTCACAAGGTTGGTGCCGGTATGGCGGGCCATGGAAAACGCCACGCTAATCAGCAGCACCACCGCCACCTCAAAGAACAGCGGCAGGGCGCAGATCAGACCGGCCAGACCAATGGCGTAGTGCGCCCGGCTGTGACCGAAGGATTTCAGCATTTTGACGGCGATCTGATCGACCGCCCCGGTTTCGTGCAGGATTTTGCCGAACATCGCACCAAGCGCGACCACAATCGCCAGGAAGCCTAACGTGCCTCCCATCCCTTTTTCCATGGTCGCCGCGATTTTATCGAGCGGCATTCCGGAAAAAAGACCTGCACCAACAGAAACCACCATCAAAGCAACAAAGGCGTGCATACGGGCCTTCATCACTAAAAACAGCAGCAACAGCACGGAGCCGACTGCTGTTAAAACAAGCGTTAACGTACTCAAAACTTACTGCCTTTTGTTAATGACCTCAATGGTGCTTGCTACAACACCGTCCAGCGGTTGATCGATATCCACCACCAGTACATCGCTTTCATCAGCGCCCGGTTCCTGCAGGGTTTCGAACTGCGTCACCAGCATCTGGGTTTTGAAGAAGTGCCCTTTGCGCGCTTTCAGGCGGGTTTCGATCACGTCGAAGTCGCCCTTCAGGTAGATAAAGGAGAGGTTGGCGTTACCTTCGCGCAGCTGGTCGCGGTAGGTCTTTTTCAGCGCCGAGCAGACGATCAGCGACACTTTATTGGTGCGCTGCATGGCAAATGCGGCGTCGTTCAGCGCCTGCAGCCAGGGTTTACGATCGTCGTCGTTCAGCGGCTCACCGGAGGCCATTTTGGTGATGTTGCTGCGCGGGTGGAGAAAGTCTCCATCAAGGAACGCAGCATGAATTTGATGCGCCACTTCGCTGGCAACGGCAGACTTACCGCTACCGGAAACGCCCATCAGGACATAAACGTGGTGATCAGGATTAGTGGTGCTCAAGGTATGTCCCTCAGTCAATTGTTACGGGTAACAGTTATCGGTAACATTGTCCTGCCGGGGCTGACGAGAAGCAATATCCAAACGTGCGCGAAGTGAATAAGTGTGAGCTAGTTCAAACTTGTCAGACTAAATAGATCCACCTGGTGACAGCGTGAAACCTAAATCTAACATTTTAGGCGTCACGGTCTCACCGCGAATGCGCGCCAGCAGGCGTTCTGCACCGATACGGCCCATGCGCTCACGCGGCGTCAGGACGCTCGCCAGACGCGGCTCCATCACCTGGCCGATATCATGACCGTGGAAACCGGCAATCGCCATATCCTGCGGGATGGAAAGCCCCAGACGCTGGCATTCGAAAGCGGCGCCCACCGCGAGGTCATCGTTGGTACAGAAGATGCCATCAAGCTGCGGATATTCACGACGCGCCTGACGCATCAGCTCAATGCCGGAGGTGTAGGAAGAGGACTGCTCTACCATCACACTGTACGGCGTTAAGTTCGCGTCGAGCATCGCCTGCTCGTACCCCTTCTGTTTGATGATAGTACGTTCATCCAGACGTGCGCCAAGATAGGCCACATGACGATGGCCGCGGGCGATGATCGCCGCCGTCATCTGGCGTGCGGCTTCAAAGTTGTCGAATCCGACCGCGATATCGAGACAAGGCGACTGGCTGTCCATCAGTTCGACCACCGGAATACCTGCCACTTCGATCATCTTCAGCGTGCGAGGGGTATGGGTGCGTTCGGTGAGGATCAGGCCGTCAATGTTCCAGGAGAGCATCGACTCCAGACGCTCCTCTTCCAGCTCCGGCTTATAACCGTAGTGGGCGAGCATGGTCTGATAGCCAAAGGCGTCGGTCACGCTTTCAATGCCGCGAAGCACTTCGGCGAAAACCTGGTTGGTCAGGGAAGGAAGCAGGACACCCACCGCGCGGCTGGTGGCGTTGGAGAGAATATCCGGGGCGCGGTTAGGAATATAACCCAGTTCATCGAGAGCAGCGGCAATCTTGCCACGTAACGCCACGGAGACCTGCTCCGGGTTACGTAAGAAACGGCTGACCGTCATTTTAGTCACACCGACGCGATCGGCTACATCCTGAAGTACGGGTCTTTTCTTTTTCATCGTCCTGAGAGAAATCGGTAGCAATAGATTTCCTCAGTTTATCACGGACAAAGACCAACCTTCCCCTGCGAAAGGAGAAGGCTGGAAATTATTTGTGATTTAGACCGGCGGCAGGTCGAACAGCAGGATTTCAGCCGCGCTGTCGGCATGCACAGAGATCGCCTGCTCATCCCAGACAGCCAGACCGTCGCTGGTGGTGGCTTTGGTGCCGTTGATGGTCACATCGCCTTTCACCACCTGGATCCACACTTTGCGGTTGGCGGCAATCTGGTGCACAGACTGCTCGTCTTTCGCCAGCGCCCAGCGGTAAAGCTCCATATCCTGATGCACTTTCAGCGAGCCGTCACGGGCATCCGGAGACAGAACCAGCTGTTTGCCCTGCTCGGCGTCAAAGCGGCGCTGCTCGTAGCGCGGGGTGATGCCTTTCGCTTCCGGAATGATCCAGATCTGGTACAGACGCAGACGGTCGGTTTTGCTTGGGTTGTATTCGGAGTGACGTACCCCGGTACCCGCGCTCATAATCTGGAACTCACCCGCCGGAACCTGCTCTTTGTTACCCATGCTGTCCTGGTGCTCAACCGCGCCGTCCAGAACGTAGGTCAGGATTTCCATGTCTTTGTGCGGGTGGGTACCAAAGCCCTGGCCCGCATCAATGACGTCATCGTTAATCACTCGCAGCGCCGAGAAGCCCATAAAATTCGGGTCGTAATAATCGGCGAACGAGAAGCTGTGCCATGAGTCCAGCCAGCCATGGTTTGCGTGACCGCGGTCGTTTGCTTTGCGTAAGAAGATCATCGTTTTTACCCTCAGTTCGTTTCGATGGAGTAAGTGTGGACGCAATCGACCTGGGATCATAGAGGGTGAAAATTGACTCCTCTGTTCAAAATATCTGAACAAGAACAGAGGAGTCGTTCAGGCTTATCTGGCAAGGGTTATCGTGGCAGGTGATGCCTGTTCGAAGGCGCGCTCGAGGATTTCCAGGTTGGTCATCACTTCAATTTCCTTGACGTAATTTGGGGTGCCGCGGGTGAGCGTCTCAAACAGCGCGTCGTAGACCTGGCCATAGTCGCCGGTGCCCGGTTTGATCTCCTCTTTTACCGTCACGCCCGCGTCGTTAACGTACTCCAGCACGCCCACGGAATCATCTGCCGCAAACCCGGGCTCGCCCGGCATGATGTTGGCTTTCAGGCTGGTCTCCTGCTGGTCGATACCGTATTTGATAAACGAGCCTTTAGTGCCATGGACGATAAATTTCGGGTAGTCCGTCTTCACCAGATGGCTGGTTTTGACGATCGCCTTCAGGTCGCCGTAGAACAGCTGCGCTTCAAAGGTATCGTCCGGGTTAGCTTTGTTACGCAGGCTGCGGATGTCATAGGCCACGTGATCCGGACGACCAAACAGGGAGATGATTTGATCCATGGTGTGCACGCCGAGACCATAGAACGAGCCATCCTGCGGCAGGCCGGGTTTGGTCTCGGCCACCGGACGGTAATAATCAAAATGGCTTTCAATTTCGACGATCTCGCCCAGCTTGCCGCTCTCAATGGCCTGTTTCGCGGTGAGGAAGCAGGTATCGAAGCGGCGGTTCTGATAGGGGCTAACGGTCAGCCCTTTGCTGCGGGCCAGCTCGAAGAGTTCTTTGGCTTCGGCCATCGTCGGGGTGAAGGGTTTTTCCACCAGCACGTTTTTACCGGCTTCCAGGGCGCGTTTCGCGTACTCAAAATGGCTGTCGGCATGGGTGCAGACGATCACCAGTTTCACTTCCGGGTCGTTCAGCACCTCGTCAAGATCGCTGGTGAAATGAATATGGGCGTACTGCGGGGACTGCTCTTCCGGTTTCGGGTGGCGGCGGAAGATATGCGCCACGTGCCAGCTGGCTTTACGGGTGAGGACGTACGGAAGGTGATAGCGGGTGGTGCTTTTGCCAAATCCAATAAATGCGCAGTGTAGTGTCATGGTGTTGTTCCTGGCTAAGGTCTCTGCGTTCAACCATAGCGCAACCTGCCGGTGAAATTAACCCCGTCATTCTTTTACCGTTATCTCCCGCAAAAACAGGCCCGTGAATATATTGCTATATCGAATCCGAAAAAGGCGGCCGGAGCCTTGACCCTGACTCTCAATCTCAGGATAAGGAGGCAGTCAAATCAACCTGCTCGCGAATGGAGTCGCGCTCATTTTCTATGGACAGAAAATACCTCGCTTTAAATAGCGCACTTCTCTTCTGGCTGCTCGCCCTGGTCGCCTGGTGCTTAAACGCCCGCTCCCTGACGTGGCTGTTCGCGGCATTGACCCTGATGGCTTTTGGTATATCCCTCTTATCTAACCAGGTTAATCTCATGTTTAAAAAGCAAAAAACCACCGAAATTGACAAGCCAGAGATGCTCCCCCCGGCTCCGGTCATTGAAAAAGAAACCCCTGCAGTGGAGAAACACGGCACCACCGTTATCGCCAGCGATGTGCACTTTGAAGGCAATATCGTCTCCGGGGGGCACGTCTACGTTCACGGGACGCTGACTGGCAATATCGATTCCAAAGAGAGCCTGATAAAAATTATGCGCGGGGGTCAGGTGGAGGGGAACATCACCTGCCGGGAGTTGATTGTCGATGGCAAGGTTATCGGCCAGTGCAGCAGCGACGCCATTGAAATCTGCGAACACGGTCAGGTCACGGGCACCCTGCTCTACCGGACGCTGGCGGTCAAAAAAGGCGGCGTGTTCTCCGGCACGGCGGAGGTATTACCTGCGACAGCGGAGAAGAACAACGTTGTGGGCCTGATGAAAGAGACCCAGCCTGACATGCCTGAGTTCATCCAGCTGCAAAAGCTATAGGCAAAAAAAAGCCAGCGAGAAGCTGGCTAAAATAATACTGGAAGCAATGTGAGCAATGTCGTGCTTTCAGGTTTCCGTCGTGGACTCCCTGAACGCAAGACAATAATAATCATTCTCATTCGCACTTGTCTACTCATTTTTTGCAAAAAATGCTTGTTGACTCACATTTCAAACTCAGAGATGTTGGAAAGGAACCTAACTAACTGAGGAAGAAGGAATGAGTGAGATAGTGATACGCCACGTTGAAGCCGCCGATGCCGAAGCTTTACGCCTGCTTAATGCCCATCCAGGGGTGTATCACGATACGCTACAACTTCCTCATCCTTCGATGGAGATGTGGCAGGAACGGGTGATGAAAAAGCCGGGCAGACGCCATCTGGTGGCCTGCCTGGACGGACAGGTTATCGGACACCTGGCGCTGGACGTGATGGAAAATCCACGCCGCAGCCATGTGGCAACCTTTGGCATCGGCGTTTCAGCCGAGGTTCAGGGTCGCGGAGCGGGGAGCGCGTTAATGCGGGAGATGATCAACCTGTGCGACAACTGGCTGCGCATCGAACGCATTGAGCTGACGGTGTTTGCCGACAACGCCCCGGCCATTGCCCTGTATCGCAAATATGGGTTTGTGGTGGAAGGCACCGGGAAGAAGTTCGCCCTGCGTAACGGCGAGTTTGTGGATGCGCTCTATATGGCGCGGATGAAGTAATTTTTTGCCGGGTGGCGGCTTCGCCGTACCCGGCCTACGTTCGTGCAGTTGTAGGCCCGGTAAGCGTAGCGCCACCGGGCAACAGGCTAGTATCCCGCCGTTAAATCATCCACCGAACGCGGATCCGATGCTCCATACAGCGTGCCATCCGGTCCGACCATAATGCTCTGGGTGCTGCCCATCGCCTCTTTCACCGCCACTTTTTGCCCGCGCTGCTCCAGCAGCTTCAGCGTGTCAGGGCTGAAGCCCTTCTCCACCCGCAGCTCATCCGGCAGCCACTGGTGATGGAAGCGCGGCGCGTTGGTCGCTTCCGCCACGTTCATCCCGAAATCGATGCTGTTGACCACCATCTGCAGTACGGTGGTGATGATGCGGCTGCCGCCCGGGCTGCCGGTCACCAGCCAGGTTTTCCCGTCTTTCACCACAATGGTGGGTGACATCGACGACAGCGGACGCTTCTTCGGCCCGACGGCGTTAGCATCCCCGCCCACCAGCCCGTAAACGTTCGGCACGCCCGGTTTGGCCGAGAAGTCATCCATTTCGTTGTTCAGCAGAATGCCGCTGTTGCCCGCCACGATGCCGGTCCCGAAAGTGGTGTTGAGGGTATAGGTCACCGCCACCGCATTACCGTCTTTATCCACTACCGAGAAGTGAGTGGTCTGATTACTCTCGTAGGGTGCCAGCTTGCCGGGGCGGATTTCGCTCGAGGGTTTGGCTTTGTTGATATCGATCTGATCGGCAAGGGATTTGGCATAGGCTTTGTTGGTCAGCGCCTGCCACGGCACCTTAACGAAATCCGGGTCGCCCAGATACTCCGAGCGGTCGGCATAGGCATATTTTTCCGCTTCCGCCATCACCTGCAACGTATCCGCGCTGCCGAAACCAAATTTGTGCATATCGAAGTTTTCAAGGATGTTAAGGATCT
The DNA here is from genome assembly GCF_023639785.1 of Leclercia adecarboxylata. Taxonomy (NCBI): domain Bacteria; kingdom Pseudomonadati; phylum Pseudomonadota; class Gammaproteobacteria; order Enterobacterales; family Enterobacteriaceae; genus Leclercia; species Leclercia adecarboxylata. Next base: position 4,349,015 of record NZ_CP098325.1, read on the forward strand.
GCACAATATGGATGCCCCCGGATGAGGGTGGCGGCATGGAGTAGACCTGGTACCCGCGATAGTCGCCGCTAATTGGCGTGCGCTCGACCGCTTTGTAGGCGGCCAGATCCGCTTTGGTGATAAGCCCGCCGTTTTTACTCATCTCTTCGGCTATCTGGTCGGCAATCACCCCTTTATAGAAGGCATCCGGGCCGTTCTCCGCAATCATCTCCAGGCTTTTGGCGAGGTTCGTCTGCACCAGCTTGTCGCCCTTCTTCAACGGCTCGCCATCTTTCCAGAAGATCGCTTTGCTGTTCTCGTGATTCGGGATCACTTCGCTGCCGTAGGTTTTCAGATCGTCGGCCAGGGCGTCATTGACCTCAAAGCCGTCCCGTGCCAGCTTGATAGCGGGCTGCACCACCTTGTTCAGCGGCAGGGTGCCGTATTTATCCAGCGCCAGCGAGAAGCCCGCAACGGTGCCTGGGGTGCCGGTCGCCAGATGGGAGGTGAGCGATTTTTTACTGTCGGCGTTGCCCTGCTCATCGAGGAACATGTCGCGCGTGGCCTGATCCGGCGCCATCTCGCGGAAGTCGATCGCCGTGGTCACGCCGTCTTTGGTGCGCAGCATCATAAAACCGCCGCCGCCGAGGTTACCGGCCTGCGGGTGGGTTACCGCCAGCGCATAGCCTACCGCCACCGCTGCATCCACCGCGTTACCGCCCTGTTTGAGAATATCCACCCCCACCCGGGTGGCGAGAGCATCCACCGAGGCCACCATCCCCTTCTGCGCCCGTACGGGATGGAACACATCTTCCTCCACACCATAGGACACCGGCGGTGCCGCTGGCGGATTCGCTGCCACGCAAAACGTACCGCCTGCCGTCAGGGCAGCAATCGCCACCCAGCGTATAAACGTTGGTTTCATCATTGTTATTCTCCAGGTACAGGGACTCGTGCTCCCGCTTAAGCCTGGTTCATAACTCTTAAAAAATCATCGTAATGGCGGATTCGAGGTACACTTAGATAAGGCCTCAGAAGGAGGGAATGACCATGAAACGACTCATTCTTGTTGCGGCGTTACTGCCGTTTGCCGTTTTCGCGCAGCCTGTTAACACCCTGAACAACCCTAACCAGCCTGGCTATCAGAACCCCAGCCAGCAGCGCATGCAAAATCAGATGATGATGCAGCAGCAGCAACAGACAGGGATGCTCAACCAGCAGTTGCAGACGCAAACCCGCGTCCAGCAGCAGCATCTGCAAACGCAGATGAATAACAACACCCTGCGGGTTCAGCAGAGCCAGCCGGGGGTACAGGTCCTGCCTAACACCAACGGCGGGATGCTCAGCGGCGGCGGGGTCGATGCCAGCGGCGTGCAGCAGCAACATATGCTGCCGCAGCAGCAGAACGGCTCTATGCTGAATAACCCTTAGGGCTGAAAGTCCGGGCCAATAAGGGCAATCGCATCGGTACAGATACAATCCACCCCCCAGCGCAGCAGTTCGGCTGCACGCTGGGGCTGGTTGACGGTATAAACCAGAATATGTAATCCGGCCGCTTTCAGCGCCTCTACCCGCCCTTTATTCAGCAGACGATGGTTCAGGTGAATCGACACGCAGCCCAGCCGGGCGGTCAGCTCGCGCCAGTCTTCGCGCCACTCGTCCAGTAATAACCCGCGCGGCAGGTCAGGTGCCGCAGCCTGGGCCGCTTCCAGCGCATCAATCTCAAACGACGACAGCAGCGGCGGCGTCATGCCTGCCCACAGCTCCCGTGCCGCTAACGCAATCACCTTGCCGGTTAATGGCCCCGTACCGGTGGTCGGCTTAATTTCGATATTGGCCATCATCCCGTGCTGGCGACAGCGGTCTGCCACCTCCGCCAGCCGCGGCAGCGGCTCGCCTTTGAACTCGCCGCTGAACCAGCTTCCGGCATCCACTTTCAGCAGATCGCGCCAGGGCAGTTCCCCCGCCACGCCCCAGCCGTTGCTGGTGCGCTCAAGGTTGTCGTCGTGCAGAAGGAAGATCTCCCCGTCTTTCGACAGCTTGGCGTCGAACTCGATCATGGTATGACCGTAGCGCGCGCCCGTGTCGATGGCCGCCAGGGTGTTTTCCGGTGCCAGTTTACCGCCGCCCCGATGGGCGACGATGCGGGGATAAGGCCAGTTACTCATATGCGTTGTCCTGTTTCACCATCAAATAAGTGCAGATGATTTTCCGGCAAATGCAGCCACAGCGTGCTGCCCGCTTTCGGGCGCGTCTGATGCGACATACGCACCACCAGCTTCTGCTCGCCCCAGCGTCCGTGCGCCAGGTTATCGGCCCCCAGCATCTCCAGGGTGTCCATCACCAGCGGTACGCCGCCTTCCGCCTGCGAGCTTAGCGCAATATGTTCCGGGCGGATACCCAGGGTCATCTTCCGTCCGGCATAGCCGCGATAGAACCAGTTGATGGGCAGCGCCATGCCGCTGTCCATTTCGAAATGGGTGCCCGCAGCGCTGATGCGCCCCTCCAGCAGGTTCATCGCCGGGCTGCCGATAAAGCTCGCCACAAAGCGGCTGGCAGGCTTTTCGTACACCTCTACCGGCGTGCCAATCTGCTCGGCGATGCCTTTATTCATCACCATCACCCGCTGGGCAAGGGTCATCGCCTCCACCTGATCGTGGGTGACGTACAGGGAGGTGGTTTTCAGACGGCGGTGCAGCTGCTGCAGCTCAAGACGCATCTGCACGCGCAGTTTGGCGTCGAGGTTGGAGAGCGGCTCGTCAAACAGGAATACCGCCGGGTCACGCACGATGGCGCGGCCCATCGCCACGCGCTGGCGCTGGCCGCCGGAGAGCTCGCGCGGGCGGCGCTTTAATAGGCCGTCCAGCTCCAGAATGCGCGCCGCCTCTTTGACGCGCTCGTCAATGTGGCTTTTACCCATGCCGCGGATTTTCAGCCCCCAGGCCATATTCTCCTCCACGCTCATGTGCGGATAGAGCGCGTAGTTCTGGAACACCATCGCGATGCCCCTGTCTTTCGGCTCCATCTCGGTGACGCGCTGGCGATCGATCCAGATATCCCCGGACGTCACGCGCTCAAGCCCCGCCACCATGCGCAGCAGGGTCGATTTTCCGCAGCCGGACGGGCCAACCATCACGATGAATTCCCCATCCGCCACGTCGAGGGTGAGCGGCTGAATAACCTGGGTTTTGCCGTCCCAGCTTTTGGTTACTGCCTGAAGTTTTAAACCTGCCATCTTATTTCTCGCTATCGACCAGGCCGCGGACAAACGCACGCTGCATGGCTAAAACAATGACTACGGGTGGGATAAGGGTGAGCAGCATCGCCGCCATCACCTGGTTCCAGAGGGTGGTGCCTTCGCCAGTGGCGATCATGCCTTTGATGCCCGCCACGGCGGTGCCGAGGTTGACGTCCTGAATAATCAGCAGCGGCCACAGGTACTGGTTCCAGCCGTAGATAAAGGTGATCACAAACAGCGCCGCGAGGTTGGTTTTCGACAGCGGCAGCACGATGTCGCGGAAAAAGCGCATCGGCGAGGCGCCGTCGATACGCGCGGCCTCAATCAGCTCGTCCGGCAGGGTCATAAAGAACTGGCGGAACAGGAAGGTGGCGGTCGCCGAGGCCATCAGCGGCAGGGTTAAGCCCGCGTAGCTGTCCAGCATCTTCAGGTTGGCGATCACCTCCACCGTCGGGAAAATACGCACTTCGACCGGCAGCATCAGGGTGATAAAGATCATCCAGAAGAAGAGGTTACGCAGCGGAAAGCGGAACCAGACGATGGCGAAGGCTGACAGCATCGACACCGTGATTTTGCCCACCGTAATGCCCAGCGCCATGATGAAGCTGTTCAGCATCATCAGCCAGAACGGGGCGCTGTTAACGCCGACGCCCTGGGTCCAGATGGTCGCCATGTTCTCGAAGAGATGCCCGCCCGGGATAAGCGTCATCGGGGTTTCGAATATGGCGTTTCTGTCCAGCGTGGCGGCAACGAAGGCCACGTACAGCGGGAACAGGATGACGATGATCCCCAGAATCAACATGGTATGGCTGAAAATCGTCAGCCCGCGACGGTTCTCAATCATTGGTAGCGCACCTTACTTTCGACATAGCGGAACTGCACCACCGTGAGGATGATGACGAGGAACATCAGCACCACCGACTGGGCGGCAGAGGCCGAGAGATCAAGCCCCGCAAAGCCCTCGCGGTAGATCTTATAGATAAGCGTGGTGGTCGCCTGCACCGGGCCGCCTGCGGTGGCGGCATCGATCACCGGGAAGGTATCGAAGAACGCATACACCAGGTTGACCACCAGCAGGAAGAAACTCACCGGGGCGATCAGCGGCACCGAAAGCCGGAAGAAGCGGCGGATCGGCCCTGCGCCATCAATCGCGGCGGCTTCTACCAGCGAGCGCGGAATGGACTGCAGCGCGGCAAAGAAGAACAGAAAGTTGTAGCTGATCTGCTTCCAGACCGAGGCGAACACCACCAGGAACATCGCCTGGCCGCTGTTCTGGGCGTGGTTCCAGTTGTAGCCAAATTCCCCCAGAAAATGGGTAATCAGCCCGCGGCCGGGGTTGAAGAGGAAGATCCACAGTACGGCGGCGACGGCGGGGGCCACGGCGTAGGGCAAGAGCATCAGGGTCTGATAGAGACGGCTGCCGCGCACCACGTAATCCACCAGCGCGGCGAAAAACAGCGAGGCGATCAGGCCGCTGAAGGTGACCAGTGTGCTGAATTTGATCGTCGTCCAGAAGGCGTCGATGTAGTAACTGTCACGCCAGAGGGCGGCGAAGTTATCCAGCCCGACAAACTGGCTGGAGAGCCCGAACGGATCGACGCTCTGCACCGAGTACCACAGCGCTTCGCCGGCAGGCCAGATAAAGAAGATAACGGTGATAACCAGTTGCGGCGCGACCAGCAGGTACGGCAGCCAGCGGGAACGGAACACCGGACGGGATGATGACATAGGTTAGCTCAAGTTGGTTTCCCCTCACCCCGGCCCTCTCCCCAAAGGGGCGAGGGAGAAAAGACGGCTCCGCGCAGTCCCCTCTCCCCTATGGGGAGAGGGTTAGGGTGAGGGGTAAGGTTTTAATTACGATTTGGTCGACTGCTCAAAGCGGCGCAGCAGTTGGTTCCCGCGCTCGACAGCCGCATCCAGCGCCTGCTGTGGGGTTTTCTTGCCGGTCCAGACGCTCTCCAGCTCTTCATCCACGATGGTACGGATCTGCGGCATGTTGCCCAGGCGCAGGCCTTTGGTGTACGGCAATGGTGGCTTGTTCAGCATCTGGCGCGTGGCGATATCCGCTCCCGGGTTCTTGTCATAGAAGCCCTGCTCGCGGGTCAGGTCATAGGCGGCTTTGGTGATAGGCAGGTAGCCGGTCTTCTGGTGCCATTCCGCCGCGTTTTCTGGTTTCGCCAGGAAATCGAGGAACTCGGCCACGCCTTTGTAGGTGTCCTTGTCTTTACCCTGCATCACCCACAGGCTTGCCCCGCCGATGATGGCGTTCTGCGGCGCGCCTTCAGAATCAGCGTCGTAGGGCATCATCCCCACGCCGTAGTTGAATTTGGCGTAGTGACGAATATCCGCCAGCGAGCCGGACGAGGCGGTAGTGATGGCGCAGTCGCCGCTGTAGAACTTCTCGGTGGATTCGTCTTTACGTCCGAAGTAGCTGAAATCGCCCTTCTTGTTGAGTTCTTCCAGCAGGGCGATGTGCTTCACCTGCTCCGGCTTGTTAAATTCCAGTACCGCGTTGGTGCCGTTGAAACCGTTGTTTTCAGTCGCTACCGGCTTACCGTGCCAGGCGCTGAAGTTCTCGATCTGGATCCAGCCCTGCCAGCCGCTGGCGTAGCCACACTTCATGCCTGCGGCTTTCAGTTTGGCAGTGTATTCAGCCAGATCCTGCCAGGTTTTCGGCGGCTGCTCCGGATCTAAACCGGCTTTTTTGAAGGCGTCTTTGTTGTAATACAGCACCGGGGTGGAACTGTTAAACGGCTGGGAGAGCAGATGGCCGGATTTGGAATCGGTGTAGTAACCGGCGACGGTCGGCACGAACTGCGACTCGTCGAAGTTGATGCCCGCGTCTTTGAACACTTCATAGACCGGCTTGATGGCTTTCGAGGCCATCATGGTGGCGGTGCCCACCTCGTAAACCTGCAGCAGCGCCGGGGCGTTGCCGGTACGGAAAGCGGCGATGCCCGCGCTGAGGCTCTGCTCGTAGTTGCCTTTATACACCGGCACAATCTTGTAGTCCGGGTGGCTGTCGTTGAAACGTTGCGCCAGGGAGTCAACTTCTTTACCCAACTCCCCTTCCATGGAATGCCAGAACGGAATAGTGGTGACGGCCATTGCGTTAGTCGCAAACGCCAGACCCATTGCCAGACCCAAAGCTGTGTGTCGTAACGATGTCATTGTCATCTCTCTTATTGTGCCGGATGCGCGATATCACGCGTTTTGTGCTCGCGAGGTAACATGACATGCTCGAATGACAGAAAAATAACTGTTTGTTTACAGATAAGTGACAACAAAAGGTCAGCGGGATGATGGTTGTGTGAAGGGGTTTATGTGAAAAAGCCGGGTGGCGGCTTCGCCTTACCCGGCCTACTCGATCCCGTAGGCCCGGTAAGCGTAAGCGCCACCGGGCAATACAGACGGCTCAGCCGCCTAAATACGCGCTCCGCACCGCTTCGTTAGCAAGTAGCGCATCGCCGGTGTCTTCCAGTACCACGCGACCGTTCTCCAGCACGTAGCCGCGATCCGCGAGCTTCAGCGCCTGGTTGGCGTTCTGCTCCACGAGGAAGATGGTCATCCCCTCTTTACGCAGCTGCTCGATGGTGTCGAAGATTTGCTGAATGATGATCGGCGCCAGCCCGAGCGAGGGTTCGTCGAGCAGCAGCAGGCGCGGCTGACTCATCAGCGCACGGCCAATCGCCAGCATCTGCTGTTCACCGCCGGACATGGTGCCCGCACGCTGAATACGACGCTCGAACAGACGCGGGAACAGGTCATACACGCGCTTGATGCGGGTCTGGTACTGCTCGCGCTCGGCAAAGAAGCCGCCCATCGCCAGGTTCTCTTCCACCGTCATGCGGGAGAAGACGCGACGCCCTTCCGGAACGATCGCCACCGCTTCACGCATGATTTTGGCGGTCTGCCAGTCGGTGATGTCTTTACCGTCAAAGACGATACGTCCGCTGGTGGCGCGCGGATCCCCGCACAGGGTGCCGAGCAGCGTGGTTTTCCCCGCGCCGTTGGCACCAATCAGGGTGACGATCTCCCCCTGGTTGATGTGCAGGCTGACGTCGTGCAGCGCCTGGATCTTGCCGTAATGGGCATTAACCTTGTCAAAAGATAACATCGCTTTTTCCATCTTATGCCTCACCAAGGTAAGCGCGGATCACGTCCGGGTTGTTGCGGATCTCTTCCGGCGTCCCGTTTGCCAGCGGCGTGCCCTGGTTTACCACGTAAATACGATCCGAAATGCCCATTACCAGCTTCATATCATGCTCAATCAGCAGGATGGTGGTGTCGTGATGGTCACGCAGCTCGACAATCAGCTCGTCCAGCTCTTTGGTCTCTTTCGGGTTAAGCCCTGCCGCCGGTTCGTCGAGCATCAGGATCTCCGGCTGGGTCACCATGCAGCGGATAATCTCCAGACGACGCTGGTCGCCGTAGGCCAGGTTGCTGGCCTGACGGTTTGCATGCTGCAGCAGGCCAATACGGTCGAGCCAGGTGGCGGCGCGGTCCAGCGCCTCTTCCTGGGCACGGCGAAACGCCGGGGTTTTCAGCAGGCCGGAGAAGAGCCCGGTTTTCAGCTGCTGATGTTGCGCCACCAGCAGGTTCTCGATCACCGTCATCTCACGGAACAGACGCACGTGCTGGAAGGTACGCACCACACCCATGCGGGCAATCTGCTGGCCCGGCAGCCCTTCCAGGTGCTGGTCGCGCAGCATGATGGTGCCGCCCGTCGGCTTATAGAAACCGGTCAGGCAGTTAAAGACCGTGGTTTTACCCGCGCCGTTCGGGCCGATCAGGGAGACAATCTCTTTCTGATGCAGATCCAGAGACACATTGTTGACCGCCAGCAGGCCGCCAAAACGCATCATCAGGCCGTTAACGGATAATAAAGGCTTCATGCCTGCTCTCCTTTCGCCTGCGTGCGTTTCAGTTTCAGCTGTGGACGGGTCATCGGCAGCAAGCCCTGCGGACGCCAGATCATCATCAGTACCATCAACCCACCAAGCATCAGCATGCTGTATTCGTTAAAGTCGCGCATTAGCTCACGGGAGACCACCAGCAGGATAGCCGCGAGGATAACCGCAAACTGCGAGCCCATCCCGCCCAGCACCACGATGGCCAGCACGAACGCGGACTCTGCAAAGGTGAAGGATTCCGGGCTGACGAAGCCCTGGCGCGCGGCAAACAGCGTTCCGGCAAAACCGGCGAACGCGGCGCTAATGGTAAAGGCGGTCAGCTTGATGCGGGTCGGGTTCAGGCCCAGGGAGCGGCAGGCGATCTCATCTTCACGCAGCGCTTCCCACGCACGCCCCAGCGGCATGCGCAGCAGACGGTTAATCACAAACAGGGTGATGACCACCAGCAGCAGCGCCACCAGATAGAGCCAAATCACGCGGTCGGAGGGATCGTACTTCACGCCGAAGAAGTTGCTGAAGGTATCCCAGCCGCCTTCACGGGCGGAACGGCTGAACTCCAGACCGAAGAAGGTCGGTTTCGGGATCTGGCTGATGCCGTTCGGGCCGCCGGTCACTTCGGTGTTGTTAAGCAGCAGGATACGGACGATTTCGCCGAAGCCTAAGGTCACAATCGCCAGATAGTCACCGCGCAGGCGCAGCACCGGGAAGCCAAGCAGGAAGCCCGCAGCCGCAGAGACCAGCCCCGCCAGCGGCAGGCAGGTCCAGAAGCCGAGACCGTAATAGTGGTTCAGCAGGGCAAACGTATAGGCGCCGATGGCGTAGAAGCCGCCGTAGCCCAGCACCAGCAGGCCAGAGAGCCCCACCACCACGTTCAGGCCGAGGCCGAGGATCACGTAAATCATGGTCAGGGTGGCGATATCCACCGTGCCGCGTGAGACCACAAACGGCCACGCCACGGCAGCCACCAGCAGCGCCACCAGGAACAGCTTCTGCTTCACCGTTGAGCCGTCGATGGCTGGCAGAACGAATTTCGGCCCGGAGACGTTTTTCAGCGTCTTCTGGAACAGAGGACGCAGCAGCTGGAAGAAGAAGACCACCGCGGTGCCGACAAACACCCACTGCCAGCGGATGTCAGACGCGGAATCCACCACCAGCTTTGTGCCGCTCAGCTGCAGCTGCACGCCCATAAAGACGCCCGCCAGCACGAAGAACATCGCCGCCGAAAGCAGCGCCATAGCAAAATGCATCGGTTTCATACTTTCTCTACCTCCGGACGACCCAGAATACCGGTAGGCATAACCAGCAGAACCAGAATCAGCAGGGCAAACGACACCACATCTTTATATTCGGTACTCAGGTAGGCAGAGGAGAGCGCTTCGGCCACGCCCAGAATCAGGCCGCCGATCATCGCGCCCGGAATACTGCCGATACCGCCCAGTACCGCTGCGGTGAAGGCCTTCATCCCGGCCATAAAGCCGATGTACGGGTTGATAACGCCGTAGAACTGGCCGAGCAGAACACCGGCCACCGCCGCCATCGCCGCACCAATCACGAAGGTCAGGGCGATCACGCGGTCGGTGTTGATGCCGAGCAGGCTCGCCATTTTCAGGTCTTCCGCACAGGCGCGGCAGGCGCGGCCCATACGGGAGTAGCGGATGAACAGGGTGAGCGCCAGCATGGCGAGGAAGGTTACAATCCAGATCACCAGCTGCATGGTGGTAATCGACGCCGAGAAGTTCTCGCTGGCACCCACAATCCACTGGCCGTTAAACAGGCTTGGCAGCGCCACGTCGCGCGACCCTTCGGTAAGGCTGACGTAGTTTTGCAGGAAGATGGACATACCAATCGCGGAGATCAGCGCAATCAGACGCTTGGAGCTACGCACCGGGCGGTAGGCCACCCGTTCGATACTCCAGCCGTAGGCGCTGGCAATGATAATCGCCCCGACAAATCCGGCGGCCACCAGCAGCCAGCTGCTGTCGATCCCCATCATCATCAACGCGGCGATAATCATAAAGGAGACATAACTGCCGATCATATACACCTCGCCGTGGGCGAAGTTAATCATGCCGATAATGCCGTACACCATCGTGTAGCCGATGGCGATCAGTGCATAGGTGCTTCCCAGCGTAACGCCGTTAAACATCTGCTGCAGAAAATAGAGAAACTGCTCGGACATAAGGTAACCTTTCTATTCCCGCCCGGTCCTGCCGGGCGGTGGGATCATGATTATTTGGCGGCCGAGGACGAACCGTCGGCGTGCCACTTAAAGACACCAAACTCAAATCCCTTCAGATCGCCTTTCTCATCCCAGTTCAGCGGCCCAATCACGGTATCTGCCCCGTGTGCTTTTAAATCTTTAATCAGATCCTGCGGCGCTTTGCTGCCGGTACGATCCATGGCGGTGGCCAGAGACTGTACGGCGGCATAGGTGATCCAGACGTACGGACCACTTGCGTCTTTCTTTTCGGCTTTCAGCGCATCTACGATAGCTTTGTTCGCCGGATCCTGGTCATAGCGTTTTGGCATCGTCACCAGCATGCCTTCGCCCGCATCGCCCGCAATGTTCGACAGCGAGGCGTTACCCACCCCTTCCGGCCCCATAAACTGGGTTTTCAGGCCGATAGCGCGCGCCTGGCGCAGCATCTGCCCCATTTCCGGGTAGTAACCACCGTAGTAAACGAAGTCGATATTCTCTTTTTGCAGACGCGCCAGCAGCGCGGAGAAGTCTTTTTCGCCCGCGGTAATGCCGTCGAAGAAGACCACGTTAGCGCCGCCTTTCTTCAGGCCGTCCTGGACGGAGCGGGCCAGCCCCTCGCCGTACTGCTGCTTATCGTGAATGATGGCAATACGCTGCGGCTTAACGCTTTCGAGGATGTATTTCGCGGCGGTTGGCCCCTGTGAAGAGTCGAGCCCGGCGGTACGCATGATGTACTGATAGCCGCGCTGGGTCAGTTCCGGGTTAGTGGCGCCTGGCGTGATCATCAGAATGCCTTCGTCCTCATAGATATCGGACGCTGGCTGGGTGGAGGAGGAGCAGAGGTGGCCAATCACATACTGAATGCCATCGTTAACAATTTTGTTGGCAACGGCAACGGCCTGTTTCGGGTCGCAGGCATCGTCATATTCCACGGCAACCAGCTTGTCGCCTTTGATGCCGCCTTTGGCGTTGATGTCTTTAATTGCCTGGCGCGCGCCATTGAACTCCATATCACCCCATTGGGCAACCGGGCCAGATAACGCACCTACTACGGCAACTTTAATATCTTCCGCCATGGCTGCCTGCGAAACGGCCAGTGCAACCATCCCCGCGAGTAATGCTTTCGCGTTCCTTTTCATCGGTGAATCCCCATTCGTGACGTGATGTATATATTTTGTTTTATTATGGTTAAAAAGCATTCTGTACTTTTAATAAACAACGCAACTTTTGCTATTGCCTTTAATGGTTTAGCGCAGTTTTTTCACAAAATTCAGACTAAAATCTCTATATTTCAGTCGATTAAGCAAAGATAATATTCTGAAATCAGGCAGAGATAAACAAATAAAAGTACGAATTGCAGCATAAAATAACGGTATAATGCGCCGAATAAAACGCTGCCTTTTAGGTTAAAATTCTGCTTATTTTTCGATCCCTACGTTTTAAAACTACGCAACGTAACGCTAAAAAAGTAATCAGCTAGGGAATAGGTTTAAAAAGTGGAAGCGTCTGAATGAATAAATTGAGTACACTGCCTGCACTCTTTTTGATTTGGACAAGCGGCTAATGAAACTGACCATCCACCGTCTGGAGACCTTTAGCGACCAGGATCATATCGACCTCAACAAGATCTGGCCGGAATATTCCCCCTCCTCACTCAACGTTGATGACACCCACCGCATTTATGCCGCGCGCTTTAACGAGCGACTGTTAGGCGCGGTCAGGGTGACGTTGAGCGGTACCCAGGGAGCGCTGGATTCCCTGCGCGTGCGCGAAGTCACCCGTCGTCGCGGCGTGGGGCAATATCTGATTGAAGAGGTGATTCGCGATAACCCGAGCGTGGCCTCGTGGTGGATGGCGGACGTGGGCGTGGAAGACAGGGGCGTGATGGCGGCCTTTATGCAGGCGCTGGGGTTTAGGGCGCAGAGTAACGGGTGGGAGAAGCGTTAAAAAAATGCCCCGAACCGTAGGCCGGGTAAGGCGAAGCCGCCACCCGGCGAAAGACAGTCGGTGCGGCCTGATGCCCTCACCCCGGCCCTCTCCCACAGGGAGAGGGTGCAAACACTAAAACGGCAACCTTTCGGTTGCCGTTTGCTTTTATTTAGCGTCAGTCGCTGTACCGTTGGCATGCCAGTCAAACACGCCGAACTCGAAGCCTTTCAGGTCGCCCTTCTCATCCCAGGACAGCGGCCCCATAACGGTTTCAACGGAGTTCGCTTTCAGCCAGGTGGCGATATCAGCCGGTTCAGCTGACTGATTCAGGCCCGCCTGCAGGGTTTGCAGCGCAGCGTAGGTGGTCCACACGAAAGCACCGCTTGGATCCTGTTTCTTCGCCTTAATGGCATCTACGATAGGTTTGTTGGCAGGAACCTGATCGTAGTTCTTCGGCTTGGTCACCAGCAGCCCTTCAGCAGATTCACCGGCGATGTTAGACAGGGAGACGTTGGCAACGCCTTCCGGACCCATGAACTGGGTTTTCAGACCGGCCGCACGAGACTGACGCAGGATCTGGCCCATTTCCGGGTGGTAGCCACCGTAGTAAACGAAATCGATGTTCTCTTTCTTCAGACGCGCCACCAGGGTAGAGAAGTCTTTCTCACCGGCGGTGATACCGTCGAAGAACACCACGTTGGCGTTCGATTTTTTCAGGTTGTCCTGCACGGAACGCGCCAGGCCTTCACCGTACTGCTGCTTGTCATGAACAATGGCGATACGCTTCGGCTTCACTTTATCGACGATGTATTTCGCCGCAGTTGGGCCCTGGTCAGAGTCCAGACCGGTGGTACGCATTACCATCTTATAGCCACGGGAGGTCAGCTCCGGCGCGGTGGCCGCAGGGGTGATCATCAGAATGCCTTCGTCTTCATAGATATCAGACGCAGGCTGAGTGGAAGAGGAGCACAGATGGCCGATAACGTATTTGATGCCGTCATTCACCACTTTGTTGGCAACCGCAACCGCTTGTTTCGGGTCACAGGCATCATCATATTTTACGATCTGCAGCTTTTCGCCTTTGATACCGCCTTTGGCATTAATGTCGGCAACCGCCTGCTCTGCACCGGTAAACTCCTGATCACCGTACTGCGCTACCGGACCGGACATGGCGCCAACCACAGCCACTTTGATATCCGCCTGAGCCATAGTGCTGAATGCCAGCGCGATACATCCTGCCAGTAAGGCTTTACCCTTCATATTCATCCTGAGAATCCCCATTGTGATGGTTATTGTGTTTGTTGTGATGTTGTTTTATGGCGCTTTATTTCGATTATGCGTCTGCCGTGCGCGCCTTTTCAGCATACTCTGCTAAAACATACCCCATTTTTATCTATTTGGAATAGCTATTTTGAAATGTATATAAGGTAAGCGAGGCTTTAACGAGTCAGCACACAACACGGCGATAAGTGTTTGCGAGGGAGGGAGAATTCGCCAGGAGAGGGGCTAAAAAAACAAAACCCCCGAATTTGCATTCGAGGGTTATCGGGCACTTCGCGAGGATTAGGCTTCGATAGCGGCGCGAAGTTTTTTCATGGCGTTCTTTTCAAGCTGACGTACACGTTCAGCGGAGACACCGTAGCGATCGGCCAGCTCCTGCAGGGTGGACTTGTTGTCTTCGTCCAGCCAGCGGGCACGGATGATATCCTGGCTACGCTCGTCGAGGCCTTCCATTGCATAGGTCAGCTTGTTGGCGGCCTGCTCTTCCCAGTTGTCGTCTTCAATGCCGTCAGCAAAGTTAGACGATTTATCCTGCAGGTACAGGACCGGGGCCATCGGCTGGCTGTCGGAGGCGTCATCGTCGGAGGACATATCAAAGGTCATGTCCTGCGCGGCCATTCGCGATTCCATCTCACGCACGTCTTTGCTGGAAACACCCAGCTCGCGCGCAACCATTTCCACTTCGTCCTGGTTGAACCAGCCCAGACGCTGCTTGGTTTTACGCAGGTTAAAGAACAGCTTACGCTGTGCTTTGGTGGTGGCGACCTTCACGATACGCCAGTTACGCAGCACGTATTCGTGGATTTCCGCTTTGATCCAGTGCACGGCAAAGGAGACCAGACGCACACCCACTTCCGGGTTGAAGCGACGCACCGCCTTCATCAGGCCGATGTTACCTTCCTGGATCAGGTCTGCCTGCGGCAGGCCGTAGCCCGCGTAATTACGAGCAACGTGAACAACAAAGCGCAGGTGAGACAGGATCAGCGTCTTAGCTGCTTCCAGATCGCCCTGGTAATGCAGCTTTTCAGCAAGCTCCTTTTCTTCCTCAGCCGTCAACATCGGCCAGGTGTTAGCGGCCCGGATGTAAGATTCCAGGTTACCAACAGGGGCTAAAGCTAAAGTTTGCATTTCTTTGGTCATTCATTCCTCTCAATCAATTTTTCTGGCGGCGGTTTGTCCCCATCAGGCAACGAACATGCCAGAATTAATGAGCAACGAGAATATCATTCACTCTTTTATCAGACAGTGATTTTATCCACAAGTTCCGAGTGAAACTGTGAATAAATTACGCACAAAATGTGACACGGGGATGATAGTGCGGGTCAGAGACAACAGGGGACTCTTTCCCTGCACGGTGATTCTCAATGCAGGGAAAGATTATACCAGAGATTTTTTAGTCAGGGGTAAAGTGACGTAAATGTTGCACCGTTGCTAACCAGGCGGCAATCCAGCCAATCATGGAGCAAACCAGCAGCAGCAACAGGCACTCATCGAAGGATAAGCCACTGATATTGAACTTAGTTCCGAAAACCTGCGCCACATCGGTGACCGCAGCGGAAAGGCGCATCACCAAAATTTCTGACAAAATCAGTGAAAGAAATGCGCCGGCAAAACCGAGCAGCGCGCCGCCATAAAGGAACGGACGCAGGATGAAACCGTCGGTGGCGCCAATCAGCTTCTGCACGTTAATGGTGTCACGACGGGCGAAGATGCTCAGGCGCACGCTGTTGCCGATCACAAGGAACACCGCGGCCACCATCAGTAGGCCAATCATCGCCGCCACGCGCCCGACCAGGCCGGTCAGCGCCGTCAGACGGGCAAACCAGCTGTCGTCCATGCGCACTTCGTCAATGCCGTTAATGCGGGAGACGCGATCGCGCAGGGTGTTCAGCGACTCGGTGCCCTGAAAATCCAGTTTCGGGATCACTACCGCTACCGCCGGCAGCGGGTTCTCTTCCAGCATATCCAGCGCGCCGCCAAACCCGGACCAGTTGCGGAACTCGCCCAGCGCATCTTCCCGGGACAGGTAGTTCACCTTCTCGACGCCCTGCTCGGCCTGCAGCTGCCCTACCACCTGCGCCGCGGCGTTATCGTCGAGGGATTTATCGAGATAGACGGTGATCTGCGGGGTTGGATAGTACTGTGACGCCGCCTCGTTGACGTTTTTGTAGACCATGTAGCAGACGCTGGGCAGGGTCAGGGAGATGGCGATAACCATCACCGTCAGGAAGGTGGCGAAAGGTTTGCTTTTCAGATCCTGCAGCGCGCCCTGGAAGGCGTAACGCACCTGCTCGTTAAAGACGTTAGTCTTACGCGAGTTGGGTTTAGGCGCAGATTTACTGCGCTTCGGCGCATTGCGGTTGCCGTCCCCCGGACCGCCTGCCGATTTACGAAAACGGTCGAGTTTGCTGCCAAACTGCCGCATCTGGTTCATTGCGTCACGCTTATTCACCGAGGCCTCCGTGCAAATGCCCGTCGCTGAGCGTCAGCATGCGGTACGAACGACGGGAGATAAGCCCCATGTCGTGCGTCGCCATCAGTACCGTCACGCCCACGCGGTTAAACTCCTCAAACAGACGCAGGATCCCTTCGGAAAGCGCCTCGTCCAGGTTACCGGTCGGTTCATCCGCCAGCAGCACCGCCGGTTTGTTCACTACCGCGCGGGCAATGCCGACGCGCTGCTGTTCACCACCGGAGAGCTGGATAGGGAAGTTCTTCGCTTTGTCCAGCAGCCCGACCTTATCCAGCGCCGCCGACACGCGACGACGAATATCATCCCCGCTGGCACCCGCGATAATCAGCGGGATCGCCACGTTGTCGAATACCGTGCGGTCCATCAGCAGATGGTGATCCTGGAAAATCATGCCGATCTGCCGACGCAGGAACGGCACTTCGCGGTTTTTCAGGCGGCTGATGTCATGGCCGCTGAACCAGATTTTCCCGGCGCTTGGCCGTTCGATCCCGCAGATAAGCTTGAGCAGGGTACTTTTCCCCGCGCCAGAGTGGCCGGTCAGAAATGCCATCTCGCCCGGCTGCAGGTGGAAAGTGACTCCCTGCAGCGCTTGTCTCCCACCGAGATAGGCCTTGCTGACGTGTTCAAAGCGAATCATTGTTAATCCTCTCGGGCAAAAAGTGCCTCAATAAAGTCGCCCGATTTAAACGGACGTAAATCCTCGATACGTTCGCCAACACCGATGTAACGGATAGGAATACCAAACTGGTCCGCCACCGAGAAGATCACCCCACCTTTCGCGGTGCCATCCAGCTTGGTCAGCGTGATCCCGGTCAGCCCTACCGCTTCATGGAACAGCTTCGCCTGGCTGATGGCGTTCTGCCCGGTGCTGGCATCAATAGTCAGCATAATTTCATGCGGTGCATCTTCGTCCAGCTTCTTCATGACGCGGACGATCTTCTTCAGTTCTTCCATCAGGTGCGATTTATTCTGCAAACGCCCTGCGGTATCGGCAATCAGGACATCAACATTACGCGCTTTCGCCGCCTGAATGGCGTCGAAAATCACCGATGCGGAGTCTGCGCCGGTGTGCTGAGCAATCACCGGAATATTGTTGCGCTGGCCCCACACCTGCAGCTGCTCAACGGCGGCGGCACGGAAGGTATCCCCCGCGGCCAGCATCACCGATTTGCCCTGCTGCTCAAACTGACGCGCCAGCTTGCCGATGGTGGTGGTTTTCCCCACGCCGTTAACGCCGACCATCAGAATAACAAAAGGCATTTTGCCTTCAATATTAAGCGGTTCGTCAACTTTTGCGAGGATTTCGCCCATCTCTTCTTTCAGCAGGCCGTACAGCGCTTCGGCGTCGCGCAGCTGTTTACGGCTGGCGCTCTCGGTCAGGCTGCTGATGATTTTGCGGGTGGTTTCCACGCCAACGTCGGCAATCAGGAGCTGCTCTTCCAGCTCTTCAAAGAGATCATCGTCGATTTTCTTGCCGCGGAACAGGCTGATAAATCCGGAACCGAGGTTCTCTTTGGTTTTGATCAGGCTGCGTTTCAGACGGGCGAAGAACCCTTCTTTGGTCGGTTTTTCCTGCTCCTGGGCAATCTCTTCGACCGGCTCGTCCTCTCGAGCGACCGGAACGACGATCGCCGCCTCTTCTGCCGCCGCGGCCGCCAGCGCCTGCGCTTCCAGCTCTTCGTCGCTGATTGCCTCTTCTTCGGACTCTGGCAGGTACTCTTCCGGGATGACCTCTTCAATCTGTTCGGCGATCGCTTCCGGCAGCGGTAACTCTTCGTGCTCAACCGCCTGCACAGGCTCGGCTTCAGGCTCGGGCTCGACAATCTCTTCCACGGCCACGGCAACCGGCTCAGGCTCAACGGCGACAGGCTCAGGTTCTACGGCAACCGGCTCTGACTCGACCGGCTGCGGTTTTTCGCTCTCCTGAACCTGCTCAGTGACCTCAACCACCTCTTCAGCAAAGGCTTCAGTCTCTTGCTGGCTGTGGGCGTGTTCTTCTGCTTCTACGTCAGCGACGGTTTCAACAGGGGTTTCAGGCTGAGGTTGTTCAACGATCGCCTGCTGCTGTTCTTCGTTCTGCTGCTCGGTTTCCTGCTCTTTTTGACCAAATCCCAGCCAGGAAAAGAAGCCACGTTTTTTCTCTTTTGCCATCTGCGACTACACCCCTCGCGGTTAATTACTGGCGCTATATACATGGAAGCTAAAAAAATGATGAAATAGTTTATCACTTAACTTAACGCACATCACCGCCTGCAAGCGCAGGCTGTACGAGTGACCTGAGCAACAATATGAAGAAACCCAACCGTGCTGCCATGGGCCAGATCCGCATTATCGGCGGCCAGTGGCGAGGCCGTAAACTTCCCGTCCCGGACAGCCCCGGCCTGCGCCCGACTACCGACCGCGTCCGTGAGACGCTGTTTAACTGGCTGGCACCTTCAATGGTAGATGCCCGCTGCCTGGACTGCTTCGCCGGAAGCGGTGCGCTCGGCATCGAAGCCCTGTCGCGCTATGCCGCCAGCGCCACGCTGCTGGAGATGGATCGCAGCGTCGCCCAGCAGCTGCAGCAAAACCTCGTTACGCTGAAAGCCGCGCACGCCCGCGTCGTTAACACCAACTCGCTCGCGTTTCTGGCCCAGGCGGGCACGCCGCACGATGTGGTGTTTGTCGATCCGCCGTTTCGCAAAGGGCTGCTGGAAGAGACGTTAACCTTACTGGAAAACAACGGCTGGCTGGCGAATGATGCGCTAATCTACGTCGAGAGCGAGGTAGAAAACGGTTTACCGCCGGTGCCTGCCCACTGGGATCTGCACCGGGAAAAAGTCGCCGGACAGGTCGCCTATCGTCTTTATCACCGTCAATCACAAGGAGAGACTGATGCCGGTACTGATTAATCTGGGCCGTTTGCTGATGATTGGGGTCTGGGCATTTTTACTGCTTAACCTCGTCCACCCGTTCCCGCGCCCGATGAATATTTTCGTCAACGTGGCGCTGATTTTTACCTCGTTTATGCATGCCCTGCAGATGGTGATGCTGAAAAACGGTATGCCGAAAGACGGTCCAAAAATGACCGGCTGGCAGCAGTTCCGGGTCTTTGTTTTTGGCGTGTTTGAGCTGCTGGTGTGGATGAATAAGTTTAAGGCGCAGACTAAGAAGTAATATGCACGCTGCTGCCCGGTGGCGCTTCGCTTACCGGGCCTGCGGGTTTGCCGCACATTACGGTGCCGGATCAAACCCCTCAAACCGCGATCCCTTGTAACTCAACAGCCCTTTATCCCCCACCGTCAGCTGATGGTATTGCTTCTCTTCAAGGCGAAACGTCATCTCCAGGCCGCCGTTTTCCGGCTTAAAGCTCGCTTCATAGCGCATCGTCGTCCCGGCAGGCGTCACCTGCTGCTGGCGCGAGCGCCTGTCGTTGAGGGCTTTTTCCCGTTTATTGCTCACCACCCGCTTTTGCAGCAGCGGTGCGGCGTCGTTATCAGCCTTTTCACGGCGCTGCTGTACAAAGCGAAATGACGCTGCAACGACGATAATCGCCAGCACGATAATAAAAAAGAGCGGCATCTTGCTCATTAGACCATCCTATAAGACCAGGCTGAAATCAGAATAGCGCGCCGCGTCAGGCATTGCTATTGGCCCGTCTGCACCACTACACTGAAGTGAAACTGTTTTAACAGATACAGGGACTTAATATGCTTTGGTCATTTATCGCTGTCTGTTTCTCCGCATGGCTGTATGTCGATGCGTCCTACCGCGGCCCTGCCTGGCAGCGCTGGCTGTTTAAACCCGTCACCCTGTTGCTCCTGCTGCTGCTGGCCTGGCAGGCGCCGATGTTTAACGCTATCAGCTACCTGGTACTTGCCGGGCTCTGCGCGTCGCTGGCAGGCGATGCCCTGACCCTGCTGCCGCGCCAGCGTCTGCTGTATGCCGTGGGGGCGTTCTTCTTATCCCACCTGCTCTACACCATCTATTTTGCCAGCCAGATGACGCTCTCCTTCTTCTGGCCGCTGCCGCTGGCGCTGCTGGTGATTGGCGCGCTGCTGATCGCGGTGATCTGGTCGCGTCTGGAAGAGCTGCGCTGGGCGGTGTGTACCTTTATCGCCATGACCCTGGTGATGGTCTGGCTGGCGGGCGAGCTGTGGTTCTTCCGTCCAACGGCCCCGGCGCTGTCGGCTTTCATCGGCGCCACGCTCCTGCTGTTGGGCAACATCGTCTGGCTGGGTAGCCACTACCGTCGCCGTTTCCGCGCCGATAACGCCATCGCCGCCGCGTGCTACTTTGCCGGGCACTTCCTGATTGTGCGGTCGCTCTATATTTAGCGCTTGACTCTGGAGTCGACTCCAGAGTGCATACTGCGGTTAATGAGAAAATTATCATTGCCGGAGAGTGCCATGTCGACTCCAGAAACACCGAAAAAAGTGCCGCAGTTCTCGGCGCTAAAGCTCGCTCCCCTACCCGCTAAAGAGGCCTGTTGCGCCGGGGATCATACCTCGCCGCAGGCCGAAACCGTGCCGCCTGTCGAAGGCCGGCGTTACAGCTGGGTGGTCAACGGCATGGACTGCGCCGCCTGCGCCCGGAAAGTAGAAACCGCCGTTCGCCAGGTGCCGGGCGTGAATCATGTCCAGGTGTTGTTTGCCACGGAAAAATTGCTGGTTGATGCGGCAAGCAACGTCAGCGCCCAGGTCGAGGCCGCGGTGGTGAAAGCGGGCTACACGCTGCGCAATGAGCACGCCCCGGCCGAAAAAACGTCCCTGCTGGGCGATAACCTCCCGCTCCTTACGCTGATCGTCCTGATGGCGCTGAGCTGGCTCCTTGCGCAGTTCAACCCTCCCCTCGGCAACCTCGCTTTTATCGCCACTACCCTCGTCGGACTCTGGCCGGTGGCCCGTCAGGCGTTGCGCCTGATGAAAAGCGGCAGCTGGTTCGCCATCGAAACGCTAATGAGCGTGGCCGCTATCGGGGCGCTGTTTATCGGTGCCACGGCGGAAGCGGCGATGGTGCTGCTGCTGTTTCTGATCGGCGAGCGGCTCGAAGGCTGGGCCGCGAGCCGGGCGCGTAAAGGGGTGAGCGCGCTGATGGCGCTGAAACCCGAAACCGCCACGCAGGTGATTAACGGCGAACGCAAAACCGTGCCCATTGCCGCGCTGCGTCCGGGCGATGTGATTGAAGTCGCCGCCGGGGGCCGTCTGCCCGCTGACGGAACGCTGCTTACCGCCGCGGCCAGCTTTGACGAAAGCGCGCTGACCGGCGAATCCATCCCGGTGGATCGCACCGCGGGGGAGAAAGTCCCGGCGGGCGCCACCAGCGTCGATCGTCTGGTAGCGCTGACGGTGTTGTCCGAACCCGGCGACAGCGCCATCGACCGCATCCTGACGCTTATCGAAGAGGCGGAAGAGCGCCGCGCCCCGGTGGAGCGCTTTATCGATCGCTTCAGCCGCATCTATACCCCGGCAATCATGCTGGTTGCCCTGCTGGTGGCCGTGGTGCCGCCCCTGCTGTTCGGCGCTCCATGGGAGGGCTGGATCTACAAAGGGCTGACCCTGCTACTGATTGGCTGTCCGTGCGCGCTGGTGATCTCCACCCCTGCGGCCATCACCTCCGGGCTGGCGGCGGCGGCGCGACGCGGCGCGCTGATTAAGGGCGGTGCGGCGCTGGAGCAGCTGGCGCAGGTGCGGCAGGTGGCCTTTGATAAAACCGGCACCCTGACGGTCGGCAAGCCGCAGGTGACGGGCATTTATCCCCTTGATATCAGCGAAAACGAACTGCTGGCACAAGCGGCGGCGGTGGAGCAAGGTTCCACCCACCCGCTGGCGCAGGCGATTGTGCGTGAGGCGAAGGCCCGGAGTCTGACGATTGCGGCGGCCACCGACCAGCACGCGCTGATGGGCTCGGGTATCGAGGCCACCGTGGCGGGCAGTAAAATCCTGATTTGTGCGGCGGATAAATTCCCTGCCCCGCAGCTGTCAGCGCAAATCGTTTCCCTCGAGCAGGCCGGGCATACGGTGGTGATGGTCGTGCAGGATGAGGTGGCAAAAGGGCTTATCACCCTGCGCGATACCCTGCGTGATGACGCGAAAGAGGCGGTGCAGGCCCTGCACCAGCTTGGGGTCAAAGGGGTGATTTTAACCGGAGATAACCCGCGCGCGGCCGCCGCCATTGCCGGTGAGCTGAGTCTGGATTACCGGGCTGGCCTGTTGCCCGCCGATAAAGTGCAGGCGGTGACGGCGCTGAATGCCCAGGCGCCGCTGGCGATGGTCGGAGACGGCATCAACGATGCCCCGGCAATGAAGGCGGCAACGACTGGAATTGCGATGGGCAGCGGCACCGACGTGGCGCTGGAGACCGCCGATGCGGCGCTCACCCACAACCGCCTGACCGGACTGGCGCAGATGATTCATCTGGCTCGCGCCACCCGGGCCAATATCCGGCAAAACATCATTATCGCGCTGGGGTTGAAGGGGATATTCCTGGTGACCACCCTGCTGGGGATGACCGGTTTGTGGCTGGCGGTGCTGGCGGATACCGGTGCGACGGTACTGGTAACGGCGAACGCGTTGCGGCTGTTGCGGCGCCGGTAAGAAAACGCCCGGTGGCGGCTGCGCCTTACCGGGCCTACAACATCTTCGAACCGTAGGCCGGGCAAGCGCAGCGCCGCCCGGCATTTTCACTACTGCATCCCCAACGTTCGCGGCAACCACAGTGATATCGCCGGAATGTAGGTCACTATCCCTAATACCACCAGCAGCATGGCGTAGAAAGGCAGCATCTCCCGCACTACCGCCTCAATTTTCTGCTTGCTCACCGCACTGGCAACAAACAGCACCGATCCTACCGGCGGGGTAATCAGGCCGATCCCGAGGTTCACCATCATGATCATGCCGAAATGCACCGGATCGATACCCAGCGAATTGGTCACCGGCAGCAGGACCGGCGTCAGGATCAGGATGATCGGCGCCATGTCCATCAGGGTGCCAATCAGCAGCAGCATGATGTTGAGGTACATCAGGATCACGTACTTGTTATCCGAGAGCGAGGTAAAGAACTCGGTGATCCGCATCGGCAGCTGCATGTAGGTCATCACCGCGCCAAACGCCGCGGCAAAACCAATCAGGATCATCACGATGGTTACCGTCTTCACCGTGCGGCACATCAGCTTCGGCAGCTCGTTCCACTTGTAGTCGCGATAGATAAACATGGTGACAAAGAACGCCCACAGGCAGGCCACCGCCGCAGACTCCGTGGCGGTAAAGATACCCGACAGGATCCCGCCGAGAATTATCACCACCGTCATCAGGCCCCAGAGGGCATCGAAGAAGATCTTCAGCGCCTGTTTAAAAGGCACCCTCTCACCTTTTGGATAACCCCGCCTGCGCGCAAAGCCCAGGCACAGCACCATCAGGCTTAACCCGAGGATCAATCCCGGCAGCACGCCCGCAATAAACAGCGTGGCGATAGAGACGGTGCCCCCGGCCGCCAGCGAGTAGATCACCGAGTTGTGGCTGGGTGGAATCAAAATCGCCTGCACCGAACCGCTGGCCGTCACCGCCGCCGCGTATTCGCGCGGATAACCCTTCTTCTCCATCTCCGGGATCATCACGGTCCCGATGGAGGCGGTATCCGCCACCGAGGAGCCGGAAATCGCGCCGAAAAAGGTCGAAGCGACGATATTCACCAGCGACAGCCCGCCGCGAATAAAGCCGACAAAGATATAGGCGAAGTTCACCAGACGCCGGGCAATCCCCCCTTCCGCCATGATCGCCCCCGCCAGGATAAAGAACGGGATCGCCAGCAGCGTGAACTTATTCACCCCGCTGGTAATCTGGATCATCAGCGCTTCCAGCGGCAGGTCAATCCACAGCGCGCCGGCCACGGCGCTTAAGCCAACGGCGAAGGCCACCGGCATCCCCAGCGCCAGCAGAATGGCGAGGGTGAATAACAAAACAAATGCATCCATTGTTCACCCCTTAACTGTGGTTGCCGATCAGAACGACCGGGCGATGCTCCTGAGAGCCAAACATCAGGCGCTCAAGCACAAACAGGATTAACACCGCCGATCCGATCGGCAGCGGCAGATAGCTTTCGCCGGAGGTCAGGATCGGAAACTCCGCCACCGGCTGCTCCCAGAGTTCAATGCACAGCAGATAGCTGTACCAGAACATGATGCCCGAGATCGCCAGCATCAGCAGATCGACCACGCGCGCGCAGAGCGTTTTCAGTGAGACCGGCAGTCTGTCAGTGAGCATATTCACCGCAATATGCGAGCCGGCGCGGTAGCTCACCGCCGCGCCGATAAAGGTGAAGGTCACCATGCAGATAATGGCAATCGGCTCCGGCCACGACTCGCCGCGATTGAGTACGTAGCGCGAAAAGATGCCAATCGGGATAACAATAGTCATCACCAGCAGCGACAGCCCGGCAACGGCCATCGCCAGCAGGTAGAGACGGTCCATCCACTTTAGATAAAGTTCGGACATAGAGGCTCCGGCTTACTGAACGTCAGCGATCGCTTTCATCAGATCCTGATGCTTGTCGCCATACTGGGCACGCACCGGCTCTGTCGCTTTGATAAAGACCGCCTTGTCGATGTCATGGAACTGCACGCCGCCGGCCTTCATTTTTTCCAGCGCCTGGGCATTATATTCCTGCCACAGTTTACGTTGCTCCATCTGGGCTTCGCGGGCCAGGGTCTTAATCTTCTCCTGCTCGTCGGCGCTCAGCTTGTCCCATTTCACTTTGGAGTAAAGCAGCATTTCAGGGGTGATAAAGTGGCCGCTCAGGGTGTAGTTTTTGGCGACCGGCATGTAGTTGTGGGCGATAAAGGTTGGTGGGTTATTCTCTGCGCCGTCGATAACCCCGGTCTGCATGCCGCTGTAGACTTCACTGACCCCCATCGCGACCGAGTTGGCGCCCATGTCTTTCAGGGTGGCCAGCGCTACCGGGCTACCCTGAACGCGGATCTTCATCCCTTTCAGATCTTCAGGTTTCACCACCGGGTTCTTGGTGATCAGGTTACGGGTGCCGGAGTCCATCCAGCCGAGGAAGACGAGACGGGATTTCGGGTTGTTGGTCAGCTTCTCGCCGATGGATTTGCCGATATCGCCGTCGATCACTTTGTGCATATGGTCTTCATCGCGGAAAACGTAGGGCAGCGTAAAGACTTCGATATCCGGCAGAATAGCCGCAACCGGTGCCATGGAGACGCGGATCATGTCGATGGCGCCCATCTGCGCCTGCTCAATCATCTGCTTTTCATCACCCAACACCCCGCCCGGGAAGACCTTGATATCCAGCTTGCCGTCGGTTTGTTGTTTGAGTTTTTCACCCATATGCTGAACCGCCACCACGTTCGGGTAGCCTTCGGGATGCACGTCAGCGGCCTTAATGGTTTGTGCAGAGACAGAGGCAGCGAAAGCAGACAGGCACAGAGCGGCCAGCAACGGCTTGAGGGTCGTTTTCATTGAGTCAACTCCAGGGTATTAGGGTGAGTATCGGAACGTTGTTTTATTTTTAGACGTTTCAAAACTAGCCTACTCCCCGGAAAACGAGGGTGAAGCACTTCACAAAAAGCGCTAAAAAATGAAATGGCGGTTTAAAATTGTGGTGGCGGTCATGCCGGGTGGCGGCTGCGAGGTAAATGCAAAACGGCAACCTTCTGGTTGCCGTTTTTAATGTTTGCGCCCTCTCCCTGTGGGAGAGGGTCGGGGTGAGGGCATCAGGCCGCACACCTCACACAAAAACTAGCCTTTACGTAACAGGTAACGGTAAGGCAAGGTGTTAGTCTCCTGCGCCAGCAGCTCATGTTCCATAAAGGTACAGAAGCCGGGAATATCGCGGGTGGTGGCCGGATCGTCGGCAATGATTAACAGCGTTTCGCCGGTTTGCATCGTGCGCACGGTTTTGCGCACCATCATGACGGGCTCAGGGCAGCGCAGACCCTGTGCATCAAGGGTGTGGTCCGGGTGGGTAAACAGATCGGTCATCGTCGTCTCGTTCAGATAAAAACGGCAGTAGTTTACGCCCCGGACCGGGCAATGCAAACCAGGTTAACGATTGCGTAAAAATTAGCCGTTGCAAACGCTAGTCAAAGCAGTATGATGCGGCGGTTTTCAGAATCAGGGCATCAGGCGTTATTGTTGAAGCCAGTCTGGAGACGGACAGCGCGCAGAAACCGGAGCGTACACTTAGTACGTGAGGATTTCGAGCACTGCCCGGATTCAGAATGGCGAATAAAATAGCCTGATGGCCAGATTCATATTGGGTTCCCTCACCCCAACTTCTAAAAAGGTCACAATATGACGCAGTTCTCTCAATCGCAGCGCGTAAAAGCGTTGTTCTGGCTTTCGCTTTTTCATCTGCTGGTGATCACCTCCAGTAACTATCTTGTGCAGCTCCCGATCTCCATTTTTGGTTTTCATACCACCTGGGGCGCGTTCAGTTTCCCGTTTATCTTCCTCGCGACCGACCTCACCGTCCGTATCTTTGGCGCGCCTCTGGCACGACGCATTATTTTTGCCGTTATGCTTCCGGCGCTGTTTGTTTCGTACGTGATCTCCTCGCTGTTCTACATGGGAAGCTGGCAGGGCTTTGAGGCGCTCGCGCACTTCAACCTGTTTGTCGCCCGTATCGCCGCCGCCAGCTTTATGGCCTACGCGCTGGGGCAGATCCTCGACGTGCATGTGTTTAACCGCCTGCGCCAGAACCATCGCTGGTGGATGGCGCCGACTGCCTCCACGCTGTTTGGCAACGTCAGCGATACGCTGGCCTTCTTCTTTATCGCCTTCTGGCGCAGCCCGGATGCCTTCATGGCCGAACACTGGATGGAGATCGCGCTGGTGGATTACGCCTTTAAGGTGCTTATCAGCCTGGTCTTCTTCCTGCCGATGTACGGCGTGCTGCTGAATATGTTGCTGAAAAGGTTCGAGGATAAATCTGAAATTTCCGCATTACGGGCAGGTTAAGGGTTCCCCTGAACAGTTGTGTTAAGATGAGCAGATGCGCCGTTATGGCCGTTTATCGAAAGGAAGAATTCAATGCGCAATCTGGTTAAATATGTCGGGATTGGCCTGCTGGTGATGGGGCTTGCTGCTTGTGACAACAGCGACACCAAAACGCCTGCTCAGGGTGCGTCTGCGGAAAGCAATGCCACGGGTCAGCCGGTCAGCCTGATGGATGGCAAACTTAGCTTCTCTCTGCCTGCGGATATGACCGATCAGAGCGGCAAGCTGGGCACCCAGTCGAATAATATGCACGTCTACTCCGACGCCACCGGGCAAAAAGCGGTGATTGTCATTGTCGGCGATGACACCAGCGAAGACCTGGGCGTGCTGGCGAAGCGTCTGGAAGATCAGCAGCGCAGCCGCGACCCGCAGCTGCAGGTGGTCACCAACAAGGCCATCGAGCTGAAAGGCCACAACCTGCAGCAGCTGGACAGCATCATCTCCGCCAAAGGCCAGACCGCCTACTCCTCAGTGGTGCTGGGTAAAGTGGATAACAAGCTGCTGACCCTGCAAATCACGCTGCCTGCTGACGATCAGCAGAAAGCGCAGACCGCCGCAGAGAACATCATCAATACTCTCGTGATTCAGTAAGTTATCACGATGACATGGCCTCCTCCGGAGGCCATTTTTTTAGCCGCCACGTCAGCAGTAACGCCACCGCCACCAGTCCCGCCGCGGCCAGATAGATAACCGGCACGCCGGCCCACGCCATCACCAGCCCCGCCAGCGGCCCGGTTATCCCCAGCGACATATCCATAAACACCGTGTAGGTCGCCAGCGCCGCGCCCTGATTCTGCTGCGGCACAGCCTTCACCGCCACGACACCCAGCGCCGGGAAGACCAGCGAGAAGCCCGCCCCGGCGAGGAACACCCCGATCCGCGCCATCCAGGGTTCCCCGGCGATACCGGTCAGCAGCAGGCCGATAATCTCGACGCCGAAGCAAATCATCGCCACGTTCAGCCCGCCCAGCCGGTTGATGCCGTTCGGGAACAGCAGACGCGTGCCGACGAAGGCGCAGCTAAACAGGGTCAGCGCAAAGGCCGCCCCCTCCCAGCCTTTATCGGCGTAGAACAGCGTAATGAAGGTGGCGATCACCCCAAAGCCTGCCGAGCCCAGGGCCAGCGCCATGCCGTAGGGCCAGACGCGCCCCAGCACCGCGCGAAACGGCATCGGCTTGCCCTTGCTGGCCTTCACTTTCGGGCGCGGCAGGGCGAACAGAATCGCCAGCAGCGCCACCACCATAATGGTCAACGCCAGCCCATTCAGGCCGGTGTAGCGGTAGCACAGCACCCCCAGCGGAGCCCCCATCGCCATCGCCCCGTAGGTGACAATCCCGTTCCAGGAGATCACCCGCCCAATGTGCGAAGCCCCCACCACGCCCACGCCCCACAGCGTGGAGCCGGTGCCGGCAAGGCTTTGCCCTACGCCTAAAATCACGCGGCCAAAACAGAGCAACGCGAGGCTCACCACCGGCCAGGCGCTGGTGAGTCCCGCCAGAAAATAGCTGACCCCGCTCAGGAAACAGCCGCACAGCCCCAGCACCACAATGCTTTTTGGCCCAAACAGGTCGGCATAGCGTCCGGCATAGGGGCGGCTTAACAGGGTGGCGAAGTATTGCAGGCTGATCACCAGGCCCGCCCAGAAGGCGCTAAAGCCCATGATGTCATGCACATAGCCCGGCAGGACGGCCAGCGGCAGGCCGATGGTCAGGTAGCTGGCAAAGTTGAAAATAACGACGGAAACAATACGCAGGTTGAGGCGTAATCCACTCAGTGCCGGTTCGGCGGCAGGTTCGGGCATCAGGTTCACCAGAATTTTTACAACAGTGTTTCACTATTACCATGCCAGGGGCTGAAATGCAGCAGTGACTTTAAGAATAACAGCGTCAACCGAAGCGTCGCGCGCACACTACACTTATGGGCATCTAATAAGAGGAAACACCATGATAATCACACCACCCGATAAAACGGGTCTTCCGCCCGCTGATAAAGCGGGTCTCCATATTTTGATGAAGCTGGCCTGTCTGGTCGTGATCCTGGCAGGCATTCACGCCGCAGCAGATATTCTCGTTCAGCTTTTGCTGGCACTCTTTTTCGCCATCGTCCTTAACCCTCTCGTCACCTGGTTTTTACGCCGGGGGGTAAGCCGCCCTGTCGCTATCACTATCGTGGTGGTGGTGATGCTGATTGGCCTGACGGCGCTGTTTGGGGTGCTGGCGGCCTCGCTCAATGAATTTGCCGCCATGCTGCCGAAATACAACAAAGAGCTGACGCGCAAGATTGTCGATCTGCAGCAGATGTTCCCGTTCCTCAACCTGCACTTCTCCCCGGAGCGCATGCTGAGACGGATGGACTCGGAAAAGGTGATGACCTTTGCCACGGCGCTGATGACCCAGCTGTCCGGGGCGATGGCCAGCGTCCTGCTGCTGGTGATGACCGTGGTGTTTATGCTGTTTGAAGTGCGCCACGTGCCGTACAAAATGCGTTTCGCCCTCAATAATCCTCAGGTCCACATCGCTGGCTTACACCGCGCGCTGAAGGGCGTTACCCACTATCTGGCGCTGAAAACGCTGTTAAGCCTGTGGACCGGGGCCATCGTCTGGCTGGGGCTGGCGCTGCTGGGGGTGCAGTTCGCCCTGATGTGGGGCGTGCTGGCCTTCCTGCTGAACTATGTGCCCAACATCGGGGCGGTGATCTCCGCCGTGCCGCCGATGATTCAGGCGTTCCTGTTTAACGGTTTTTACGAATGCATGATGGTGGGCGCGCTGTTCCTGGTCGTCCACATGGTGCTGGGCAATATCCTGGAGCCGCGCATGATGGGACACCGGCTGGGGATGTCCACGCTGGTGGTATTTCTGTCGTTATTGATCTGGGGCTGGTTACTCGGCCCCGTAGGAATGTTACTGTCCGTGCCGCTCACCAGCGTCTGTAAGATCTGGATGGAGACCACCCGAGGCGGGAGCAAACTGGCTATCCTGCTCGGGCCAGGCAGACCGAAAAGCCGTTTACCGGGATAACATTCATGTACGAAAAGGACAGCCTCAGCGCGCTTGAGGCCATCACCGAGGCGCAACGTATCGCCTTTGCCCCGATGCTGTTCCAGACCGCGCTCTGTCTGCGTAATTCCGGGATACTCGCCTGGCTGGACAAACAGGGCCCGCGCGGCGCAACGCTTGAAGACGTCGTGGCCAACAGCAGCCTCGGCGACTATGGCGTGGGCGTTCTGCTGGATATGGGATTAAGCGGGCGGATCCTGACCCACAGCGATGGCCGCTACTACCTGGCGAAAATCGGCCATTACCTGCTGCACGACACCATGACCCGCGTAAACATGGATTTCACGCAGGACGTTTGCTACCAGGGGCTGTTTCATCTTGGCGACGCCCTGCAAGCGGAAAAACCGGCCGGGCTGGCGGTCTTTGGCGACTGGCCGACTATTTATCCGGCGCTCTCTGCCCTGCCTGAGCAGGCGCAGCGGAGCTGGTTTGCGTTCGATCATTTCTATTCCGACGGCGCATTCGACGCCGCGTTGCCCCTTATATTCGCAAGCAGGCCGACAAAATTGTACGATGTCGGCGGCAATACGGGTAAATGGGCGCTACGCTGCTGTAGATACGATGAAAATGTCGCCGTTACGCTGCTCGATCTGCCGCAGCAAATTGCACTGGCCCAGGAAAATATCGCAAAAGCAGGATTATCTCATCGTATTGGGTTCCACC
Organism: Leclercia adecarboxylata; assembly: GCF_023639785.1. NCBI lineage: Bacteria > Pseudomonadati > Pseudomonadota > Gammaproteobacteria > Enterobacterales > Enterobacteriaceae > Leclercia > Leclercia adecarboxylata. Next base: position 4,379,741 of record NZ_CP098325.1, read on the forward strand.
CTGTCGATATGCTTAGCGACGCTGCTCTGCCGGATGACGCTGATGTCTGGTGGATGAGCCAGTTTCTGGACTGCTTCTCTCCCGATCAGATTGTGACCCTGCTGAGCAACGTGGCGAAAGTAATGAAGCCGGGTGCCCGCCTGTGCATTCTGGAGCTGTTCTGGGATGCGCAGCGATTCGAAGCGGCCGCCTTCAGCCTGAACGCCACCTCGCTCTATTTCACCTGTATGGCGAACGGCAACAGCCGTTTTTATCGCGCAGAGAAATTTTATCACTATCTGGAAAAAGCAGGCTTCCGGGTAGAAGAGCGGCATGACAATCTTGGGGTGGGCCACACCTTATTGATTTGCCAGAAAAATGAGCAGTAACGCCGCCTGATCCCGGCGGCGGTACCGGATGACGGGTTTACCGCGGACGCGCGCAGATGAAATTTGCACTTAACATTCTCGACTGGCAAGCCAGAGCGCCAGGCCTTTGTGATGCCAGTCAGTGGCAGGCATGGTCACAGGGTTTGCTCGCCATCGATCCTGCTGCGCCGCAGGCAAAACTGTCCGAACTGCCGATGATGACCGCCCGCCGCCTGAGTTCAGGCAGCAAGCTGGCGGTGGAGTGCGGGATGGCGATGGTGCGAAAGCACGCCATCCACGCCGTGGTCTACACCAGCCGTCATGGCGAACTGGAGCGTAACTATCGTCTCCTGCACGCCCTGGCGACCGGGCAGGACGTCTCCCCCACCGACTTCGCCATGTCAGTACATAACTCCGCGGTGGGTAATCTCACCATCGCCGCGCGTCAGCCGATTGTTTCGTCGTCACTCTCTGCCGGAAGGGATACCTTCCAGCAGGGGCTGTGCGACGTGCTGAGCCTGCTGCATGCAGGGTATAAACGGGTGTTGATGGTGGATTTTGACGGCACCCTGCCCGACTTTTACCGCCCCTCGGTTCCACAGCAGATGCCTGCCTGGCCCTATGCCCTGGCGCTGGTTATCGAAGCCGGGGATGGCCTGTGCTGCGAAACCCGCCCTGTCCGCTGCGATGAAGAGCCCTCGCTGCCGCAGAGCCTGCTGTTCCTGCGCCACTACCTGCGTGACGATGCGCAGTTTGCCGTACCCGGTGAACGCCTGCTGTGGCAGTGGACGCGGGCATGATATTCATCAGGGCGGCGCTGAGCCGCGGCTGGCGACTGGTGATGACCGGTCTGTGCTTCGTGCTGTTTGGCGTGGGCGGGCTGCTGCTGTCGCTGGTGTGGTTCAACCTGCTGAACCTGGTCCAGCGGGATCGCGCCCGCCGCCGTCGCCTTGCCCGGCGCAGCATTGCCGCCAGCTTCCGCGCTTTTTTAACCATGGCGCGCGCGCTCGGCGTGCTGGATTACCGCTTCGATAATCTCGACGTGCTGCGCCAGGAGCGCGGCTGTCTGGTGGTGGCGAACCATCCGACGCTGATCGACTACGTGCTTATCGCCTCGGTGATGCCGGAAACCGACTGTCTGGTGAAAGGTGCCCTGCTGCGTAACCCCTTTCTCAGCGGGGCGATCCGGGCGGCGGATTACCTGATCAACAGCGAAGCCGACACGCTCCTGAGCGCCTGTCAGCAGCGGCTGGGTCAGGGCGACACCCTGCTAATCTTCCCGGAAGGCACGCGCACGCAGGCAGGAAAAGCGATCGCGTTGCAGCGCGGCGCGGCGAACATTGCGGTGCGTTGCGAAAGCGACCTGCGGCTGGTAATTATCCACTGCAGCGAGCATCTGCTCGATAAACACAGCCGGTGGTATGACATACCGCCGAACAAACCCGTTTTCACGGTCGATGTCCGTGAGCGGGTGAATATTAATGATTTTTACGATGCAGCGGTCCACGAGCCCGCGCTGGCGGCCAGACAGCTCAACCGGCACCTGCAGCATCGCTTAACGTCAGGCCTTCAATCTTTGTCAGGAATTAATGATGCAAGCGCTCTACCTGGAAATTAAAAATCTTATAATTACGACACTCAATCTGGACGAATTGACCGCAGAGGATATCGATACGGATGCCCCGTTGTTTGGCGATGGGTTGGGCCTCGACTCGATCGATGCCCTTGAGCTGGGCCTGGCGGTAAAAAACCAGTACGGCGTGGTGTTATCTGCCGAAAGCGAAGAGATGCGCCAGCACTTCTATTCCGTTGCCACGCTGGCCTCTTTCATTACTGCCCAACGCGCCTGAGATCGAACTAAAAATGACGACTGAACAAAAATCTGTTTATCAGGAAGTGACCTCCCTCCTGATCACCCTGTTTGAAGTTGCGCCAGAGGACATCACCCCTGAGGCGCGCCTGTACGAAGATCTGGAGCTAGACAGCATCGACGCCGTCGACATGGTGGTGCACCTGCAGAAGCGAACCGGCGCCCGCATCAAACCGGAAACCTTCAAGTCAGTGCGTACCGTGCAGGACGTGGTGGATGCGGTAGAAAAACTGCTCCGCGAAGCGTAAGACGTCATGCGTGGCGGAAAGTCATTTCCGGCGATCCCGCTGCTGACGGGGCTGATGCTGCTCGGCTGGCCCTTTCTGATCGGCTTTGGGCTAACGCATCACAACCTGCACTGGCTCCTGCCGCTGATGGCCATCCTGCTGCTGTGCCGTTTTTACCAGGCGCGACGCAGCGCCGGGCCGCTGCGCTACGTGATCCAGAGCGTGGCGCTGGTGGGCATCGCCCTCTGCGCGGCAAGCTACCTGTTGAAAGCGCACCACTGGCTGCTGCTCTATCCGGTGGTGGTTAATCTCGCGATGCTGGGGGTGTTTGGCGGCTCGCTCTGGACGGCGATGCCGCTGGTCGAGCGGCTGGCGCGCCTGCGTGAACCTCATTTACCCCCTGCCGGTGTACGCTACACCCGCATTGTTACCCGGGTGTGGTGCGGTTTTTTCATCTTTAACGGCAGCGTGGCGCTGTTCACCGTGCTGCACGGGGATATGCGGCTCTGGACGCTGTGGAACGGCATGATCGCCTACATCCTGATGGGAACGTTAATGGCAAGCGAGTGGCTGGTACGCCAGCGGATCAAAAAAGATGCATAACCCCCTGCCCCTGAGCCTGTGGCTGAACGCCCCCCGCCCGGACGACACCCCTGTCGCCTGGTCCGGCGATCGACGCTGGACGCTGGGGGAGCTGCGCCACGACGTTACCAGGATAACGGCCCGCTTACAGCAGCAGCAAGGCGAGCGCTGGGCGCTCTGCTTTGACGACAGCTATCTGTTTATCGTCGCCCTGCTGGCCACCCTGCACGCGGGTAAAACGCCGGTGCTGCCCGGCCACAGCCGCGAATCGCATCTCGACGAACAACAGGCGCTGTTCAGCGGCGTGCTGAGCGACAGAGCGCTGAATGTCCGCGCCCCGTTGACGGTAGTCAGCTCTGCCTGTCGCCGGGCCCCAACTTTCACGCCGCTGCCGGGCATTGATGATGACCGCATTATCGAGCTGTTCACCTCCGGCTCGACCGGAAAGCCCGAACGGATAAGCAAGACCATCACCCGGCTCGACCAGGAGGCCCGCCTGCTGGCCGCCCGCTTCGGCGAGCGAATTGACGGCTGCTTTGTTGTCTCCTCGGTCGTGCCGCAGCACCTTTACGGCCTGACGTTTCGCATTGTACTGCCGATGGCGCTGGGGCTGCCGCTCCACGCGGCGATGCTCACCTACGCCGAGCAGCTGGCGGCGCTGGATAGCGATAAGCGCTACCTGTTCATCAGCAGTCCGGCGTTTCTGAAGCGCCTCGATCCGGCACTCGCTCCGCCGCCCGTCGCGGTGCTGGTCTCCGCCGGGGGCGTGCTGGAGTGGGCATCGGCCTGCGAAACTCAACGCTGGCTGGGGCTGTGGCCGGATGAAATTTACGGCAGCAGCGAAACCGGGGTTCTCGCCTGGCGCTATCGTCAGGCAGAGGCGAATCTCTGGCAGCCCTTTCCCGGTGTCACATTTACCCGCGATAATGACGCCCTGCGGGTCTCCTCCCCGCTCATTGATGCACATGGCGTGCTGCTCGACGATATTCTGCACTTTGCCGATAACGGCCAGTTCAGCATTGAGGGCCGCCGGGGCCGGGTGGTGAAAATCGAAGAGAAGCGTATTTCGCTCAATGAGATCGAACAGCGTCTGCTGGCGCTGGAGGGCATCCGCGAGGCGGCGGCGCTGCCGGTCACCCGAGGCGGACGACAGGGGATTGGCGTACTGCTGGTTTTGAGCGACGCCGCTCGCCAGCGCGGCAGTAAAGCGCAGATCCTCACCTGGCGACGCGCCCTGCGGCCGTGGCTGGAGCCGGTCGCCATCCCCCGCTACTGGCGCATTGTTGATGAGATGCCGGTGAACAATATGAACAAGCGTGTCTATGCGCAGTTACAGGAGTTATTTCATGAAGATCCATGAAATTGGGCGCCATCAGGCACAGCCTCAGCATCTGGAGATCGTCCTGCACCTCGATCCGGCGCTGTTCTGGTTCCAGGGCCATTTTGCCGTCCAGCCGCTGCTGCCGGGCGTTGCCCAGCTCGACTGGGTGATGCACTACGCCACCACGCTGCTGGCCCCGGAGTACCGCTTCCACAGCATTCAGAACGTGAAGTTCCAGGCACCGCTGCTGCCCGAGGCCACCGTGACGCTGGTTCTCGACTGGAACGCGGAGCGCCAGATGCTTACCTTCAGCTATCAGCGCCATGACGGCGAAGCCCGCCACACGGCCAGCAGCGGGAAGATTCGCTTATGCCGTTAAGCGTCCGTCCCTGCATCCTGATCCCCTGCTACAACCACGGGGCGACGATGGCGAGCGTCCTGGAGCGCCTGGCGCCGTTTCAGCTGCCGGTGATTGTGGTTGATGACGGCAGCGACGCCAGCACCCGTCAGGAGCTGGATCGTCTGGCCGCCGAAAATCCGCAGATGACGCTGGTGCGGCTGCCGCACAACAGCGGCAAAGGCGCGGCGGTGATCCGCGGGCTGAAGGTCTGCGCCGGGGCCGGTTATACCCATGCGGTGCAGGTTGATGCCGACGGTCAGCACGCACTGGAGGACATTCCCCGGCTGCTGGCGCTGGCCGAACGCCACCCGACGGCGCTGATTTCCGGCCAGCCGGTATTTGATGCCTCGATCCCCCGCTCGCGCCTGTATGGCCGCTGGGTCACCCACGTCTGGGTGTGGATAGAAACCCTGTCATTGCAGCTCAAGGACAGCATGTGCGGCTTTCGGGTCTACCCGGTGGCCCCCACGCTGCGGCTGGTCAACAGCGTGCCCCTGGGCAAGCGGATGGATTTTGACACCGAAGTAATGGTGCGCCTCTACTGGCAGGGCAACACCAGCTATTTCCTGCCCACCCGGGTGACCTATCCTGAGAATGGCGTCTCCCATTTCGATGCCCTGCACGACAACCTGCGTATCTCCTGGATGCACACCCGGCTGTTCTTCGGCATGCTGCCGCGTATCCCTTCCCTGCTGTTCCGCCGCCGCACTCAGCACTGGGCGAAGCAGCAGGAGGTGAAAGGGCTGTACGGCATGCGCCTGATGCTGCGGGTCTGGCAGCTGCTGGGCCGCCGGGCCTTTACCCTTCTGCTGTGGCCGGTGATTGCCGTCTACTGGCTTACCGCCCGTCCGGCGCGGCAGGCCTCGCAGCAGTGGATCGCCCGGGTGAGCGAGACGCTGGCCCGGCGCCAGCAGCCAAAGCCCGCGCGCCTGAACAGCTTTTTCCACTTTATGCGCTTTGGTCATGCGATGCTGGATAAGGTCGCCAGCTGGCAGGGAGAACTCAAGCTGGACCGGGACGTGCTTTTTGCGCCAGGTGCCCGGGAAAAGCTCGATCTCACCGTGCCCGAGGGCAAGCTGCTGCTGGCTTCCCATCTCGGAGATGTGGAGGCGTGCCGCGCCCTGGCCCAGATCAAAGGCGGCAAAACCGTCAACGCGCTGGTGTTCAGCGATAACGCCCAGCGTTTCAAACAGATTATGCAGGAGATGGCGCCCCAGGCCGGGCTGAACCTGATCCCGGTAACCGATATCGGCCCGGAGACCGCCATCCTGCTGAAAGAGAAGATCGATCGCGGGGAGTGGGTGACGATCGTCGGGGATCGGATCGCCGTCGATCCGCAGCGCGGCGGCAACTGGCGGGTGGTGTGGAGCGATTTTATGGGCCAGCCCGCCCCGTTCCCCGAGGGGCCTTTTATCCTCGCCTCGCTGATGCGCTGCCCGGTGGTGCTGATCTTCGCCCTGCGCCAGCAGCAGAAGCTGCATATCCACTGCGAAGACTTTGCCGATCCGCTGCTGTTGCCGCGGGGCGAGCGCCAGCAGGCGTTACAGCAGACCGTCGACCGCTATGCCCAACGGCTGGAGCACTTTGCGCTGCAGGCCCCGCTCGACTGGTTTAATTTTTTCGATTTCTGGCGTCTGCCGGATGCCAAAGAGAAGGAGTAAAGGGTGCTGACCGATCCCCGCTTTACCACCGAAGTAGAGCTGACCGTACCGTTTCACGACGTCGATATGATGGGCGTGGTGTGGCACGGCAACTATTTCCGCTATTTTGAGGTAGCCCGCGAGGCCCTGCTCAACCAGTTCGATTATGGCTATCGCCAGATGAAAGCCTCCGGCTATCTCTGGCCGGTGGTGGATACCCGGGTGAAATACCGCGATGTCCTGACCTTTGAGCAACGCATCCGCGTCCGGGCCCATATCGAGGAGTTCGAGAACCGCCTGCGCATCGCCTATCAGATATTTGACGCCGACAGCGGCAAACGGACCACCACCGGCTACACCATTCAGGTGGCGGTGGAGGAGAAGAGCCGCGAGCTCTGCTTTGTCAGTCCGGCCGTGCTGTTCGAGCGTATGGGAGTGACGCCATGAAGTGGTTACCGCTGCTTGCCCTGCTGGCAAGCCCGTTCGTCAGCGCCGTGACGCTGGATGAGCTGCAGCAACGCTTTACCGAACAGCCGGTGGTGCGTGCCCACTTTGAGCAGACCCGCACCATCAAGGATCTGCCCCAGCCGCTGCGATCCAGCGGCGAGATGCTGATCGCCCGGGATAACGGCCTGCTGTGGGATCAAAAAGCGCCGTTTCCGATGACGCTGCTGCTGGACGACAAGCGGATGGTACAGACCATTAACGGCCAGCCGCCGCAGACCATCACCGCTGACACTAACCCGCAGATGTTCCAGTTCAACCACCTGCTGCGCGCCCTGTTCCAGGCCGATCGTCGGGTGCTGGAGGAGAACTTCCGCATCGACTTTAAAGACCTCGGCAATGGCCGCTGGTCGCTGGTGCTGACCCCCACCACCACGCCGCTGGACAAGATTTTCGCCTCCATGGATCTGGGCGGCGAGACCTACCTGGAGTCCATTGTGCTGAACGATAAGCAGGGCGATCGCACCGATATCACCCTCTCCCGCCACCAGCTCACACCCGCCAGCCTGACCGATGACGAACGCCAACGCTTTGCCGCACCGTAATTCCCGACGTCCGGCGCTGGCGTGGGCGCTGATCTGCCTAGCGCTGCTGGGCGTGCTGCTCACCCTGTTACCGGGGGCGCGCCTCAACAACAGCGTGCTGGCGATGCTGCCCAAGCAGAGCCTCGGGGCGATCCCCCCGGCCCTGAACGATGGCTTTATCGAACGCCTCGACAGGCAGCTGGTGTGGCTAGTCAGCCCCGGCAAACAGCCCGACCCGCAGGTAGCGCAGCAGTGGCTGAGCCTGTTGCAGAAGTCCGGTTCCCTGGGCGAGGTAAAAGGGCCGATGGACGCCGCCGGACAAAAGGCCTGGGGCGATTTCTTCTGGCAGCACCGTAACGGCCTGATCGATCCTGCCACCCGCGCGCGGCTGCAAAACGGCGGCGAGGCGCAGGCCCAGTGGATTTTGTCCCAGCTCTACTCGGCCTTTTCCGGCGTCAGCGGCAAAGAGCTGCAAAACGACCCGCTGATGCTGATGCGCGGCTCGCAGCTGACGCTTGCGCAAAACAGCCAGAAGCTGCGGCTGATGGACGGCTGGCTGGTCGCCAAAGACGAGGCCGGTAATTACTGGTATCTGCTGCACGGGGAGCTGTCCGGTTCGTCGTTCGATATGCAGCAAACCCACCGGCTGGTGACCACCCTTCACGACCTCGAAGGCCAGCTCAAAACGCATTACCCGCAGGCCCGACTGCTGTCGCGCGGGACGGTATTTTACAGCGACTACGCCAGCCAGCAGGCGAAACGGGACATCTCCACGCTCGGCGTCGCCACTATTCTCGGGGTGATCCTGCTGATTGTGGCGGTGTTCCGCTCCCTGCGCCCGCTTCTGCTGTGCCTGCTCTCCATCGCCATTGGCGCGCTGGCGGGGACAGTGGCGACCCTGCTGCTGTTCGGCGAGCTGCATCTGATGACCCTGGTGATGAGCATGAGCATCATCGGCATCTCGGCGGATTACACCCTTTACTACCTGACCGAGCGGCTGGTTCACGGAAATCAACATTCCCCGTGGCAGAGCCTGGCAAAGGTGCGCAACGCCCTGTTGCTGGCGCTGCTCACCACCGTGGCGGCCTATTTCATAATGATGCTGGCGCCCTTCCCGGGGATTCGCCAGATGGCGGTGTTTGCCGCCGCAGGGCTGAGCGCCGCCTGCCTGACGGTTCTCTTCTGGCACCCGTGGCTGTGTCGCGGCTTACCGGTGCGCCCGGTGCCGTTGAAAACCCCGATGCTGCGCTGGTTGGCGGCATGGCGCGACCGTCGCCTGTCGGTGGGCCTGCCGGTGGCGCTCACGCTTGTCGCTGTCGCAGGGATCGCCACGCTGCGGGTGGACGACGATATCGCCCAGCTCCAGGCCCTGCCGCAGGATATTCTGGCCCAGGAAAAAACCATCACCGCCCTGACCGGACAGAGTGTCGATCAGAAATGGTTCGTGGTGCATGGCGCCTCGGCCCAGCAGACGCTGGAGCGGCTGGAGGCCTTTACCCCGGCGCTGGCGCAGGCGCAGCAGGCGGGTGAGCTGAAATCCTGGCGCAGCCTGCCGCTGAACTCGCTGGCGCGGCAGGCGCGCGATCTGGCCCTGCTGCACAAAGCGGCGCCGGCGGTGATTAAGGTACTGCAGAGCGCGGGGCTGACCGCGGTGTCGCCGGATCTGCGCCCGATGCCGGTGGAGGTTGAAACCTGGCTTGCCAGCCCGGCCAGTGAGGGCTGGCGTCTGCTGTGGCTCACGCTGCCCGGCGGCGAGAGCGGCGTGCTGGTTCCGGTGGATGGGGTGAAAAACAGCCCGGCGCTGGGCAAGCTGGCGGCGCAACACCCCGGCGTGGTGTGGGTGGATCGCAAGGCGCGTTTCGACAGCCTGTTTGCCCTCTACCGCAACGTGCTGACCGGCCTGCTGGCCGTCGCGCTGGCGGTGATTGCCGGGGGTGCCATGCTGCGCCTCGGCTGGCGCAAGGGGCTGATCACGCTGGTCCCCTCCCTGCTGTCGCTGGGGTGTGGCCTGGCCGCGCTGGCGGTAACGGGCCATCCGGTTAACCTGTTTTCGCTTCTGGCGCTGGTGCTGGTGCTCGGCATTGGGATCAACTACACGCTATTCTTCAACAACCCGCGCGGCACGCCGTTGACCTCGATGCTGGCCATCACCCTGGCGATGATGACCACCCTGTTGACCCTTGGCATGCTGGTCTTCAGCGCCACGCAGGCTATCAGCAGCTTCGGGATCGTGCTGGTCAGCGGGATTTTCACCGCTTTTCTGCTGGCCCCGCTGGCGATGCCAGACAAAAAAGAGAGAACATGATGATCACCCCTTTTTACCGCGCCGCCGTCCTGATCGGTGCCCTTCTGCTGGCCGGTTGCGGCCACAATTCGCAAGAGCGTGGCGATAGCCGCCCGCAGGCCTGGCTCCAGCCGGGTACCCGGGTAACGCTGCCGCCGCCGGGTATTACCCCGGCGCTAAGCTCCCAGCAGCTCCTGACCGCCAGCGTTAACGGCAAAACCCAGTCGCTGCTGGTGATGCTGAATGCCGATGCGCAGAAGGTGACCCTCGCCGGGCTGTCTTCGGTGGGTATCCGACTGTTCCTCGCCACCTATAATGAAACGGGCATCCATACTGAACAGTCGGTCGTTGCACCCGAGCTGCCGCCGGCCAGCCAGGTGCTGGCGGACGTGATGCTCAGCCACTGGCCGGTTAGCGCCTGGCTGCCGCAACTGCCGAAGGGCTGGACGTTAAAGGATAAAGGTGACCGGCGTGAGCTACGCAATGCCGACGGCAAGCTGGTGACGGAGATTGTCTACCTGCAGCGCAAAGGCAAGCGCGAGCCGATTAGCATCGAACAGCACGTGTTCCACTACCACATCACCATTCAATATCTGGATGACTAAGATGATCTACATTTCTGCCGTTGGCCTGATCAACGCCCTGGGCAACTCTCCCGATGAGATTGCCGCTAACCTCACGCGCGGCGTCGCCCCCGGCATGCGCCTGCGCAGCGGCTGGCTGCAGGGGCAGGATGCGGTGCTGGGCGGCGTCGACGGCGAACTGCCCGCGATCCCGGAGCGCCTGGCCGCGCACCGCTCGCGTAATAACCAGCTTCTGCTGGCGGCGCTGGCGCAGATCCAGCCTGCCGTTGACGACGCCATTGCCCGCTACGGTCGCGACCGGGTGGCGGTGGTGATGGGCACCAGCACCTCCGGGCTTGATGAGGGCGACACGCACGTGCGGCTGTCGCAGAACGGCGAAGAGAGCGCCAGATGGCGGTACGCGCAGCAGGAGCTGGGCGATCCGTCGCGCTTTCTGGCGAACTGGCTTAACCTGGACGGCCCGGCCTTCACCCTTTCCACCGCCTGCTCCTCCAGCGCGCGGGCCATCATCAGCGGGCGTCGGCTGATTGACGCCGGGCTGGTGGACGTCGCCCTCGTGGGCGGGGCAGATACGCTGAGCCGGATGCCGGTGAACGGTTTTAACAGCCTTGAATCGCTCTCCACCACCTTGTGCGAGCCCTTTGGCCGCGACCGCCGGGGGATCACCATCGGCGAAGCGGCGGCGCTGATGCTGCTCACCCGGGAGCCGCAGCCGGTGGCGCTGCTGGGTAGCGGTGAGTCGAGCGATGCATACCATATTTCTGCTCCACATCCCGAGGGCGAAGGGGCCATCAGCGCCATTCACCAGGCGCTGAACGAAGCCGGACTGAAGCCGGAGGATGTGGGCTATATCAACCTGCACGGCACGGCAACGCCGCTTAACGACCAGATTGAATCCCGGGTGATCCACGACCTGTTTGGCGAGGCGGTGCCCTGCAGCTCAACCAAACATTTAACCGGGCATACGCTGGGGGCGGCGGGGATCACCGAGGCGGCGCTAAGCTGGCTGATCCTGACCCGCGATCTGCCCCTGCCCGCTCAGGATTTCAGCCGCTATGCGCCGGACCCGGCCCTCGCCGCCTGCGGCGTGCTGCATCAGCCCACCGCGTTAAAAAAAGCGGTGATTTTGTCTAATTCGTTCGCCTTTGGCGGCAATAATGCCAGCATCCTGCTGGGGAGAGTGTGATGCGTTATTTAACCCCGGCAGCCTACCTGCCCCACGATGCCCCCATGCTGCTGCTGGAGTCGGTCGAGAGCGTCACCGCGGAATCCGCCGTTTGCCGCGTCACCGTCAGCCCGCAGGGGGTACTGGCGCCATTTTTAACTACCGCGGGCGATCTGCCGGGCTGGTACGCCCTTGAGCTGATGGCCCAGACGGTGGGGATCTGGTCTGGCTGGCATCGCGTGCAGAAGGGCCAGGAGAGCAGCGCCCTTGGTATGGTGCTGGGGGCGCGGGAACTGGTCTGCGCCGCCGGGCTTTTTCCGGCCTGCAGTGATTTAACCATCACCGCCACCCTGCTGATGGAGGATGAGCGCTTCAGCAGCTTCGAGTGCGCCATTACCCTTGATGATTCAACCCTGGCCACCGGGCGGGTGAACACCTTCCAGCCCAGCCAGCAGGAGTTAGCATCTCTGTTTAAACCGGGAGTAAGTCAATGAGTCGTTCTGTTCTGGTTACCGGCGCCAGCAAAGGCATTGGCCGGGCTATCGCCCTTAAACTTGCCGCGGACGGGTTTACCCTCGGCGTGCACTATCACCGCGACGCGGCGGGCGCAGAGGCCACCCTGGCGGCCATCGAACAGGCCGGGGGTAACGGGCGTCTGCTGGCGTTTGACGTGGGCAACCGGGCCCAGTGTCGCGAGGTGCTGGAGCAGGATATGGTGGCAAACGGCCCCTGGTATGGCGTGGTAAGCAACGCCGGGATCGCCCGGGACGGTGCTTTCCCGGCGCTCAGCGAAGACGACTGGGACAGCGTGATCCACACCAACCTCGACAGCTTTTACAACGTCATTCACCCCTGCATCATGCCGATGATTGGCGCGCGTCAGGGCGGGCGGATCATCACCCTGTCGTCGGTGTCCGGGGTGATGGGCAACCGCGGCCAGGTGAACTACAGTGCGGCGAAGGCGGGCATTATCGGCGCCACCAAAGCCCTGGCGGTTGAGCTGGCGAAGCGCAAAATCACCGTTAACTGCATCGCGCCCGGCCTGATTGATACCGGGATGCTTGAGATGGAAGAGGCCGCGCTGAAAGAGGCGATGGCCAGCATCCCCATGAAACGGATGGGTCAGGCGGACGAGGTGGCCGGGCTTGCCAGCTACCTGATGTCGGATATCGCGGGCTATGTCACCCGCCAGGTGATCTCCATTAACGGGGGAATGTTATGACGCGTCGGGTGGTGATCACGGGCATGGGCGGTGTTACTGCCTTTGGGGAGACGTGGGCGTCGGTGGCTGGCCGCTTACGTGAGTATAAAAACGCGGTGCGCAAAATGCCGGAGTGGACGATCTATGACGGTCTGCACACCCTGCTTGCCGCACCGATCGATGATTTTACCCTGCCGGATCGCTACACCCGCAAGCGCATCCGCGCCATGGGCCGCGTGTCGCTGCTGTCGACCCGCGCCACCGAACTGGCTCTGGAGCAGGCGGGGTTACTTGACGATCCTGTCCTCACCCAGGGCGAGACCGGCATTGCCTATGGCTCGTCCACCGGCAGCACCGGCCCGGTGAGCGAGTTCGCCACCATGCTGACCGAGAAGCACACCAGGAACATTACCGGCACCACCTACGTGCAGATGATGCCGCACACCACGGCGGTGAACACCGGCCTGTTCTTCGGCCTGCGCGGGCGGGTGATCCCCACCTCCAGCGCCTGTACCTCCGGCAGCCAGGCGATTGGTTATGCGTGGGAGGCTATCCGCCACGGCTATCAGACGGTGATGGTGGCAGGCGGCGCCGAGGAGCTCTGCCCGTCGGAGGCGGCGGTGTTCGATACCCTTTTCGCCACCAGCCAGCGTAACGATGCCCCGCAATCCACCCCGTCACCCTTCGATATCCAGCGCGACGGACTGGTGATCGGCGAAGGCGCAGGGACCCTGATTCTGGAAGAGCTGGAGCATGCGAAGGCGCGCGGCGCCACTATTTACGGGGAGATTGTCGGCTTCGCCACCAACTGCGACGCGGCGCATATCACCCAGCCGCAGCGGGAAACCATGCAGATTTGCATTGAGAAGTCGCTGAAGTCCGCCGGACTGAGCCCGCAGGATATCGGCTATATTTCGGCGCACGGCACCGCCACCGACCGGGGGGATATCGCCGAAAGCCAGGCCACCGCCGCGGTGTTTGGCGACAGCGTGCCGATCTCCTCTCTGAAGAGCTATTTCGGCCATACCTTAGGGGCCTGCGGCGCGCTGGAGGCGTGGATGAGCCTGCAGATGATGCGCGAGGGCTGGTTCGCGCCGACCCTCAATTTAAGACAACCGGATGAGCAATGCGGCGCGTTAGATTATATTATGGGGGAAGCCCGTCACATTGACTGCGAATACCTGCAGAGCAACAACTTCGCGTTCGGCGGCATTAATACTTCCATAATCATTAAACGCTGGGCGTGACTATGTACCAGTTTCTTCTGGGAAAAATTTCTACCCTCAGCGCTGACCCTATAGCGTCAGCGCTTTCTGAGCAGGCGCCTGAAGGGGCGCGCCGCATTCCCTGGCTGGCCGGGCGGACGCTGCTCGCCCGGGCCTTATCCCCCGCCCCGGTACCGGAAATTGTCTTCGGTGAACAGGGCAAACCGGCGTTCGTCGATGCAAAGCCCTGCTGGTTTAACCTGAGCCACAGCGGGGATGATATTGCCCTGCTGTTAAGCGACGAAGGCGAAGTGGGCTGCGACATCGAAGTAATTCGCCCGCGGGATAACTGGCAGGCGCTGGCCAATGCCGTCTTTAGCGTCGCCGAACATGACGAGCTGGAGCGGGAGCGGCCTGAGGCTAAACTGTCGGCCTTCTGGCGTATCTGGACGCGCAAAGAGGCCATCGTCAAACAGCGCGGCGGCAGCGCCTGGCAGATTGTCAGTATCGACAGCACCTTCACTTCAGCGCTCAGCGTCAGCCATTTTCAGTACGGCGAACTGAGTCTTGCGGTCTGTACGCCAACGCCCTTCACCCTCCATGACGGTGCGCTTCAGGTGCTGTAACCCGCTTATTTCAAATTATTCGGAAAGTCTGCCGGCAGCTCGCTGGCAGCACAGTCAATCACCGCATCGTTATTGGCACCGCAGTCGCGCACAAAGGTAATGGTGGCGAACTCATCGATAACCTCGGTTGGGTAGGCCGGGCCCGTCTCGCGATAAGAGACCATCAGCGGAATATGATCGTTCTGGAAGCAGACGGTCTTTTCCGGGTTATTCATCACCCAGCGCGGGAAGAAGATCGTGCCGTGGAACAGTTTGTCGCCGAGATTAACAATCAGGCTCACATCGGTACCGGTCGGTTCAGTCCACGAAATTTTATAGATACTCTCGCCCACGCGGACGATATAAGCCCGCTGATCTTTCACCCAACGGTTGGCCACGATCCCGCTGTGAATACGGTAGTCGAGGGTCTGTTCGTTTTTGACATAAATTTCGTAGTTCCAGCCATTATCGTAGGTGTATACCAGATGTTTGCCGACGAAACCGCTCAAATCATGTTTATCAAAATGGCTCATATTCTGTCTCCTCTGTTTCAATGAGCCCATCTTACGCCTGCAAAAATTGGATGAATAACGCTATGATTTAATCAAATTCATTCAAAAATTAGATGAGTTATGCATAAAACCACCCTTGAGCAGTGGGCGCTGCTTGAACGCGTTGTTGCGCTGGGCAGCTTTGCCCGTGCCGCCAGCGATACCCACCGCAGCCAGTCTTCGGTGAGCTATAACCTGTCGCTGTTGCAGGAGCGGCTGGGCGTGGCGCTCCTGGTTCAGGAGGGGCGTAAGGCGGTGCTGACCCCGGAAGGTGAGCTGCTGTTAAATCAGGTCAAACCGCTGCTTAACGCCTTTACCCTGCTGGAGACTCGCGCCTCGACGCTGCGCAACGGGATGCGTACCCGGCTGGACCTGGTGGTGGACAGCATTTTTCCTCGCCGTCACTTGTTTGCCATTCTGCGTCAGTTTCAGCAGCGCTATCCGCAAACCCAGGTGCATCTGACCGAAATCCTGGAGAACAGCGGCGAGGCGCTGACCCAGAGCGAAGCCGACGTGATGGTGCTAACCCGCCGCCAGGATGTGACCGGGCGCGGCGAGTGGCTGATGAATATTGATTTTGTCGCCGTGGCGCACCGGGAGCACCCGCTGTTTGAACAGGGCGCGCCGCTCAACGATGACATGCTACGCCCCTGGCCACTCATCCAGATCGCCGGGCAGAATTACGCCGCGCTTCCCGGGGGCGAAGCCTGGACCTTCTCCACCATCGATGCCGCTATTGATGCGGTGATGTATCAGGTGGGATATGGCTGGCTGCCGGAGGAGCGAATTCAGCCACAGCTGGAAAGCGGTGTGCTGAAAGTGCTGCCCCTGAATCACGGCACCCGCCGTGCCACGCCGCTACATCTGATCGTGAAACGCACCCTCGCCCCGCTCGATGAACAGGTTGAAACCTTACTGCACCTCTTCCGCCAGCCATCATAAAAGCGAACTGCTACGCTTAATGGTCTGACTTTTATAACCACATGGAGCAGACCATGAAAATCGATCTTACGGGAAAAGTCGCCCTGGTCACCGCCTCAACCGGCGGTATTGGTTTCGCCATCGCCAGAGGCCTGGCGGAAAGCGGCGCAGAGGTGATCGTTAACGGACGCAGCATCGACTCGGTCAACCGGGGCATCCAGCAGCTGCAGCAACAGATACCCGGCGTTCAGGTGCGGGCGGCGGTTGCCGATCTCAGTACGCAGGAGGGCGTAGAGGCCCTGCTTAAGGTCGCCTCCGGCGTGGATATCCTCGTCAACAACGCCGGGATCTACGGCCCTCAGGATTTTTACGCCACCGACGATGAAACCTGGAATAACTACTGGCAAACCAACGTGATGTCCGGCGTGCGCCTCTCACGCGCCCTGCTGCCTGGCATGGTGCAAAAAGGCTGGGGCCGGGTGGTGTTTATCTCCTCCGAGTCGGCGTGCAATATTCCGGCGGACATGATCCACTATGGGGTGACCAAAACCGCGCAGCTGTCGCTGGCCCGCGGGCTGGCAAAATTTGTCGCCGGGAGCGGCGTCACCGTTAACAGCGTCCTGCCTGGCCCGACGATGTCGGACGGCTTTGCTGAGATGATGAAAGACGAGATAGAAAAAACCGGCAAGTCGCTGGAGACGCTGGCAAAAGAGTTCGTGATGGCAAATCGCCCAAGCTCGGTGATCCAGCGGGCCGCCACGGTAGACGAAGTGGCGAACATGGTGGTTTACGTCTGTTCGCAGCAGGCCTCCGCCACCTCCGGCGCGGCGCTGCGCGTGGATGGCGGCGTAGTGGACGACATCATCTAGCCTGCCCGTAGGCCGCCCGCCCGCTGGCGGGTGGCATCTGACGCTAAAGCAGGTAAACTGAGGGCAGAATGTCTCTTTACGCTAAGACCCTGTTATGACCAATATGATTGCCGATGAGGCTGTGGCTAAATCCCGCGTCCTCTCCGTGTTCGACTTTGACGGTACGCTGACGCATCACGACAGCTTTATTCCGTTTTTACGCTTTGCGTTTGGTAAGCGCTACTTTGCCGGTCGCCTGGTGCGGATGGCCCTCCCCACTATTCACTGCGTACGCCGCAAGCTGACCCGTGATGAACTGAAAGAAGTGCTGATCAGAACCTTCCTGACCGGCGTGGATGAGCACTGGCTGCGCGAGCAGGCAGAGCGGTTCTGCGAAAAGTACTGGGACAAACTGATGCGCCCGCAGGGCGTGCTGGCGGTCGCGGCGGAGGTGAACTCCGGTGCGGAAGTGACTATCTGCTCCGCCTCTCCGGCGCTGGTGCTGCAGCCGTGGGCCGACAAGCTCGGCATTAAACTGATTGGCACCCAGCTGGAAGTGAAAAACGGCAAGCTGACCGGGCGGATCACCGGCCATAACTGCCGCTGTGCGCAGAAAGTGGCGCGGCTGGAGCACGTCTACGGCAGCCTGAGCAACTATCACGTCCGCGCCTGGGGCGACACCCGTGGCGATCACGAGCTGCTGGCGGCGGCGCAGGATCCGCACTGGCGTCATTTCCATCCGCCGCGTGCGCGGCGGAATTCACCGATTAAATAAAAGCAAAAAGGCAACGTAAGTTGCCTTTTTTAATATTTGCGCCCTCTCCCTGAGGGAGAGGGTCCGGGTGAGGGCATCAGCCCGTACTTTTCCTTTGCCGGGCAAAACCACTCAGGCTTCGCGTTTGCCCGGGAACAGCAGGCTCGCCACGATCCCCGCCGCCAGTACACCCAGCACCACCAGCAGACTCGCCGTGGCGCCGATGCCGAAACCGTGATGCCAGAAGTGATCCGTCGCGTTCAGGCCGAGCTTAAAGGCAACGAAGAACAGCAGCGCGATCACCGCTTTCTCCAGGTGCACCAGATACTGCTTCAGCGCTTCCAGCACAAAATAGAGGGTACGCAGGCCGAGAATGGCGAACATCATGGCGCTGTAAACGATCAGCGGCTCGCGGCTGACGGCAATGATTGCCGGTACGGAGTCAAAGGCGAACATCACGTCTGAAAGCTCAACCACCGCCACACAGAGCAGCAGCGGCGTGGCGTAGCGCTTCGCCTTCTTCACCCGTCCAACCATCACGTCCTGGTTTTCCGGTTTTTCCAGCTCGGCATCCACCTCTTTCTGGCTCAGCAGGAAGGCGTTACCGGTGATTTTTGGCCAGATCGGATAGAAGCGTTTTACCGCGCGATAGGCCAGATGCTGGGAGTAATCTTCGATTTCGTCCTGCTCTTCGCCGCGCCTGAGCATCATCACCGCCGTCCAGGCCACAATCAGGGCAAAGACCACTTCAACATAAGGCCCGAGGCTCAGCAGGCTGGTACCGATGGCAACGAAAATACCGCGGAAGACAATGGCACCAATAACCCCCCAGTAGAGCACCCGGTGACGATACTGATCCGGCACGCCAAACCAGGCGAAGATCGCCATCATCACGAACAGGTTATCAACGGAGAGCACCTCTTCCAGCGCATAACCGGTGAGGAACAGGCTCGCTACTTCGGCGCCGTGATGAACGTAGAGGAACCCGGCAAACGCCATCGCCATCATCACCCAGAAGAGGGACCACAACGAGGCGCTTTTTAGTGAGATCGGTTTGTCATGGCGATGCATGAAGAGGTCGATAAACATCGCCCCGACAGCCATCACCACAAAAACAACAACGGTTTCCGTCGGGAAACCGAGATGAGCAGATGACATAGACAACCCTTTTTGAAGACAAAATACACACCATGCAGACTGGCGAGGCCAGTGAAGAAAAAGGGGGGCCGTTTACCGGCTTCTCCCTTAAAACGCATAACCCTGCGTGAGGGAGTGTACTTTACCTCACAATATGGAGGTTCTGCCATCGGCGCTTTACTGGCTCATACCGCGCAGCCGTTGCAGTACGGCTACCAGCACTGCCACCGACCAGCCAACCATCAGCGCGCCAACCAGCCCTTCTATCCCGCCAATCAGCCGCCAGTGCTCCGGCAACGTGACGTCGCCATAGCCCACTGTCGCGTAGCTGACCAGGGAGAAATAGAAGCTGGTATTCCAGTCCGAAAACGCCCCGACAACGCGATAAAACACGGCAAACAGGCTGGCCTCTAGCAGATGGGCAAAGAGCGCGGTCATGATGATGCCGATATTACGAAACACGATGCGGATAACCGATTCCACATGCAGGTTGATGACTTTCAGGACAAAAAACATCCACGTGGAATGAATGATTACCGTCAGGTTGATCAAAATAATGATGCTGAGAATCTGCATATCACACTCTCCGCTGGGCAACGAAATGCGCCGGGGTACTACTTCTCTGCCAGCGCTTCTGCGCAGGCCCAGGCGCTGGCCCACGCCCACTGGAAGTTATAGCCACCCAGCCAGCCGGTGACGTCCATCACTTCGCCGATAAAATAGAGTCCCGGCACGTTGCGGGCTTCCATGGTGCGTGAAGAGAGTTCATTGGTGTCCACGCCGCCCAGAGTCACTTCCGCAGTGCGATAGCCTTCGGTGCCGTTCGGCTGTACGCGCCAGGCGCTTAAGGTGTCGACCAGCGCCTGCTGCTCGCGGGTGTTGAGCTGCTTTAGCGACACGTCAGGAATTTGCCCCAGCAGTTGCAGACACTCCACCAGCCGCTTCGGCAGCTGCATGGCCAGGGTATTTTTCAGGCTCTGGTTAGGGTGCGCTGCACGCTGCTCGTCAAGGAAGCGCTCCAGGTCGCAATCAGGTACTAAATTGATGGTGACGAACTCGCCCGGCTGCCAGTAGCTGGAGATTTGCAGCACCGCCGGACCGGAAAGGCCGCGATGGGTGAACAGCAGGTTCTCACGGAACACCGTGCCGTCTTCGGCAGTAATAACCGAGGGTACCGAGACCCCGGAGAGCGTTTGCAGCTGTTCCAGCAGCGGTTTGTGCAGGGTGAACGGCACCAGGCCAGCGCGGGTGGGTAAAACCTTCAGGCCAAACTGTTCGGCAATTTTATAGCCAAACGGCGTCGCGCCCAGCCCCGGCATGGAGAGGCCGCCGCTGGCGATCACCAGCTTTTCTGCGCTCACGGTTTCACCGTTCAGTTGCAGGGTATACCCCGTGTCGTCTCGCGTCACTTCCAGCACTTCGCTGCGCAGCCGCAGGGTAACCTGGCCTTTTTCGCACTCCGCCACCAGCATATCGACGATTTGCTGCGCGGAATCGTCACAAAACAGCTGCCCCAGCGTTTTCTCGTGCCAGGCAATACCGTGTTTGCCCACAAGGTCGATGAAGTCCCACTGGGTGTAGCGTGCCAGCGCAGATTTGCAAAAATGACGGTTCTGGCTCAGATAAGCCGCAGGTTCGATATAAAGGTTAGTAAAATTGCAGCGTCCCCCACCCGACATCAGGATTTTTCGGCCAGGCTTTTTGCCGTTATCGAGCAGCAGAACCCGGCGCCCTGCCTGTCCGGCCATCGCCGCACAGAATAAACCTGCCGCACCGGCGCCAATAATGATGGCATCATACTTTTCCACGTCTCGATCCTCCTGTTTTGGGGGCGCGAATTGTAAAGTTTCCTCAAGAAACGCACCAGCGCAAAGATCTGCAATTTCATTCATTTAATTGAAAATTAAAAAATAATTCTTTTACTGCTACGCTTATGTCAGTAAGCAAATCAAAAAAAGTCTATATTTCACTTTGCCCGTTGCGCATTTGTCCTGGATAATGCGCCGCGTTCATGTCCTCAAGATGGCGTAACGTCCTATGCTACATTTGTTTGCTGGCCTGGATTTCCATACCGGGCTTTTACTCTTGCTTGCTCTGGCCTTTGTATTGTTCTACGAAGCGATTAACGGCTTCCACGATACTGCAAACGCAGTGGCAACGGTTATCTACACGCGGGCATTACGATCGCAAGTTGCGGTAGTGATGGCTGCGGTGTTTAACTTCTTCGGCGTTCTTCTGGGAGGTCTGAGCGTAGCCTACGCCATTGTGCATATGCTGCCAACGGATCTGCTGTTGAATGTCAGCTCTGGCCATGGCCTTGCTATGGTGTTCTCTCTGCTGTTTGCTGCAATTATCTGGAACCTCGGTACCTGGTATTTCGGCCTGCCAGCATCCAGTTCTCACACGCTGATCGGCGCTATCATCGGTATTGGTTTAACCAATGCGCTGATGACCGGTACGTCTGTGGTGGACGCGCTGAACATCCCTAAAGTTCTGGGTATTTTCGGTTCACTGATTATCTCTCCGATTGTCGGTCTGGTTGTGGCGGGGGGATTGATCTTCCTGCTGCGTCGTTACTGGAGCGGTACCAAAAAACGTGCCCGTATCCACCTGACGCCAGCCGAGCGTGAAAAGAAAGACGGTAAGAAAAAGCCGCCATTCTGGACGCGTATCGCCCTGATCATCTCTGCTATCGGCGTGGCCTTCTCTCACGGCGCTAACGACGGTCAGAAAGGCATTGGTCTGGTAATGCTGGTATTGATCGGCGTGGCCCCTGCTGGCTTCGTGGTGAATATGAATGCATCCGGTTACGAAATCACCCGTACCCGTGACGCCATCAACAACGTTGAAACCTATTTCCAGCAGCGTCCTGACCTGCTGAAAAAAGCGACCGGCGTTGACCAGCTGATCCCTTCTCCGGAAGCGGGCGCGACCCAACCGGCTGAGTTCCATTGCCATCCGGCCAATGCGATCAGTGCCCTGGAGCGCGCAAAAGGGATGCTGACGGACGTTGAGAGCTACGACAAACTCTCCGTTGAGCAGCGTGGCCAGATGCGTCGCATCATGCTGTGCATCTCCGACGTGACCGACAAAGTGTCCAAACTGCCTGAAGTGTCTGCTGACGACAAACGTCTGCTGAAGAAACTGAAAGTAGACATGCTGAACACCATCGAGTACGCACCTATCTGGATCATCATGGCGGTAGCGCTGGCGCTGGGTCTTGGTACGATGATCGGCTGGCGTCGCGTGGCAACCACCATTGGCGAGAAGATCGGTAAAAAAGGCATGACCTATGCCCAGGGGATGTCCGCTCAGATGACGGCGGCAGTCTCTATCGGTCTGGCCAGCTACACCGGTATGCCGGTATCCACAACCCACGTTCTCTCTTCGTCCGTGGCGGGGACCATGCTGGTTGATGGCGGCGGTCTGCAGCGTAAAACCGTGACCAGCATTCTGATGGCGTGGGTATTTACCCTGCCGGCTTCGATTCTGCTGTCAGGCTGTCTGTACTGGATCTCCCTGCAATTCCTGTAATCGCAGGCAGAGAAAGATAAGAGCGGGTCAGGTAACTGGCCCGCTTTTTTTTGCGCTCAATGCCAGATGAGGAGAGCGATCATGCTCACCACCACCAGGCCGCACAGCGCGCTGGTCAGGATGAACTGACGGCGCAGGCGTTCACAGCGACGGATAAACTCATCATCATGATGATCGCGATAGCGCTGGGCGTAGATATACCACACCAGACGCATCTGTTTGCTGGGCTGCCCGTGCGAGGTGAAGAAGCCCCCGCCGTCCACATATTGATAAAGCAACGGATCGCAGCCACGAAGAACCACTAATAGCGCGCGCAAGGATGAGAAATAACGCGCCATATTCACAATGCAAACCACACATAACGCCCAAAACAATGCGACGGTGCTAATCATACTTCCTCCCCGGCGTCCGCCCTCGAAGCAACGCTTCGGGACTGCCGCACCCCAATGCCCTGACAGACGGTTCAGTGATAGAGAGACTCAAAAGCCGATCGGCTTCACATTTTAGTATCCGAACGGCTTATTCAATAGTGTAGGAGATCCGTTAATTTTTTTGCCACAAGGTTAATCGTTATCAACACCAATGCTTGAAAATTTTGTTTAACTGGGCCGTAATGAAAGCAGGTAGACGACTGCTTCACGCATTGGTCATCGATAACTTATGGAAGGAGTAACACTATGGCTTATAAACATATTCTGATCGCTGTTGACCTCTCCCCAGAGAGCAAAGTGCTGGTTGATAAAGCGGTATCCATGGCGCGTCCGTACAATGCGAAAGTTTCCCTGATTCACGTGGACGTGAATTACTCCGATCTCTACACCGGCCTGATTGACGTGAATCTGGGCGATATGCAGAAGCGTATCTCCGAAGAGACTCACCATGCGCTGAGCGAACTCTCCACGAATGCGGGCTACCCAATCACCGAAACCCTGAGCGGCAGCGGCGATCTGGGCCAGGTACTGGTTGATGCCATCAAGAAATACGATATGGATCTGGTGGTCTGCGGCCACCATCAGGACTTCTGGAGCAAGCTGATGTCGTCAGCCCGTCAGCTGATTAACACCGTGCACGTTGATATGTTGATTGTGCCGCTGCGCGACGAAGACGACGAGTAAGTGCGAAAAAGCCCGGTGGCGCTAACGCTTACCGGGCCTACAAGGTAAATACAAAACGGCAACATGGTTGCCGTTTTTAGTGTTTGTTCCCTCTCCCCGTGGGAGAGGGCCAGGGTGAGGGCATCAGGCCGCACCCTATTCCGGCGTACCAGAATAAATATCAAACCGGTGACCTTTAGTCACCACCGCGTTGGTCGTCGCAACGTCAGCCAGCGGTGGCGCATAGTCCGGGCGCTTCACTACTACCCGCTTCGTTGCCAGCAGGCGCGCAGGCTCCAGCAGGCCGTCCGCATCCAGATCCGGCCCCACCAGCGACTGAAACACCCGCATCTCTTTTTTCACCAGCGCGCTTTTCTGCTTGTGTGGAAACATCGGGTCGAGATAGACCACCTGCGGGCGCGGGGTGATGTCCGTCAGCGCCGTCAGGCTCGAGGCGTGGATCAACTGCAGCCGCTCCTGCAGCCAGCCGCCGATTTCCGGGTCCGCATAGCCACGGGCCAGGCCATCATCCAGCAGGGCCGCCACAACGGGGTTACGCTCCAGCATCCGCACCCGACAGCCCACGGAGGCCAGCACAAAGGCATCGCGCCCAAGTCCTGCCGTGGCATCCACCACATCCGGCAGATAGCCGCCCTTGATGCCGACGGCTTTCGCCACCGCCTCACCGCGTCCCCCGCCGAACTTACGCCGGTGCGCCATCGCCCCCCCGACAAAATCAACAAAAATGCCGCCGAGTTTGGGCTCGTCGCGTTTACGTAATTCCAGATGCGCTGTGGTCATCACCAGCGCCATCAGGTTATCTTCATCGTGTTCCAGCCCCCAGCGGGCCGCCAGAACAGATAAGGCGCCGTCTCCGGCGCCTGTTTCATCTACTAAGTGAATCTTCACGAATCGACTAACCCTTGATGCCGTAATGCTCAAGCATCGCATCCAGCTGCGGTTCACGGCCACGGAAGCGTTTGAACAGCTCCATTGGCTCTTCAGAACCGCCCCGGGTCAGGATGTTATCCAGGAACGACTGGCCGGTTTCGCGGTTGAAAATGCCCTCTTCTTCGAAGCGGGAGTAGGCGTCTGCCGCCAGCACATCTGCCCACAGGTAGCTGTAGTAACCTGCCGCATAACCGCCAGCAAAGATGTGGCTGAAGGCGTGCGGGAAACGACCCCAGGCCGGGCCTGGAATCAGGGCAACCTGCTTTTTGATCTCCGCCAGGGTTTCGAGCACCTTCGCGCCCTGCTCCGGGCTAAACTCAGCATGCAGACGGAAATCGAACAGGCCGAACTCCAGCTGGCGCAGGATAAACATCGCCGCCTGGTAGTTTTTCGCTTCCAGCATCTTATCCAGCAGTTCTTTCGGCAGCGGTTCGCCGGTCTCGTAGTGGCCGGAGATAAACGCCAGCGCGTCCGGCTCCCAGCACCAGTTTTCCATAAACTGGCTCGGCAGCTCTACCGCATCCCATGGCACACCGCTGATACCGGCAACGCCTGCCGCTTCAATGCGGGTCAGCATATGGTGCAGGCCGTGGCCGAACTCGTGGAACAGGGTAATCACTTCGTCATGGGTGAACAGCGCAGGCTTGCCGTTTACCGGACGGTTGAAGTTACAGGTCAGGTAGGCCACCGGCTTCTGCAGCGAGCCGTCGGCTTTACGCATCTGGCCCACGCAGTCGTCCATCCAGGCGCCGCCGCGTTTATTTTCGCGGGCGTACAGGTCGAGATAGAAGCTGCCGCGCAGTTCGTTTTTATCGTCATACAGCTCGAAGAAACGCACGTCGTCGTGCCACACGTCAACGTCGTTACGCTCTTTCGCGGTGATGCCGTAGATGCGTTTGACCACTTCGAACAGGCCGTTAACGGCTTTGTTTTCCGGGAAGTACGGGCGCAGCTGCTCATCGCTGATGCTGTAGAGATGCTGTTTCTGTTTTTCGCTGTACCAGGCGATATCCCACGGCTGCAGCTCGTCGACGCCGAACTCCGCTTTCGCGAAGGCGCGCAGCTGGGCCAGCTCTTTCTCACCCTGAGGACGGGCGCGTTTTGCCAGATCGGTTAAGAAATCGAGCACCTGCTGCGGGTTCTCGGCCATTTTGGTGGCGAGGGATTTGTCCGCGTAGCTGTCAAAGCCCAGCAGCTGCGCCAGCTCGTGACGCAGGGCGAGGATTTCGGCCATCACCGGGCTGTTATCCCATTTACCGGCGTTCGGGCCCTGATCGGACGCACGCGTGCTGTAGGCGCGATACATCTCTTCACGCAGAGCCTGGTTTTCGCAGTAGGTCATCACCGGCAGATAGCTCGGGATATCCAGGGTCAGCAGGTAGCCTTCCTGCCCTTTTGCTTCGGCCTGGGCTTTTGCCGCCGCCAGCGCGCTCTCCGGCATGCCCGCCAGCTCCGCTTCGTCGGTAATCAGCTTCGTCCAGCCCATGGTGGCATCCAGCACGTTGTTGCTGTACTGGTTGCCCAGCTCGGACAGGCGGGTGGCGATTTCACCGTAGCGCTGCTGCTTCTCTTTGGCGAGGCCGATGCCCGACAGTTCAAAGTCACGCAGGGCGTTATCGACAGACTTTTTCTGCGCGATGTTCAGCGCCGCATAGTGATCGCCATCGCGCAGGTCGCGGTACGCTTTGTACAGCCCCTCGTGCTGGCCGACCCAGGTGCTGTATTCCGACAGCAGCGGCAGGGTTTGTTCGTAGGCTTCACGCAGTTCCGGGCTGTTTTTCACCGAGTTCAGGTGGCTGACCGGGGAGAAGATGCGACCAAGCACATCATCCACTTCCGCCAGCGGCTGACACAGGGTTTCCCAGGTGTAGGGGGCGCCTTGCGCAACCACGCTTTCGACGGCAGTACGGCAATCGTCCAGTGCTTTAGTGACCGCGGGGACAACATGTTCAGGCAGAATGGAGGAGAACGGTGGCAACGAAAAAGGCGTCAGTAATGGGTTGGTCATAAACACTGTCCTGTTAAATGAGTGAATGAAGCGCGCATCCTGCGCGAGCATATTGTATCCAGGATGGGGTTAAGTGTAGTGAATTTCAATGGCCGAGGTGACAGAAAAACCGCCGCCGCGACGGTGGGTGCCGGGCCTGCGGGTAATCTGTGCCGTTCTGCTGTAAACTGTGGCCAATCGACATTATCTGGAATTTATCTACCCATGCTCAGTTATCGCCACAGCTTTCACGCGGGCAACCACGCCGACGTCCTTAAACATACCGTTCAGAGCCTGATTATCGAAGCGCTGAAAGAGAAAGATAAGCCTTTTCTCTATCTGGACACCCATGCTGGCGCGGGCCGCTATCAGCTGAGCGGTGAACATGCCGAGCGCACCGGGGAGTATCTGGAAGGCATCGCCCGTATCTGGCAGCAGGACGACCTGCCGGCAGAGCTGGAGCCTTACATCAGCGTCATCAACCACTTCAACCGCAGCGGCCAGTTACGCTATTACCCTGGCTCACCGCTGATTGCCCGCCAGCTGCTGCGCGAGCAGGACAGCATTCAGCTTACTGAACTGCACCCGAGCGACTACCCGCTGCTGCGCTCTGAATTCCAGAAGGACAGCCGCGCACGCGTGGAGAAATCGGACGGCTATCAGCAGCTGAAAGCAAAGCTGCCGCCGGTTTCCCGTCGCGGCCTGGTGCTGATTGACCCGCCATACGAAATCAAAAGCGACTATCAGGCGGTGGTTGCGGGCATCAATGAAGGTTACAAACGCTTTGCCACCGGCACCTATGCCCTGTGGTATCCGGTCGTGCTGCGTTCGCAGATCAAGCGCATGATCAAAGACCTTGAAGCGACCGGCATCCGTAAGATCCTGCAAATTGAGCTGGCGGTTCTCCCGGACAGCGATCGACGCGGCATGACCGCCTCCGGCATGATTGTGATTAACCCGCCGTGGAAGCTCGAGGCGCAGATGAATAACGTTCTGCCGTGGCTGCACAAAAAGCTGGTTCCGGCCGGAACGGGCCACACTACCGTCAGCTGGATCGTGCCAGAGTAATCGCAGCCATCGATGGAAACTATTGATTTCAGGTATACAATCGCGGCAATTAACGATTAAGGATAAGACCATGACTAAGCATTATGACTACATCGCTATCGGTGGCGGCAGCGGCGGCATCGCCTCGATTAACCGTGCGGCCATGTATGGCCAGAAGTGCGCGCTGATTGAAGCGAAAGACCTCGGCGGCACCTGCGTCAACGTCGGTTGTGTACCGAAAAAGGTGATGTGGCATGCGGCACAGATCCGCGAGGCTATCCACCTGTATGGCCCGGATTACGGTTTTGACACCACCATCAACAACTTCGACTGGGATCGCCTGATTGCCAGCCGTACTGCGTACATTGACCGTATTCACACCTCCTACGACAACGTGCTCGGCAAGAACAACGTTGACGTGATCCGCGGTTTCGCCCGCTTTGTGGATGCGAAGACGATCGAAGTGAACGGCGAGACGATCACCGCCGATCATATCCTGATCGCCACCGGGGGCCGTCCGAGCCACCCGGCTATCCCGGGTGCGGAATACGGCATCGACTCTGACGGTTTCTTTGAGTTGCCTGCTCTGCCAAAACGCGTCGCCATCGTGGGCGCGGGTTACATCGCCGTGGAGCTGGCGGGCGTGATTAACGGCCTGGGCGCTGAAGCGCACCTGTTTGTCCGTAAACATGCCCCGCTGCGCAACTTCGACCCGCTGATTGTGGATACGCTGGTAGAAGTGATGAACGCCGAAGGCCCGCATCTGCACACCGAAGCCATTCCAAAAGCGGTGCTGAAAAACGCCGACGGCAGCCTGACCCTGGAGCTGGAAGATGGCCGCAGCCAGACCGTCGACTGCCTGATCTGGGCCATTGGTCGTGAACCGGCAAACGACAACTTCAACCTGGCCGTCACCGGCGTTGAAACCAACGACAAAGGCTATATCGTTGTCGATAAGTTCCAGAACACCAGCGTTCCGGGCATCTACGCGGTGGGCGATAACACCGGTGCAGTCGAACTGACTCCGGTGGCCGTGGCCGCGGGTCGTCGTCTTTCTGAGCGTCTGTTTAACAACAAACCGGAAGAGCACCTGGATTACAGCAACATCCCAACCGTGGTCTTCAGCCATCCGCCAATCGGCACCGTCGGTTTAACCGAACCGCAGGCGCGGGCGCACTATGGCGATGACCAGGTGAAAGTGTATAAATCCGCTTTCACCGCCATGTACACCGCAGTGACCTCTCACCGCCAGCCGTGCCGCATGAAATTAGTGTGCGTCGGCCCGGACGAGAAGATCGTCGGCATTCATGGTATTGGCTTTGGTATGGATGAGATCCTGCAGGGCTTTGCGGTGGCGCTGAAAATGGGTGCGACGAAGAAAGACTTTGATAATACTGTGGCTATTCACCCGACGGCGGCAGAAGAGTTTGTGACCATGCGTTAATCACGCACAGCGACCGGTGTCAGGCAATCATCATCTGCCCGACACCGGTACACTCCTCGAAAATGAACATCCTTAACGGCATATTCAACAGCCGCATCCCCGCCACGTTGCAGTGACGTAAACGAATAGGTTGCGTCGCGGTACTGTTTGAGAAAAAGACATTGCGCATATCGCAATTCTCAAAACAGAGTCCGTCGATATAACAGCGGTTAATTAATAAACTGCCAAACTGAATATTGCGAAACACACCTTTCTTCAGATTGCTGCGAAAAACAATCGCTTTGTTCTCTCCTTCACAAATATCCAGCCACGCTAAATGGCGGCTTTCCAGCAGCCCTACCAGTTCTGTTATAGTGGATTTATATCCTTCAGGTTTTTCAAAAGAAAAGGGCGTAACGCCCTGACGCTTCGCGTTAAGGTTCATAAGGATCCCTGTTTTGAGGTTGTCATCTGATGCGATGACGACGGAGTGGAATCTCTTAATTACTTATTTCAGCGTGGCGAAACAATATCGATTTTGGCCAATTATTTGCAGAGTTGGCCGATAAAATAAAAGTCTGAATACACAGCGTATTTAATTTAATAAATAATTAATTTCACTTAGGTATCTATTTTATGTCAATCAGCATCAATAAGAATGCCATTCTGGTTCTGGAATCTCCGTGGAAGCTCGACGATCACGATGCCCATCGCTCGTCGGTATTACCCTTTGTGCAAGGGATCGCGAAGATGCACGGCAACACTGAGGTTTATTGCCTGAACTTCTACAACAAAAGCAGCTTTGATGTCGCGCTGGAGTGTCTGTGTCGACAGAAGTTCGACAACACCATCGTCTACGTGGCGGCACATGGCAGCAGAACGCATATCGGCGATGTTTCCCTTGACCATCTTCTCTATGCCATTAATCAAAAATCGAAGAAATTTAATATTAAAGGCCTGATGCTTGGCTCATGCTTTGCGGGCAGTAAAATCGAACAGCTGGAAGCTTTTATCGAAGACAGCAAACTGACCTGGTGCGCGGCGTATTCCTCTTCATGTTACTGGCTTCAGGGAACCATGCTTGACTGCGCCATTATTCATAGCGCGCTGAATATTGAAGACGAACAATATAAAACGCGTGAAGAGATGGAAGAGGCTTTTGCCGCTGCTGTCGCGCCATTCGCCCCAAATGCGGTCATCGGCTCGAACGCGAAAGATGAAGATGTGGCCCTGTCTGCCTCCCTGCAGTTTGTTATCCAGCCGGAAGGCAGAGGTTTTCGCGCACTATGCTCATCTGACAAGGTGTTTGAACGCGCCAGCGGGTATCGCTTTGACGAAGAGACGGAAAAGGTCATCTTATAAGCGCGATAATGCATAGCGAAAGATCCGAATTTTAGCTGCCCTTTTTACTGCTGGATGCCCTGTTTATTGCCGCAAAAACATCAACATGACGCCAGCAGCCTCCCTTTTCCCCTCAGCATAAAACGTGATCTACCGCACATTTCCCTCACCACAGACCGAAGCGAATGTCTAAGATTAGTAAGCAACCGGATAAAACCAGACCTGAGACAACGTAAACCGGAGGTCCTGACCACCATGTTCAACCAGAAAATACGCACTGTAGAGACCGTAGAGTTCGATATAGAACAAGAACTTCTCTACGAAATCGATCCCTGCGAGTTAAAACTGGATGAAATGCTCGAGGCGGAGCCGGAACCTGAGATGATTGAAGGGCTGCCCGCATCCGATGCGCTCACCCCTGCCGATCGCTACCTTGAACTCTTCGAGCATGTGCAGTCGTCGCGCCTGTTTGCCGACAGCAAAACCTTCCCCGACTGTGCGCCGAAGATGGATCCGCTGGATATTCTCATCCGTTATCGTAAGGTGAGACGCCACCGGGACTTTGACCTGCGCCAGTTTGTGGAAAACCACTTCTGGCTGCCGGAAGTGCTGTCGAGCGAATATGTATCCGATCCTTCTTTCTCGCTCAAAGACCATATCGACAACCTGTGGCCGGTGCTGACCCGCGAGCCGCAGGATCATATCCCCTGGTCATCGCTGCTGGCGCTGCCGCAGGCCTATATTGTGCCCGGCGGGCGATTCAGCGAGACCTACTACTGGGACTCCTACTTCACCATGCTGGGGCTGGCCGAAAGCGGCCGTCACGACATGCTCAAATGCATGGCGGATAACTTTGCGTGGATGATCGAAAGGTACGGCCATATTCCCAACGGAAACCGCACCTACTACCTGAGCCGCTCCCAGCCGCCGGTGTTCGCCCTGATGGTGGAACTGTTTGAAGAGGACGGCGTGCGCGGGGCCAAGCGCTATCTGGATCACCTGAAAATGGAGTACGCCTTCTGGATGGACGGCGCGGAGTCGCTGCTGCTCAACCAGGCCTACCGTAGCGCCGTACGCATGCCGGACGGCTCTCTGCTCAACCGTTACTGGGACGATCGTGATACCCCGCGGGACGAATCCTGGATAGAGGACGTCGAAACCGCCCGTCATTCCGGGCGCCCGCCTAACGAGGTCTACCGCGACCTGCGCGCCGGGGCCGCCTCCGGGTGGGACTACTCCTCCCGCTGGCTGCGGGATCCGAGCCGACTGGCGAGTATTCGCACGACCCAGTTTATCCCTATCGATCTCAACGCCTTCCTGTTTAAGCTGGAGAGCGCCATCGCCAATATTTCGGCATCGAAAGGAGATAAAGAGACCGCGGAGCTGTTCCGCCAGAAGGCGAGCGATCGCCGCGCGGCGGTTAACCGCTATCTGTGGGATGATGAAAACGGCTGCTATCGCGATTACGACTGGCGTCGGGAGCAGCTGGCGCTGTTCTCCGCGGCCAGCATCGTGCCGCTTTACGTCGGCATGTGTACTCATGAGCAGGCCGAACGCTTATCCGATGCGGTCAAAGCCCGCCTTCTGACGCCGGGCGGTATCCTTGCCACCGAGTACGAAACCGGCGAACAGTGGGACAAACCCAACGGCTGGGCGCCGCTGCAGTGGATGGCAATCCAGGGGTTCAAGCAATATGGCAATGACTCGCTGGGAGATGAAATTGCCTGGAGCTGGTTGCACACGGTGAACCACTTCTACAAAACGCATCATAAGCTGATTGAGAAGTATCACATCGCCAGCAGTCAGCCCCGGGAAGGTGGCGGGGGTGAGTATCCCCTGCAGGATGGGTTTGGCTGGACCAACGGCGTGGTGCGCAGACTGATTGGCCTGTACGGGGAGCCGTAGCTCCCCGCGGTGTCAGCGGATGACCTCATAAATGGCCGTCTGAATGGTCTGCCATTTTTTGGTGCTGGCGTCCGGCTGAGCCTGCGCCCGCCGCTTCGCCTGGTCCATATCTCGTCGCTGACGCTCCACCACCGCCGGAACGGTGCAGAAGGCCTGGAGGTACTCCTTACGCAGATCGGTCAGTGGCTCACCACCTGCCATCGCGTGTCCGAGCGTGTTAATAAACTGCCGACAGGGCTTCTCCTGCCCCATTTGCAGACGGTAGCGCATTAGCAGCTCCAGCACCTCGCGGTGGTTCATGGAAAGCGCATGCTCCGTCCAGGAGAGTTTCCACTCCATTCCCGCCTTCAGGAACAGCTTCGCCACGCGGATGTCGTTCCTGTCGATTGCCGCGCGGAAGTTACTCTCATCCCATGTAATGCCCAGACGCGTCAGCGTTTCGCGGGAGGAAGGCATCTCGCGCATCTCTTCCTCGACCGTCGTGTTTATCGGGGGTGCCGAAGTGCTGGCCGCCTGGGTCGGGCCGCTGCTCTCAATTAACAACCACGTGCCCATCATCAGCATGCCCATCACCATCACGCCTACTGCGCCCCACAGCACAACCGAGATCAGGTAATCGCGCTGCTCCGGGGTACGTGCGGGCCGACGGTTCGGTTTATCGATGGTGTCGCGCACCTCAAAGATGTCGTCGCCGGTGGCCTGGTTTTTTTTCCTCGCGCTCTCCCAGAAGAGATTCAGCTCGTGGGCCCCCTCGGCCATCAGCCCCGTTGGGTTGACGGCGGTGCGCCCCTCGTTAAAGGCGCGCTGAACGGGGCTGGCGATCTGGGTGTAATAGTTTTCCAGCAGCAGGAGTTGCGCAGAGGTCAGCGGCTGCCGGGCAATAATGTTATTGCGGATCAGCCGGATATCATCAAGAAAGGACTGGAGTGTTTTACGCGGATCGACCATTAACGTCAGCAGGGTGGGATCGCTGAACAGCGTAGAATAGGAGCGGGAGTACTCTTTTTTATCCACCAGCATCAGCGCCAGCTCGCTGAACATCATGCCGCCGAGGGCATCATTGCGTTCACCCTGCTGCAGCCAGCGGCGAACCCGATCGGCCCCAAACAATGTTTTCAGATGATTGTTCAGGCGCGTTGGGTCCGGCCAGGCCTGCATAATCAGCCCTTTCATCATCAGTTCCAGCGCCCGCACCTGTTTTTGGGCATGCTGCTGGCGAGGCTCATCGCCGGTACTCAGTTCCGTACTGTAGGTTAGCAGCGGCTGCTGCAACCGCAGATGTTCCAGCGCCGTGATGAAGCGCATCGCGGCAATCAGCTGGTTGTCGCTCACCTCCTGGCCGCTTTCGTACTGCGGCACCCGCTGCTGCAAAAGCCGCAGCTGCAGGGTGAACTGCGACAGTTCCGCATCGTTAAGGTTTAGCCGTTTTGCCACGCTCGCCCAGCCCCCCAATGCCAGCCTGGCGGAATCCAGTTGCTCAAGGAACCAACGGGGATCTTTGCCTTCGGTAACATGCACCTTTAACAGGAGCAGGATCTCCACGGAGGCCTGACGAATAATTCCCAGACAGCGTTCAAACTGCTCGCGGATCACGTGCGAATTACTGAGGGTCATCATTTTCCTTTAAATGCCGCGCAAAGGTTCGGGCGCAGCTAACGGAGAGCGTTGATTTTTTAAGTGGTTATACCAGATTAAACATAACCGATAACCGGTACTATTTCAGTGATAATGTTAAAATCATTTACAAAAGCTCCCGGAGATCTGGCATGCCCGTGTTGCACACCCCGCGTTTAACCTGCTCGCCGTTGCAGGAAGAAGACTGGCCCTTTTTTCTCGCGCTTCAGCAACACCCCGATGTGATGCGCTACGTGGCCGAAGCGCGCCCGGAGGAGGCTATTCGCGAAGCCTTTTCTGCCCGTCTACCCGCATGGACGCCGGGCAGCGCCCACTGGCTGTGCCTGGTCGTGCGGGACAATATTCATCACACGCCCCTCGGGGTCACCGGCTATATTCATCATGATGATGACTGCGCAGAAGTGGGCTTTCTGTTTGCCCCCCAGGCGCAGGGAAAAGGCTACGGCTTTGAGTCTCTACAGGCGGTATGCGATTACGCTTTTAGCCAGGGAGGTATCCGCCGCTTAACCGCGACGGTGACGGCGGGCAACGTGGCCTCAAAACGTCTGCTGGAAAAAGTGGGGTTTGTGCTGGAAGGTGAACTGCGCGAAAGCTACTGGCTGGCAGGCGAGTGGCATGACGACTGGCTGTTTGGCCTGTTAAGAAAAGAGTACTGCTAAACGTGCCGCGGGGATCCCTCCCCGGCACCTGCTTACAGGAACATCCCTCCGGAAACTTCAATACGCTGGGCATTCATCCAGCCGAGCTCATCGCTGAGCAGGGCGGCAATCGCATCGCCGATATCGTCCGGCAGCCCGACCCGTCCCAGCGCCGTCTGGGAGGCAATCTGCTGATTAATCTCTTTATTATCGCGCACGCGACCGCCGCCAAAATCGGTTTCGATGGCCCCGGGAGCAATAATATTGGCGGTGATCCCGCGCGCGCCCAGCTCTTTGGCCTGGTAGCGGGTGAGCACTTCCATCGCCCCTTTCATCGCCGCATAAGTGCTGGAGCCTGGCAGGGCAAATCGGGCCAGACCGGATGAGACGTTGAGGATCCGCCCGCCGTCTTTCATTAGTGGCAACAGGCCCTGGGTCAGAAAGAAGGGGCCTTTGAAATGGATGTTCATCACTTCATCAAACTGTGCTTCCGTGGTCTCTGTATAGGGGGCGTATAAACCCACGCCAGCGTTGTTCAACAAATAATCGAAGTTGTTACGCTGCCACACCGACTGCAGTGTTTCGCTTACCTGTGAAGTAAAAGCCCCAAAGCGGGTGACATCGCCGACGTTCAGCTGCAATGCCGCCGCTTTTACCCCTTTTTGCTCAATTTCGCGTACAACATCAAGTGCTTCCTGCTCACTGCGGTTGTAGGTCAGCAGGATTCCGACGCCTTTCGCTGCCAGCTTCAATGCCGCATTTTTACCGAGTCCGCGGCTACCGCCAGTCACTATTGCAATACGTTCAGTCATAAGAAACCTCGTTTCGGCTGTTGTGGTGATTGAGAAAGAGCTTATTAGGTGATAGAAAATCAATAAATACGCTCTGCAACGCTTCACTGTTTCAAACTCAACAACAATGAGCGCTCCCTATGGATAAAATTCACGCAATGCAGTTGTTCATTCGCGTCGCTGAACTGGAGAGTTTTTCCCGCGCCGCGGACTCTATGGGCCTTCCTAAAGGTAGCGTATCGCGCCAGATTCAGGCGCTGGAGAACGGGCTTGGCACGCAGTTGCTGCACCGCACCACGCGGCGTGTCAGCCTGACTCAGGACGGCATGGTCTATTACGAGCGGGCAAAAGATCTGCTGGCAAACATGGATGAACTGGATAGTCTTTTTTTGCACGACCCTGCCAGCGTCAGCGGACGGATCCGCGTGGATATGCCGGCAGGCGTTGCGCGAAATTTAGTCATCCCCAAACTGCCCCTTTTTTTACAGCAGTATCCCGGTATTGAACTGGAGCTGAGCAGCAGCGACCGGCTGGTGGATGTGATCCGGGAAGGGTTTGACTGCGTGATGCGCGTCGGCACCCTGAAGGATTCCGGCTTAATCGCCCGACCCATTGGCAGGCTGTCGGTAATTAACTGCGCCAGCCCCGATTATCTGTCGCGTTTTGGCTATCCTGACGGGCTGGATGATTTAGCCTCCCATGCGGTGGTGCACTACACGACGCATCTCGGTACCCGGCCTCAGGGGTTCGAATATTTTGATGGTGACATAAGCCACTGGATCAAGACCGGTGGCGTCCTGACGGTCAACAGCACCGAAACCTATCACGCCTCGGCGCTTGCCGGGCTGGGGATTATTCAGGTTCCAAGGGTCGGCGTGCGTGACGCGCTGCGCGCCAAAAAGCTGCTGGAGATCCTGCCGCAGTACCGCGCCAGACCGATGCCGGTGTCGCTTATTTATCCCCACCGCCGCAACCTCTCCCGCCGGGTGCATCTGTTTATGGCCTGGCTCACGGAAATTATGAAAACCTACGTTGACTGAGCGCAGGCTATAATTGCAGGGACTACTCGCTAAACGATAAGGAAAACGTGACTGATGCCGGATAGCAGCCCGCAACGTCCCACCCAGGATCTGGACTACGAGCCGATTAAAAAACTGGAAAACAGCCCGCCACAGGCGCCGGCTGAACCTGAAATTACCGCCGTGCGTAAAACGGGCAGCCTGCTCGACAAGGCGAAAGACGTTATCCAGTTGATTCAGCAAAGGCCGATGATTGCCCACCTGCTGCGCGCTACCGAGCGTTTTAACGATCGACTGGGCAATCAGTTTGGCGCGGCAATCACCTACTTCTCGTTTCTGTCGATGATCCCCATCCTGATGCTCTCCTTTGCCGCAGCAGGGTTTGTGCTGGTGTCGCATCCGACGCTGCTGCAGGACATCTTCAGTAAAATTCTGCAAAACGTCAGCGATCCGACGCTGGCCTCCACCCTGAAAAGCACCATTAGTACCGCCGTCCAGCAGCGTACGACCGTGGGGATTGTCGGGCTGTTTGTGGCGCTCTACTCCGGCATTAACTGGATGGGCAACCTGCGGGAGGCGATCCGTGCCCAGTCGCGCGACGTCTGGGAACGTAAGCCCCAGGACCAGGAGAAGATATGGACCAAGTATTTCCGTGACTTTGTCTCGCTGATTGGGCTGCTGGTGGCGCTGGTTATCACCCTCACCATCACCTCCGTGGCCGGCTCGGCGCAGCAAATGATCATCTCCGCGCTTTACCTCGATACCATTGAGTGGCTGAAGCCCGTCTGGCATCTGGTGGGGTTAGGGATCTCGATGCTGGCGAACTATCTGTTGTTCTTCTGGATTTTCTGGCGTCTGCCGCGCCACCGGCCTCGCCGCAAGGCGCTGATCCGCGGCACGTTCATTGCTGCCATCGGCTTTGAGGTGATTAAAATCGTGATGACCTATACCCTGCCGTCCCTGGTGACCTCCCCGTCCGGCGCGGCGTTCGGCTCCGTGCTGGGGCTGATGGCCTTCTTCTACTTCTTTGCCAGATTGACCCTGTTCTGCGCAGCCTGGATCGCCACCGCCGAGTACCCGGATGACCGGCGAATGCCGGGCAAAACGCACCGTTAAATACCCCATCGGGCTGAATAGTATTGCAATATTTCAGCCCGATTCATCATTTCAGCATATAAATCCAGCCTGTAACTTTTATTTAACCAAAAAACAGTTTTATCCTCTAAGTTTTAATTTCTGTGAAGCATTTCATAGTTGTGATTGTCCTGGTCTGAAAATTATCCGCTTTTTGCTGCTTTTTTCACCGTGCGCCGCGTTTGTTACAGATTGAAATGTCGCTTTTGCTGTGCGTAATATGGCCTTTCGTTCGCCAAAAATAAGAAAAGTTTATGCAAGCCACAGCCACAACACTCAATTCAGAGCAGGAAAACGCCCCGGTTAACTCGCGCAATAAAGTTGTCGTCGCATCACTGATTGGCACCGCCATCGAATTCTTCGACTTCTATATTTACGCCACCGCGGCGGTGATTGTTTTCCCGCATATCTTCTTCCCACAGGGCGACCCGACGGCGGCAACCCTGCAGTCGCTGGCGACCTTCGCCATTGCCTTCGTCGCGCGTCCTATCGGCTCTGCGCTGTTCGGCCACTTTGGCGATCGCGTCGGACGTAAGGTGACCCTGGTCGCCTCGCTGCTGACCATGGGGATCTCCACCGTTGCCATCGGCCTGCTGCCGACCTATGAAACCATCGGTATTCTGGCTCCGCTGCTGCTGGCGCTGGCCCGTTTTGGTCAGGGTCTTGGGCTGGGTGGTGAATGGGGCGGCGCGGCGCTGCTGGCTACCGAAAACGCGCCACCGCGCAAGCGTGCGCTGTATGGCTCCTTCCCGCAGCTGGGCGCGCCGATCGGCTTCTTCTTTGCCAACGGCACCTTCCTGCTGCTCTCCTGGCTGCTGACCGATGAGCAGTTCATGACCTGGGGCTGGCGTATTCCGTTTGTCTTCTCAGCGGTGCTGGTGCTGATCGGCCTGTATGTGCGCGTCTCTCTTCACGAGACCCCGGTGTTTGCCAAAGTGGCCGCCGCGAAGAAACAGGTAAAAGTTCCGCTGGGTACGCTGCTGACCAAACACGTCCGCGTGACCGTGCTGGGCACCTTCATCATGCTGGCGACCTATACGCTGTTCTACATCATGACCGTCTACTCCATGACCTTCAGCACCACGGCTGCGCCGGTGGGCCTGGGTCTGCCGCGTAACGAAGTGCTGTGGATGCTGATGATGGCGGTCATCGGTTTTGGTGTGATGGTGCCGATCGCAGGCCTGCTGGCCGACCGCTTTGGCCGTCGCCCGAGCATGATCGTCATCACCTCGCTGATTATTGTGTTTGCGCTGTTCGTCTTCCCGCCGCTGCTCGGTTCCGGAAACCCGGCCCTGGTGATGGCGTATCTGTTGATTGGTCTGAGCCTGATGGGGCTGACGTTCGGCCCGATGGGCGCGCTGCTGCCAGAGCTGTTCCCGACCGAAGTGCGTTACACCGGAGCCTCTTTCTCCTATAACGTCTCCTCGATTCTGGGTGCGTCCGTGGCGCCCTATATCGCCACCTGGTTACAGGCGAATTATGGTCTGCAGTATGTAGGGTTCTATCTGGCGGCCATGGCGGCACTGACGCTGATTGCGCTGCTGCTGACCCACGAAACCCGTCACCAGTCGCTGTGATCCTTCATGCCCTCTCCTGAAAGGAGAGGGCGAGTCATTCCCAGGCCCGGCAGGCATTGCGCCGCCGGGCAATAACTCCCGCACTATTTCTTCATCTGCGACAGAATGGTCTGACACTGATTGGCCTGCCCTTCTGACGGCGAGATAAGCGCCAGCAGTGCCGCAGCTGGCGTAACCAGCGTTGCCAGCGCCGCAGCCACCGCGCCACGGGCAATCAACGGCCCTGCTTTCACTCCCGCGTCCGGATCCTTAAAGCTACCGCGCACGTACAGCGGCGAGCGCAGCGTCACGATGCGTATCCCTTTACTTTCCGGGTTGATGGTGAGATCCAGCTGCTCCGAAGCCATACTGGCCGTGCCGGTAATATTGATCACCGCATTTTCGGTATCGAAGGCAAAGATTTGCGGACGCGCCACGCCGTTTACCAGGTCGATATTGGCTGCGGCACAGTTCACCCGCACTTCGTCATCGCCAAAGATCTGCCCGATAATAAAGTTACCGACGTTCAGACCGAGGATCTCCATCAGGTTACGGCTTACCAGCCCGTCGTTCATCAGCAGCTTCAGGTTGCCGTTGCCGTTACCCAGCAGGGCCGCCACCGAGTTGCCGGTACCGCGAATTTTGGCATCGCCGTTCATCTCACCCAGGGTTTTCTGCATCAGTTCCACATCCGGCATCAGCTCTTTGAGCTTAAGACGACGCGCCTGGATGTCTGCCTGACCGCGCATCGGGTTTTTATCCCCTTCCAGATGAATGTTGGACGAGATAGTTCCCCCGGCCAGGCCGAACTTCAGCGGCTCCAGGCGCAGATCGGCATTTTTCAGGATGATATGGGTAGAGAGATTACTAATAGGCAGGCTGCTGCCATGCTCGATTCTGCGCCCTTTAAAGCGCACATCGGCATCCATCACGTCCCACTTATCGGTTTCGAAGCGGTCATTCGGCAGTACTTTGCCCGATGGCGGAGCCTCCTTTCTGACCTTCTGCGCTTTTGTCCCTTTACCGGAATCGACGCCAATCAGCGGCCCCAAATCGGCAAGGCGTAGCTGACGGGATTCCACGTCCCCTTCCAGCTTCGGTCGCGGTTTGCCGGTGCTGTAAGTCAGCGAGCCATGGATATCGCTGTCACCGATCCGGCCATTAAAGTCGCGATAATCGAAGACCGAGGATTTTTCCGTATCGATTTTCGCCACCAGATGGCCGTCAGTTTCAAACGGCGGCGTATCCGGGAGCAGTACACCGGTCAGCTTATAGAGTTCACCCAGTGAATCTCCGGCGAACTTAAGCTGCAGATCGACCCCGCCCATTTTCATCGGGTCGTTCACTGTGCCAACAAAGGCCACCCGGGTATTACCGGAGCGGAAGTTGGCCTGTACCGGGAAGGGCGTGCCTTCACTGCGCAGGGCCAGCATGCCGCCAATTTTACCGGTGCCGCGTAACGGCTGATCGTTGTAACGCCCTTCGGCCTTCAGGCCAAAGACGTAATCACCCACCTTGCCCTTCTCATCTTTCCCCTTCGCGCCGGTCACTTCACTGAACGGCAGCGGTTTACCGAGCGGATCGACAAAGATCTCCAGGTCAGCTTTACTCACCGCATCATCAATGGCGACGCGGCCGCGATCGAAAATAATATTATCAAGCCGGAACGACCAGGCCGAAGGCTGCGCGTTGGCCTCTTTGTCATCGCTACCGGCAAGATCAAAGGTCCAGTTGTTGGTCTTTTCCG
Source organism: Leclercia adecarboxylata (assembly GCF_023639785.1). Classification (NCBI taxonomy): domain Bacteria; kingdom Pseudomonadati; phylum Pseudomonadota; class Gammaproteobacteria; order Enterobacterales; family Enterobacteriaceae; genus Leclercia; species Leclercia adecarboxylata. The sequence continues at coordinate 4,420,213 of NZ_CP098325.1, forward strand.
ACAGGCGGATCAGCCTGGCATCGGGCTGTTGCAGTTTGATCCACGGCAGATAGACCGTTTTGGTGAGCAGCGCCAGCGGTGCCAGCGTAGCTTCGACGCGCGGCAGGTGGACCATTGTGATATCGGGGATCTCCGGCGGATTGCCGAGGAGGATGTCGTTAGCATGGACGTGCGGCCAGGGGATCCAGCTGCGCCAGCCCGTTTCGCCCTTCTGGCGTTCCCATACGACGCCCAGATCGCCGCGAATGGCGAAAGGACGGTTAAGTTCGGTCGAGACTTTCTGGTTGATGGTCGGTTTGAGGCGGTTCCAGTCAAACGTCGCAATGATGACGATTGCCACCACAATCAACAACAAGAAGACCCCCATGATCCAGGTGATAATCTTTGTTGTTTTTGTCATTCCATTCTCCCTTTCAGTATTCACTTGCCTTTCATGAATATAGTCGAGGCATGCGGAAAGGGGGCGGCAGCGTCCGGTAATAACGCGTTAATCACGCGCTATTATGGGAAGCTGCCGGATTTCAGAGGGTGATAATAACGTTGTCGAGCGTCTCCATCGACACCGGACGGGAGAGGAAATAGCCCTGCGCGGCGGCGGCAGGTGAGTTCTGGACATCGCGCCACTCTTCCAGCGTCTCGACGCCTTCGACGATCACACCCTGGCAGTAGCGGTTCATCAGTTGCAGCAGGAGCGTGAACAGGTTGCGGCCTTCCGGGGTCTGGCGCAGCATGATGAACAGGTCACGCGCCACTTTGATGTAGTCGTAACGCACTTCACTCAGGGCGGAGAAGTTCGCCATGCCGGTGCCGAAGTCGTCCAGCCACAGCGGACCAAACTCGCACATGGTGGCAAACGAGGAGTCCTGCGGCAAACGAACATGTTCCACCAGCTCAAAGCGCAGCCACGGCAGCCGCTGGATCAGCTTCTGCAGGCTCTCATCCTGGCGCACCGCCAGCAGGGTTGGACCATCGACGTTAACCGAAGCCAGAATGTTATTGTCAGCGAAAAATTCCTGCCTGGCCGCCAGCATGATGAGCTGCTCTTCCAGAATATCCAGACGATGGCGCACGGGCACTTCCGCAAAGTAGCGATCCGGTGCGATGCGCTGTGCCGGGTTTGAAGGATGGGTCACGACGGTCAGGATCTCAATCGCCATCAGCTTACCGTCGGTACGGTAGATCGGCTGATAAGTATAAGTGCGCTCACACTGCAGCCAGTAGCGGTGTTCCTGTAAGTTCTCAATACTCGCTTCAGGGATGCTCAGGAGCTGGATGTCCTGCCTTAACTTCATTTCAGATATCCTGTTGAATAGGGAATAGCCTGTCGGGACTGGTCAAAGGATTATCGGCCCCAGGTAAGAGAACTTTATGTCCCGTTGCGGTCGAAAATGAAAATCTGGGATCTCATACCCGCCAGGAACTTGTCCGAGTTCAAAAAAATAATGGAACGTCGTTTTAATACAGTTGACCGCTCCCGGCCTCCAGCGCAAACTAACCGCAGTTTAATTATCCAGGTTCACGACTATGTCCAAAAAAATTGCCGTGATCGGCGAATGTATGATCGAACTGTCCCAGAAAGGGGCGGAAGTCAGCCGCGGCTTCGGTGGCGATACCTTAAACACCTCGGTGTATATTGCCCGTCAGGTTGATGCTGACGCGCTGGCGGTAAACTATGTAACTGCTCTGGGCACAGATAATTTCAGCCAGCAGATGCTGGACGCATGGCAGAGTGAGAACGTCGATACCTCGCTGACCCAACGCATGGAGAACCGCCTGCCGGGTCTCTATTACATCGAAACTGACAGCACGGGCGAGCGCACGTTCTACTACTGGCGTAACGAAGCTGCCGCCAAATTCTGGCTGGAGAGCGACAGCGCGGCGCAGATCTGCGAAACGCTGGCCCACTTCGACTACCTCTATCTCAGCGGCATCAGCCTGGCGATACTGAGCCAGAGCAGCCGTGAAAAGCTGCTCTCCCTGCTGCGCGAATGCCGCGCCAACGGCGGGAAAGTGATTTTCGACAACAACTACCGTCCACGCCTGTGGACCAGCCGCGAAGAGACGCAGCAGGTCTATAGCCAGATGCTGGAGTGCACCGATATCGCCTTCCTGACCCTCGACGACGAAGACGCGCTGTGGGGTGAGAAGCCGGTTGATGAGGTGATTGCCCGCACGCAGGCCGCCGGCGTCAGCGAAGTGGTGATTAAGCGTGGCGCAGAGTCCTGCCTGGTGGCGATAGCCGGAGAAGCGGTTATCGAGGTGCCTGCAGTGAAGCTGGCAAAAGAGAAAGTGATTGATACCACCGCGGCGGGTGACTCCTTCAGCGCCGGGTATCTGGCAGTACGTCTGACGGGCGGTACGCCGGAAGCAGCAGCCCAGCGCGGTCATCTCACCGCCAGCACGGTGATTCAATATCGCGGGGCCATCATTCCACGCGAAGCGATGCCAGAGTAACTGCGGCCTGGTGCCCTCACCCCGACCCTCTCCCACGGGGCGAGGGAGCAAACACTAAAAAAGGCAACTTACGTTGCCTTTTTGCTTTTATTTCCCTGGCGCCATAATCTCATTCCACGTCGCCTGCAGGTCCTTCATGTCATATTCTGGCTCACCTTTCGGCTGCATCAAAATCAACGACATATCCTGAGAAAGCTGCTGACGCAGATCCTGGCTCAGCATATCCGCGGTCAGGCTGTTAAGGAAATCCTGACGTAGCTTCTGATACTGTTCTGGCGCGATATCCACCACCTGATTTTGCAGGGAGCGAATACGCTGACTGATCAGGATATCGGTATCCGTGCGGGCATAGGTGGCGAACAGTTTTTGCAGCTCGAGGTTTTTCTGCGCCACCAACGCGTTGAACTCCTCTTCGCTCAGGCCATTATCGCGCACTTTCGCCAGCTCTTTGGCCACCACCGCCATATTGGCGTTCAGCTTGTCGCCCGGCGACTCAACGTTAATGGCGCACTGGGCACGCTGGAACAGCACCCGGCAATCGAAGCCCAGACCAATGTCTTTGGCGTTGTTCTTACTCAGGGTTTGCTGAACATGCCAGAACAGCGCTTCACGGGCCAGATCGGCGCGCCAGTAGCGCAGCAGCGCGGCTGATTCACGAATCGGCTGCCATGGGCTGTCCCACATAATAGAGAGACGATCCTGACGCACGGCATCGGTCATGATGCTCACCGGCTCTGCGCGCAGAGGCGAAAGCGTGGGCACCGGCGCTGGCGTGCTGCGTTTGCCTTTCAACTCGCCGAAGGTTTTGCTGATTTGCTCAATCACCGCGCGGCTATCGATATTGCCCACCACAATCAGGGTCATGGCATCCGGGGTGTACCAGGTCTGGTAGAAAGACTTCAACTGCTCGATATCAACCGGCTGCTTTAACGGCTCTGCCGGATCGTGGCCCAGCAGCGCAGACCCTTTCAGGCGATACCGCCACCAGCCCTCTTTGGTATCCGCCGGCCAGGTCGCCACCATATCGCTGTTGCTCAGGGTGTAATTCACCGTTTCAGGGGTAATGGAGACGCTACCGGCAGTATCTGACAGCCAGGTCAGCGCCTCTTTGAGCAGATCGTTGCGGTTGTTCGGCAGGCTGAGGTTAAACATGGTGTAGTCGTAGGAGACGATTGCAGGCGGCAGCGGGCGTTTTGGATCGATGCCCTGTTGCCATAATGAACGTACCTGCACGGCCTGCAGGCTGCCGCTTTGCGTCAGCGCCAGACGAGGCAGAAAATGGCTGAAACCGCTCTGTTGCGTGCTCTCGGTCAGGGAGCCGGTGTTGACGGAAAGGCGGATTTCAATGCGGTCACTGGGGCGCTGTGGGGTGGCTAATACCTGCCACTGAAAACCATTCGCCAGCGTTCCCTGTTGCCAGGCCGGGTCCGGCTGGAGCGCGTCAGCCTGCACGTAACTGGCTGCTGCCATCATCAGCAAACCGCCGGTTAAGAGTCGAATTTTTGTGCCCTGCATGTGAACCCCTGATCAACATTCCTGGTTACAAAGAGTGCCACACGCCCTGTCGCACTCTAAATATGATGTTCAAAACACTCCGATTAGACCGCGCATGAAGCGAAACGTCACGGCATGAAGTGAAATTTACCCGAAATAAATCTTATCGAATTATGACAAGTAATCAGGGCCATTATGCGCAGGAGCCCGCACCCCGACAAGGGAATGCGGGCCAGAGGGAAGATTTTAGGAGGACAAACCGCGTGTTTTGACGTCTGGCGCACGATTATTCAGCGTATCGTCGAGCTTTTTGTGGTCCAGCTCTTTCACCCACTTCGCCACGACCACCGTCGCCACACCGTTGCCGACCAGGTTAGTCAGGGCACGAGCTTCAGACATAAAGCGGTCGATACCGAGGATCAGCGCCAGCCCGGCCACCGGCAGGTGCCCGACGGCGGAGATGGTTGCCGCTAAAACGATGAAGCCGCTTCCCGTCACCCCTGCCGCCCCTTTCGAGGAGAGGAGCAGCACCACCAGCAGCGTAATCTGATGGAAGATATCCATGTGGCTGTTGGTGGCCTGCGCGATAAACACCGCCGCCATCGTCAGGTAGATGGACGTCCCGTCGAGGTTAAAGGAGTATCCGGTGGGAATAACCAGCCCCACCACCGATTTACGGCAGCCCAGCTTCTCCATCTTATCGAGCATGCGCGGCAGCGCCGACTCGGACGAGGAGGTGCCCAGCACAATCAGCAGCTCTTCACGAATGTAGCGGATGAACTTGAAGATACTGAAGCCGGTCGCGCGCGCAATGCTGCCCAGCACGACCACCACAAACAGAATACAGGTGATATAGAAGCAGATAATCAGCTGACCAAGCTGCACCAGCGTACCGACGCCATATTTACCGATGGTAAACGCCATCGCCCCGAAGGCGCCGATGGGAGCCAGACGCATAATCATATTGATGATGCCGAAGATCACCTGCGAGAAGCTTTCAATGACGTTGAAGATCAGCTGGCCTTTGCTGCCGAGACGATGCAGGGCAAAACCAAACATCACGGCGAACAGCAGCACCTGCAGAATATTTCCGCTGGCGAAGGCGCCAATCACACTGCCGGGGATCACATCCAGCAGGAAGGCAACCACGCCCTGATCTTTCGCCTGGTCTGCGTAAACCGCGACTGCTTTTGCATCCAGCGTCGAGGGATCAACGTTCATGCCCGCGCCAGGCTGCACGACGTTAACAATCACCAGGCCGATGATCAGCGCAAGGGTACTGACCACTTCGAAATAGAGCAGCGCCACCGCCCCCGTGCGGCCAACGGCCTTCATGCTTTCCATGCCTGCGATGCCGGTCACGACGGTACAGAAAATAACCGGGGCGATAACCATCTTAATCAGCTTAACGAAGGCATCACCAAGCGGTTTCATTTGGGCGCCTAATTCAGGGTAGTAATGGCCAAGCAGAATACCGATGGCAATGGCGGTTAACACCTGAAAATAAAGACTTTTAAAGAGAGAGGTTTTCATAAGATGTCCTTGGGAAGAAAAACCACAAGTGCTGTAGGGTTACTGCTCACCCGCGGCTTTAAAATACCACCCATAAATCAGGACAGATAGGCGTTCAGGCTGAATTTGAAACGAAAATGTTAAGAATTTTGAGCTGGCTCGCACAAGCCAGCAACATTTCAGTCATCAGCGCTATTGTCATTTTGTTTGAGATAGCGGCTCTCAAAAATCTCGCCCGGAACGGCCTTGTCGAACAGATACCCTTGTCCGCATTCAACCCCGGCATCGGCCAGCCAGCGACGCTGGGCTTCGGTTTCGACACCTTCTGCGATAATCCTCAGTTTCAGGCTACGCGCCAGCTGGATAATCGCCTCAACCATGCTGCTGTCGTCCGGCAGCCCCTCCACGAAGGCCTTATCAATCTTCAGTACGTCTACCGGCAGGGTTTTCATATGCTGCAGCTGACGCAGGCCTGCGTATCCCATGCCGAAGTCATCCAGCGCAATACGCACGCCGGCATTACGCAGCGGACGCAGAATCGTCACCGCTTCGTTAGGATCGTCAATCCGGCGGCTCTCAGTGACCTCAAGCATCAGGGTATCGGGCTTGATCTGGTAGCGGTGAATCAGCGCCAGCAGATCCGGAACCATGTTCGGATGCATCAGCTGCAGTGCCGACAGGTTGACCGACAGCGGCATCATTATCCCCCGCGACTGCCAGGCTGACAGCAAGCGGCAGGACTCCTCCAGCACCCAGTGACCCACCGTCACAATCAGGCCACAGTTCTCAATACGGTCGATCAGCCCTTCCGGAAGTTCCCAGCTGCCATCGGCCTGCCGCACCCGCAACAGCGCTTCGGCGCTATGAACCTTCCCGGTATGCAGATCCACCTGCGGCTGGAGCCAGATGGCGAAATGGTTGCTGTCCAGCGCGTTCAGGATATCGTTCTCTTCTGACAGCCGCTGCTGGGCCTTCTCCATCTGCTCAGGTTCGAAGAACTGAATCTGATTCTTTCCCTTCTGGCGAGCGGTAAACGCGGCGGAAAACGCCCGGCGGTAAAGTTGCTCTGCGGTCAGGTTGCCGTAAAACATCGCGATACCAATGCTGGCGCTCGGACGCAGCTGGATCCCCTGCACCGGCAACCGCTCATTAATAACAGTGAGCACTTGCTGACCTAATGTGATGGCGTGCCATGGCTCCTTAACGCCATTGGCGATAATCACAAAGTCATAGCCGCTTACCTGAGTCAGCACCATGCGGGGTGCCAGCACAGATTTCAGCTTTTCGACCAGCGTAAGCAACACCATCTCCCGCTGACTCTCTTTCAGCACGCCAGCGGTATCCTGCAGAGTTTCGCAGGCCACTACCATCAGCGCCATGGTCTGCTGACGCTTAACCGCCTGCTCCAGCAGCATCATCAGAAACGCCTTGTTGGGCAGTTCCGACACCGGGAAGCGGGTGGCATTGTGGTTGAGTTCATCATGCTGACGCATCATGCGCTGCTGATTGAGGTTGTAGCTGCGTACCAGCATACCGATCTCGTCATCATGGTGCAGGCGCTGCAGGGCCAGCTGGTGCCCCACCTGTTGCTGAGGTGAGAGGGAATCCAGCTCGCGGGCAATGCGACGTAACGGGTGGACTATCAACCGGTTAATGCACCAGGTCAGCGCCACGGTCAGCATCAGCGTCAATAATAAGTAAGTGGTTACCAACGTTGAAATCCAACTGATAACGAATTTGTACATTCGCCATGAGTCAGACTTCAGCACCAGATAGGCCAGCGGCTGCGGGTTGGCCGGACGCTGCAACGAATAGACAGGCAGCGAGATTTGCACCGGCATCTCAAACAGGCGTTTCATCATCACCGGTACCGGACGCTCCGGGATAAAGCTCATGCGCAGCGCCTGAAACTGGTTCGGCAGTACGACATCCGCCTGGCTGACGACGCCTGCAGGCTTGATGCTTTTAATAATGGACTCCGCCTGGGGAATATCACCCTTCAGAATGGCGGCAGAAAGGGGCTCACGGATTGAGCGGGCGATGCTCTCGAGTTGCGTAGCCGTGTTGTAGCGATTCTGCTGAATGGCATGAAACAGCAAAATGACGCAAAAGACGAAAACAAACACCATGGTGACGGCAGTGACCATCGCCATTTGTTTGATAGTTAAAGAGCGACTGACACGCAAAATGGATCTCCAGAAACGCGAAAGGCAGGTTAATCAACGGTTACCCTGCTGCTTTCAGAGTATACCTTATCGGGAACTGTTTAAGAGAGTGTAACCAGGCGTTTAGGGATTATTCTGGTTGCCGCTTCGCACCGGGCTGACGGCGATAGAGTTGAAGGGCCGGGAGCCAGCGGCTCCCGGCAATTTATTCGGCGCTGCGCAGCGAAATCTCGCCGCCGACCCAGGGTTTAATCACGCCATCCTGCTCCAGCAACAACGCGCCCTGCTCGTTGATACCGCGCGACGTGCCGTAGATCTCTTTGTCACCGATGATCAGCTTCACCGCACGGTGGGCAAAATTATCCAGCTTCTCCCAGCGAGGCAGGAACGGCGTTAAACCTTCCTGTTCGAAGATTTTCAGCGAGTCGCGTAGCTCATTAATAACGCGCACGGCGAGGACATTGCGATCGATGGCGATCCCTGCTTCCTGCAGATTGATCCAGCCCTGGTTAATATCATCAGCCTGCACATTGCGCATCACCAGGTTGATCCCGGCTCCCATGACGATCTGCGCAGCGTCCCCGGTTTTACCCGTCAGTTCCACAAGGATACCGGCCAGTTTGCGATCGTTCAGATAGAGATCGTTTGGCCACTTCACACGCACTTTATCGGCACCCAGCGACTGCAGAACTTCTGCCAGCACAATGCCAATCACCAGGCTAAGGCCGATCGCGGCGGCAGGCCCTTGCTCCAGACGCCAGTACATAGACAGATAAAGGTTAGCGCCAAAAGGCGAGAACCATTTACGTCCCCGACGGCCACGGCCCGCCTGCTGATACTCTGCCACACAGCAGTCGCCGGACTGCAGCTCGTTGATTCTGTTGAGCAGGTACTGGTTGGTAGAGTCAATCACCGGCAGAACGGCGACGCTGTTACCGGTGATTTGGCTGTGGATAAAGCCTTCATCCAGCAACTGAATCGGCTCCGGCAGGCTGTAGCCTTTGCCCGGCACGGTAAAGACATCCACTCCCCAGTCACGCAGGGTCTGAATATGTTTATTGATGGCGGCGCGGCTCATTCCGAGCTGTTCACCCAGCTGTTCACCGGAATGAAAATCACCGTCGGCCAGAACAGCGATCAGCTTCAGGGGAACGGTATGGTCTTTCATGCAATGGCCTCCACCGCATTCACTTCGCCATGATGGCCAATGAAGCGCACCTCTGGCTCCAGCCAGACATCAAATTTTTCACCCACGCGCTGGCGCACCTGATGGGCCAGCTGTACAACATCATTGCTGGTCGCATTGTTTTCGTTGATCAGCACCAGAGCCTGCTGACGATGTACCGCCGCGCCGCCAAAGGTTGTCCCTTTGAGCTGACACTGATCGATCAGCCAGCCTGCGGCCAGCTTGACGCTACCATCGGCCTGCGGATAGTGCGGTGCATTCGGCCATTGCGCCAGTAAGATACCCGCTTTTTCGCCGGAGATTACCGGGTTTTTGAAGAAACTACCGGCATTACCGTTTATTTTAGGATCCGGCAATTTACTCATACGCATATGGCACACCGAATCGAAAACGTCTTTCGCTGTGACGGTGGCCGGATCCAGACGGGTGAGATCGCCGTAGGTGAGCACAGGCTGCCAGTTTTTCGTCAGGCGCAGTCCAACCGCGACGATGACATATTTATCCTGATACTCATGTTTAAAAATGCTGTCGCGATAGCCAAAACGGCACTGTTCTGCGCTTAAACGGAGCGCGTTGCCCGTTGCCAGTTCAATGCAATCGACATATTCGCAGACATGTTTGAGCTCGATACCGTAAGCACCGATGTTCTGAATAGGCGATGAACCGGCGCAGCCAGGGATCAGGGCAAGGTTTTCCAGCCCCGGCATATTGTTTTCAAGGGTAAACTTCACCAGGTTATGCCAGTTCTCCCCGGCACCCACGTGCAGACGCCAGCAATCCTGGGTCTCTTCAACCTCGATCCCGCTGATGCGGTTAACGATCACTGTGCCTGAAAAGTCTTCCAGAAAAAGAACGTTACTGCCTTCGCCCAGGATAAGAACAGGCTGGTGGTGTTGCGTGGCGTGATTCCATGCGGCCAGCAGTTGCTGCGCATCGTCGGCCCGTACGATCTGTCGGGCATTTCGGTCGATACCGAAGGTATTCCAGGGCTTAAGGGAGTGATTCATAGACGCTATCCAGATGCAAAAACCGGGATAGTTTACCCCATCGGGGGATCTTTGTCGGCTGGAATCGGGATATGTAGGTCGGGTAAGGCGATTTTGCCGAAACGCAAAAAGCCCGTCCTTGCGGACGGGCTCTCGGCTTTAATTGATGCCTGGCAGTTCCCTACTCTCGCATGGGGAGACCCCACACTACCATCGGCGCTACGGCGTTTCACTTCTGAGTTCGGCATGGGGTCAGGTGGGACCACCGCGCTACAGCCGCCAGGCAAATTCTGTTATCTGTATCAGGCTGAAAATCGTCTCAAATCACACCGAAACAGCTTCGGCGTTGTAAGGTTAAGCCTCACGGTTCATTAGTACCGGTTAGCTCAACGCATCGCTGCGCTTACACACCCGGCCTATCAACGTCGTCGTCTTCAACGTTCCTTCAGGACCCTTAAAGGGTCAGGGAGAACTCATCTCGGGGCAAGTTTCGTGCTTAGATGCTTTCAGCACTTATCTCTTCCGCATTTAGCTACCGGGCAGTGCCATTGGCATGACAACCCGAACACCAGTGATGCGTCCACTCCGGTCCTCTCGTACTAGGAGCAGCCCCCCTCAATTCTCCAGCGCCCACGGCAGATAGGGACCGAACTGTCTCACGACGTTCTAAACCCAGCTCGCGTACCACTTTAAATGGCGAACAGCCATACCCTTGGGACCTACTTCAGCCCCAGGATGTGATGAGCCGACATCGAGGTGCCAAACACCGCCGTCGATATGAACTCTTGGGCGGTATCAGCCTGTTATCCCCGGAGTACCTTTTATCCGTTGAGCGATGGCCCTTCCATACAGAACCACCGGATCACTATGACCTGCTTTCGCACCTGCTCGAGCCGTCACTCTCGCAGTCAAGCTAGCTTATGCCATTGCACTAACCTCCTGATGTCCGACCAGGATTAGCTAACCTTCGTGCTCCTCCGTTACTCTTTAGGAGGAGACCGCCCCAGTCAAACTACCCACCAGACACTGTCCGCAACCCGGGTAACGGGTCTACGTTAGAACACCAGCCATTAAAGGGTGGTATTTCAAGGATGGCTCCACGCAGACTGGCGTCCACGCTTCAAAGCCTCCCACCTATCCTACACATCAAGGACCAGTGTTCAGTGTCAAGCTATAGTAAAGGTTCACGGGGTCTTTCCGTCTTGCCGCGGGTACACTGCATCTTCACAGCGATTTCAATTTCACTGAGTCTCGGGTGGAGACAGCCTGGCCATCATTACGCCATTCGTGCAGGTCGGAACTTACCCGACAAGGAATTTCGCTACCTTAGGACCGTTATAGTTACGGCCGCCGTTTACCGGGGCTTCGATCAAGAGCTTCGCGTTGCCGCTAACCCCATCAATTAACCTTCCGGCACCGGGCAGGCGTCACACCGTATACGTCCACTTTCGTGTTTGCACAGTGCTGTGTTTTTAATAAACAGTTGCAGCCAGCTGGTATCTTCGACTGATTTCAGCTCCACCCGCAGGGGCTTCACCTACATATCAGCGTGCCTTCTCCCGAAGTTACGGCACCATTTTGCCTAGTTCCTTCACCCGAGTTCTCTCAAGCGCCTTGGTATTCTCTACCTGACCACCTGTGTCGGTTTGGGGTACGATTCGTTGTTACCTGATGCTTAGAGGCTTTTCCTGGAAGCAGGGCATTTGTTACTTCAGCACCGTAGTGCCTCGTCATCACACCTCAGCGTTAAAAAGGTACCGGATTTACCTGGAACCTCCGCCTACATGCTTAAACCGGGACAACCGTCGCCCGGCCAACATAGCCTTCTCCGTCCCCCCTTCGCAGTAACACCGAGTACAGGAATATTAACCTGTTTCCCATCGACTACGCCTTTCGGCCTCGCCTTAGGGGTCGACTCACCCTGCCCCGATTAACGTTGGACAGGAACCCTTGGTCTTCCGGCGAGCGGGCTTTTCACCCGCTTTATCGTTACTTATGTCAGCATTCGCACTTCTGATACCTCCAGCAAACCTCACAGTTCACCTTCAACGGCTTACAGAACGCTCCCCTACCCAACAACACATAGTGTCGCTGCCGCAGCTTCGGTGCATGGTTTAGCCCCGTTACATCTTCCGCGCAGGCCGACTCGACCAGTGAGCTATTACGCTTTCTTTAAATGATGGCTGCTTCTAAGCCAACATCCTGGCTGTCTGTGCCTTCCCACATCGTTTCCCACTTAACCATGACTTTGGGACCTTAGCTGGCGGTCTGGGTTGTTTCCCTCTTCACGACGGACGTTAGCACCCGCCGTGTGTCTCCCGTGATAACATTCTCCGGTATTCGCAGTTTGCATCGGGTTGGTAAGCCGGGATGGCCCCCTAGCCGAAACAGTGCTCTACCCCCGGAGATGAGTTCACGAGGCGCTACCTAAATAGCTTTCGGGGAGAACCAGCTATCTCCCGGTTTGATTGGCCTTTCACCCCCAGCCACAAGTCATCCGCTAATTTTTCAACATTAGTCGGTTCGGTCCTCCAGTTAGTGTTACCCAACCTTCAACCTGCCCATGGCTAGATCACCGGGTTTCGGGTCTATACCCTGCAACTTAACGCCCAGTTAAGACTCGGTTTCCCTTCGGCTCCCCTATACGGTTAACCTTGCTACAGAATATAAGTCGCTGACCCATTATACAAAAGGTACGCAGTCACACCACGAAGGTGCTCCCACTGCTTGTACGTACACGGTTTCAGGTTCTTTTTCACTCCCCTCGCCGGGGTTCTTTTCGCCTTTCCCTCACGGTACTGGTTCACTATCGGTCAGTCAGGAGTATTTAGCCTTGGAGGATGGTCCCCCCATATTCAGACAGGATACCACGTGTCCCGCCCTACTCTTCGAGTTCACAGCAAGTGTGCTTTCATGTACGGGACTATCACCCTGTACCGTCGGACTTTCCAGACCGTTCCACTAACACACAAGCTGATTCAGACTCCGGGCTGCTCCCCGTTCGCTCGCCGCTACTGGGGGAATCTCGGTTGATTTCTTTTCCTCGGGGTACTTAGATGTTTCAGTTCCCCCGGTTCGCCTCGTTAACCTATGTATTCAGTTAACGATAGTGCAACGGATTGCACTGGGTTTCCCCATTCGGACATCGCCGGGTCAAAGGTTCATATCACCTCGCCGGCGCTTTTCGCAGATTAGCACGTCCTTCATCGCCTCTGACTGCCAGGGCATCCACCGTGTACGCTTAGTCGCTTAACCTCACAACCCGAAGATGTTTCACTTCATGGTTGTGAAAATTTGAGAGACTCGAACACACTTTCGTGTGTCGTTTCAATTTTCAGCTTGATCCAGATTTTTAAAGAGCAAAACTTCTTAATGCACTCAAGAGTACATTCAGAAGTTCATCATTCATCAGACAATCTGTGTGAGCACTACAAAGGCAGGTTCTTTAAGGTAAGGAGGTGATCCAACCGCAGGTTCCCCTACGGTTACCTTGTTACGACTTCACCCCAGTCATGAATCACAAAGTGGTAAGCGCCCTCCCGAAGGTTAAGCTACCTACTTCTTTTGCAACCCACTCCCATGGTGTGACGGGCGGTGTGTACAAGGCCCGGGAACGTATTCACCGTAGCATTCTGATCTACGATTACTAGCGATTCCGACTTCATGGAGTCGAGTTGCAGACTCCAATCCGGACTACGACGCACTTTATGAGGTCCGCTTGCTCTCGCGAGGTCGCTTCTCTTTGTATGCGCCATTGTAGCACGTGTGTAGCCCTACTCGTAAGGGCCATGATGACTTGACGTCATCCCCACCTTCCTCCAGTTTATCACTGGCAGTCTCCTTTGAGTTCCCGGCCTAACCGCTGGCAACAAAGGATAAGGGTTGCGCTCGTTGCGGGACTTAACCCAACATTTCACAACACGAGCTGACGACAGCCATGCAGCACCTGTCTCAGAGTTCCCGAAGGCACCAATCCATCTCTGGAAAGTTCTCTGGATGTCAAGAGTAGGTAAGGTTCTTCGCGTTGCATCGAATTAAACCACATGCTCCACCGCTTGTGCGGGCCCCCGTCAATTCATTTGAGTTTTAACCTTGCGGCCGTACTCCCCAGGCGGTCGACTTAACGCGTTAGCTCCGGAAGCCACGCCTCAAGGGCACAGCCTCCAAGTCGACATCGTTTACGGCGTGGACTACCAGGGTATCTAATCCTGTTTGCTCCCCACGCTTTCGCACCTGAGCGTCAGTCTTTGTCCAGGGGGCCGCCTTCGCCACCGGTATTCCTCCAGATCTCTACGCATTTCACCGCTACACCTGGAATTCTACCCCCCTCTACAAGACTCTAGCCTGCCAGTTTCGAATGCAGTTCCCAGGTTGAGCCCGGGGATTTCACATCCGACTTGACAGACCGCCTGCGTGCGCTTTACGCCCAGTAATTCCGATTAACGCTTGCACCCTCCGTATTACCGCGGCTGCTGGCACGGAGTTAGCCGGTGCTTCTTCTGCGAGTAACGTCAATCACTGTGGTTATTAACCACAATGCCTTCCTCCTCGCTGAAAGTACTTTACAACCCGAAGGCCTTCTTCATACACGCGGCATGGCTGCATCAGGCTTGCGCCCATTGTGCAATATTCCCCACTGCTGCCTCCCGTAGGAGTCTGGACCGTGTCTCAGTTCCAGTGTGGCTGGTCATCCTCTCAGACCAGCTAGGGATCGTCGCCTAGGTGAGCCGTTACCCCACCTACTAGCTAATCCCATCTGGGCACATCTGATGGCAAGAGGCCCGAAGGTCCCCCTCTTTGGTCTTGCGACGTTATGCGGTATTAGCTACCGTTTCCAGTAGTTATCCCCCTCCATCAGGCAGTTTCCCAGACATTACTCACCCGTCCGCCACTCGTCACCCGAGAGCAAGCTCTCTGTGCTACCGTTCGACTTGCATGTGTTAGGCCTGCCGCCAGCGTTCAATCTGAGCCATGATCAAACTCTTCAATTTAAGTTTGATGCTCGTGAATTAAACTTCGTAATGAATTACGTATGTTCACTCAGAGACTTGGTATTCATTTATTGTCCGAAGACATTAAGAATCCATGTCACTTTGAGTGCCCACACAGATTGTCTGATAAATTGTTAAAGAGCAGTGCAACGCGGCTTTCGCTCACCGTTGCGAGGTGGCGTATATTACGCTTTCCTCTTTCAGAGTCAAGCGATTATTTCACGCTTTTCTCTGCTGACCCGGCGGCTTATTTGCCGTTGTTCCGTGTCAGTGGAGGCGCATTATAGGGAGTTCTCCGGCGGTGACAAGCATAAATATTAAAAAACTTTCCGTTCGCTTGATTTTCGACCTTTACGTTTATTAAAGCCGCGATGTGCGGGTTAATTGCGCAATTTCCCGGGCGAAACTGGCGACCTGAGACCAGTCGGTATAGACCACTTCTTTGCGGGTATCCGTTTCGCCGCCGGTCATCTTCATAATAAGACGGATCATAAAGCGATCGTACCAGCGATAGCGTGGGTAACGCAGGGCACCGGCAAAGACAGCACAGGCGGTTGGCTTCCACGGAGAACTCAGCAAAAACTTGCGCGTGTAGCTATTCGTCTGCGGCGTGCGCTTTTCTGCTTTACGCGCTACCAGATTCACGGAATAGAACGCGCCCGGCAGGCTGTTCAGCGCTGCCGTATGTTTTTTCACAAAGCGATCCACCGCCGGATGGAAATGGCCGTAACGAATCGAGGCGCCGATCACCACGCGGTCATACTCCTGCCACGCAATCTGCTCGGTGCGGTTCAGATTGATGACATCCGCATAGATACCCTGCTCTTTTAACTCAGAGGCCAGAAAGGCGGCAATCTCCCGCGTCTGCCCGTCGCGCGTTGAAAATAGAATTAATGTTTTCACAAACTGCTCCCTTATTCGCGCCAGAAAGTGGGTGTAAAGAGGACCAACAGCGTAAAGACCTCAAGACGCCCGAACAGCATATTAGCAATCAGGATCCATTTCGCGGTTGGATTCATGCTGGCAAAGTTATCTGCAACCACGCCAAGACCTGGCCCCAGGTTATTCAGTGTGGCGACAACAGAGGCAAACGCCGAGAAGTCATCCACGCCCGTCGCGATAATCGCCAGCATGCTGACAATAAAGACCAGCGCGTAGGCGGAGAAAAAGCCCCATACCGCTTCCAGAATACGCTCCGGCAACGCGCGGTTACCCAGCTTGATACTGTAAACCGCATTCGGGTGAACCAGACGTTTCAGCTCACGGTTCCCCTGTTTGAACAGCAGCAGGATGCGAATCACCTTCAGGCCCCCCCCCGTCGAACCGGCGCAACCGCCGATGAAAGCCGAACAGAGCAGCAGGACAGGCAGGAAGAGCGGCCAGCGCGCAATGCTGTCGGTGGTAAAGCCTGCCGTGGTCGCCATGGAGACTACCTGGAAGAACGCCTGGTTGAGGGTGGTTAGCGCCGAGTTATAGACGTCGTGTAGCCACAGTACCAGAGTACAGATAGCCACCAGCGTCAGCTGCACGCCGATAAACATGCGGAATTCCGGGTCACGCCAGTAGACCTTCAGGTTACGGCCGCTTAATAAAGAGAAGTGCAGGCCATAGTTACACCCGGAGATCAGCAGGAAGACCGCAATAATGGTGTTGATCGTCGGGCTGTCAAAATAGCCGATGCTGGCATCATGAGTAGAGAACCCGCCGATAGCGATGGTGGCAAAGCTATGGCCGATAGCATCAAAGGCGGGCATCCCGGCAAACCACAGCGCCAGCGCGCAGGCGACGGTCAGCAGTACATAGATGAGCCACAACGTTTTAGCCGTCTCGGCGATACGCGGGCGCATCTTATTATCTTTCAGCGGCCCCGGCATTTCTGCCCGGTAGAGCTGCATCCCCCCGACGCCCAGTATTGGCAGGATAGCCACGGCTAACACGATGATCCCCATCCCGCCGAACCACTGCAGCATCTGTCGGTAAAAAAGGATGGCATGAGGCAGCGAGTCCAGCCCCACCAGCGTCGTGGCCCCGGTGGTCGTCAGTCCGGAGAAGGATTCGAAGAACGCGTCGGTGATCGTCAGGTTGGGCTGTTCTGAAAAGATGAAGGGTAATGCCCCCACGCTGCCCAGCACGGTCCAGAAAAGAACCACGATAAGGAATCCTTCGCGGGATTTTAGTTCCCCTTTCTGACGACGGTTAGGCCACCACAGCAGGGAGCCAATCATCAGCGCGACGAAAAAGGTCTGCGTAAAGGCACGGCCCGCACCATCCCGATAAATAAGCGCCACCAGTCCAGGGAGGATCATCGTCCCGGAAAAGAGTATGACCAGCAATCCAACGATTCGGGTTATGGCACGAAAATGCATCTCTGCCGCTTCCTTAGGTATTAAAAAGTAAGGTGGGGATTATTCTTCAATCGGCCGTAATTGCAACGAACCACGACTAAAATCAGCCAGTTTTGCTGAGAATGCCGGAAGCGACGCCTGGGGTAACGCGACCCGCAACTGCACCATCGCCTGGTAATCACTGTGCACGATCAATCCCTGATACTGCTTCAGCAACGCTTCGATGCCGGATAACTGGGCGTAATCGCACAATAAAGTATATTCGGTAAGTGGCGTTTTGCGGATAGTCGTCAGATGATTAAGTGCCTGCTGGACACCGCCGCCATAGGCCTTGACCAGCCCGCCCGTTCCTAATAGTACGCCGCCGTAGTATCGCACCACGACGGCGGTGATCTCACCAACGCCGCTACCCATTAGCTGGGAGAGCATCGGTTTGCCCGCCGTGCCCGCCGGCTCACCATCATCCGAGAAGCCAAGCTTTTGCGAGTCGTCAGGCGGCCCGGCCACCCATGCCACACAGTGGTGGCGGGCGTCAGGATGTTCCGCACGTACCGACTCAACAAAGGCCTTTGCCGCCTCCACGCCATCGGTATGGGCCAACAGCGTGATAAAACGGCTTTTCTTGATCTCTTCCGTAAAGGTGACCGGCGCTGCCGGTATGAGCCAGCTTTCCATTACGCCAGCTTCAGATCTCGCGTCATGTTTTCAGTACCGTTTTCGTGGATCACCACGTTATCTTCGATACGGATCCCGCCAAACGGCTTCAGCGCTTCAATTTTCTGCCAGTTGAAGTGTTTGCTGAACTGCCCTTCACGCCACGGCGCCAGCAGCGACTCAATAAAGTAGATGCCCGGCTCGATGGTCAGCACCATGCGCGGCTGCAGGATGCGGGTGCAGCGCAGGTACGGATATTTGGACGGTGCAGCCAGGTGCGTACCGGTGTCATCCTGCATAAAGCCTGCGGTGTCATGCACCTGCAAACCCAGCGGATGACCGATACCGTGCGGCATGAACGGCCCGGTGAGATCGTTTTCCACCATCGCCTCTTCGCTCATATCGCTGACGATCTGATGCTTACGCAGCAGCTTCGCAATGCGCTGATGGAACTGGATGTGGTAATCCACATAGCTCACGCCCGCCTTCATGGTGGCGATCAGGGCCAGCTGCTCATCGTTCACGTCTTTAATAAGCGCAGCGAAATCGGTGTCGCTGTTCCCGGCCCAGGTTCGGGTGAGGTCAGCGGCATAGCCGTTATATTCCGCACCGGCATCCAGCAGGAAGCTGCGCATTTCGGACGGCGCACGGTGATCGAGTTTAGTGTAGTGCAGCACCGCCGCGTGCTCGTTCAGCGCCACGATGTTGCTGTAAGGAACGTCGGTATCGCGATGACCGGTGGCCGTCAGGTAAGCCTGGTTGATATCGAACT
The DNA here is from genome assembly GCF_023639785.1 of Leclercia adecarboxylata. Classification (NCBI taxonomy): domain Bacteria; kingdom Pseudomonadati; phylum Pseudomonadota; class Gammaproteobacteria; order Enterobacterales; family Enterobacteriaceae; genus Leclercia; species Leclercia adecarboxylata. Next base: position 4,438,772 of record NZ_CP098325.1, read on the forward strand.
CGCTCATGCCGGACAGGAAGGCTTCATGCGCCGCACGATGGCCGTTTACCGCGGTTTTTTGCGCTTCACGCATACACGCCAGTTCATAATCGGTTTTATAAGAGCGGTAATAGTGCAGATAGTCGATAACGCCTTTCGGGTTGATGTTATCCGCCGCGATCTCCAGACCGCGCGCACGTTCAGGCACCGGGCCAATATAGGCGATATTGCCGCGGGCTGCGGGTAACTGGCTGCCAATGCCGTCAGCTTTTGGCAGGGCAATCACCTCTACTTCATCCGTCCAGAAAGATGTCGGCAGCGGCTCCACGTTGTGCCAGTAATCCACCGGCAGGTAGAACCACAGCTTTGGCTTGTTCACGCCATCCACCAGCAACCAGCAATTGGGAACCTGCGTTACCGGCACCCAGGCTTTAAATTGCGGGTTCACTTTGAAGGGATAAGCGTGATCGTCGAGGAAGACATTGAACAGTTCGCCGGAGTGGATGAGCAGTGCATCCAGCTTAAAGCGAGCCAGTACGTCGCGGGTACGTTCCTGTAAGGTAACAATATGATTTTTGTAGAGCGCGGCCAGTGAGTCCATCATTATTCCTTTCGTTTTGACCTCAAGTCTCCGCATCTTAGCACACCTCAGAAAGGCTGCGTGATCTTCGCCGAGCGTGATCGAACCTACAATTATTTAATGACTGATTTGCATTTCATTAACACAAAACCCACACTCCGATTCATCTGGTATGACCAGATCCAATTGCTGGATTCAGGAGACTGACATGCTCTACAAAGGCGACACCCTGTACGTAGACTGGCTGGAAGGTGGCATTGCCGAACTGGTATTCGACGCCCCCGGCTCAGTGAATAAGCTGGACACCGCAACCGTGGCCAGCCTTGGCCATGCTCTGGACGTTCTTGAAAAACAAACCGATTTAAAAGGTCTGCTGCTGCGTTCCGAAAAAGCGGCATTTATCGTCGGCGCGGACATTACCGAATTCCTTTCGCTGTTCCTGGTACCTCAGGAGCAGCTCAGCCAGTGGCTGCATTTCGCCAACAGCGTCTTTAACCGTCTGGAAGACCTGCCGGTTCCGACCATTTCCGCGGTCAATGGCTACGCGCTGGGCGGCGGCTGCGAATGCGTGCTGGCCACCGATTATCGTCTGGCAACACCGGATCTGCGCATTGGCCTGCCGGAAACGAAGCTGGGCATTATGCCGGGCTTTGGCGGCTCAGTTCGCCTGCCGCGCCTGCTGGGTGCCGACAGCGCCCTTGAGATCATCGCCGCCGGTAAAGATGTTGGTGCCGATCAGGCGCTGAAGCTTGGTCTGGTAGACGGCGTGGTTAAGCCTGAAAAATTGCGTGAAGGGGCAGTGGCGATCCTGCGCCAGGCAATTAATGGCGATCTCGACTGGAAAGCGAAACGCCAGCCGAAGCTGGAGCCGCTGCACTTAAGTAAAATTGAAGCCACCATGAGTTTCACTATCGCCAAAGGCATGGTGATGCAGACGGCGGGTAAACACTACCCGGCACCGATCGCCGCGGTGAAAACCATCGAAGCCGCTGCGCGTCTGGACCGTGACGAAGCACTGAAATTAGAAAACCAAAGTTTCGTCCCACTGGCTCACACTAACGAAGCGCGTGCTCTGGTGGGGATTTTCCTCAACGACCAGTTCGTGAAGGGCAAAGCGAAGCAGCTCACCAAAAATGTCGAGACGCCAAAACAGGCTGCGGTGCTGGGCGCAGGCATTATGGGCGGCGGCATTGCGTATCAGTCCGCCTGGAAAGGCGTGCCGGTGGTCATGAAAGACATTAACGACAAATCCCTGACCCTGGGCATGACCGAAGCGGCCAAGCTGCTGAACAAACAGCTGGAACGCGGCAAAATTGACGGCCTGAAGCTCTCCGGAGTGATTTCCACCATCCACCCGACCCTGGAATACAGCGGGTTTGATCGCGTGGATGTGGTTGTTGAAGCGGTAGTCGAAAACCCGAAAGTGAAAAAAGCGGTGCTGGCGGAAACAGAAGACAAGGTCCGGCCGGATACCGTACTGGCGTCCAACACCTCTACTATTCCCATTGGCGAACTGGCCAGCGTCCTGAAGCGCCCGGAAAACTTCTGCGGGATGCACTTCTTTAACCCGGTGCACCGTATGCCGCTGGTTGAAGTGATTCGCGGGGAAAAGACCTCCGATGAAACGATCGCCAAAGTGGTGGCCTGGGCCAGCAAAATGGGCAAAACCCCGATTGTGGTCAACGACTGCCCGGGCTTCTTCGTCAACCGCGTGCTGTTCCCTTACTTTGCCGGGTTCAGCCAGCTGCTGCGCGACGGAGCTGACTTCCGCAAGATCGATAAAGTGATGGAAAAACAGTTTGGCTGGCCAATGGGCCCCGCTTACCTGCTGGACGTTGTCGGCATCGATACCGCCCATCACGCCCAGGCGGTGATGGCGGCTGGTTTCCCTGAGCGGATGCAGAAAGATTATCGCGATGCTATCGACGCGCTCTTCGACTCCAGTCGTTACGGCCAGAAAAACGGCCTCGGCTTCTGGCGTTATAAAGAAGACAGCAAAGGCAAGCCGAAGAAAGAGGAAGACGCAGCCGTGGATAGCCTGCTGGCAGACGTCAGCAATGCGAAGCGCGATTTCAGCGACGAAGAGATCATTGCCCGCATGATGATCCCGATGGTCAACGAAGTGGTGCGTTGTCTCGAAGAGGGCATTATCGCCAGCCCGGCGGAAGCCGATATGGCGCTGGTGTACGGCCTGGGCTTCCCTCCGTTCCACGGCGGCGCGTTCCGCTGGCTGGATACGCTCGGCAGCGCCCGCTATCTGGATATGACGCAGCAGTACGAGCATCTCGGCCCGCTGTATCAGGCGCCGGAAGGTCTGCGTAATAAAGCGCGTCACAACGAAGCGTACTATCCCCCGGTTGAGCCTGCCCGTCCGGTTGGCGCACTGAAAACGGCTTAAGGAGTCACAATGGAACAGGTTGTCATTGTCGATGCAATTCGCACCCCGATGGGCCGTTCGAAGGGCGGCGCATTTCGTCACGTGCGCGCGGAAGATCTCTCCGCACATTTAATGCGTAGCCTGCTGGCGCGCAACCCGGCGCTGGAGGCTACCGCGCTGGACGATATCTACTGGGGCTGCGTGCAGCAGACCCTGGAGCAGGGTTTCAATATCGCCCGTAACGCCGCGCTGCTGGCGGAGATCCCACACTCGGTACCGGCTGTCACCGTCAACCGCCTGTGCGGTTCGTCGATGCAGGCCCTGCACGATGCGGCACGCATGATCATGACTGGCGACGCCCAGGTGTGCATGATTGGCGGCGTGGAGCATATGGGCCACGTGCCGATGAGCCACGGCGTCGATTTTCACCCTGGCATGAGCCGCAACGTGGCAAAAGCCGCGGGCATGATGGGGCTGACGGCAGAGATGCTCTCCCGCCTGCACGGCATCAGCCGTGAAATGCAGGACAGCTTTGCCGCCCGCTCGCACGCCCGTGCCTGGGCCGCGACGCAGTCCGGTGCCTTCAAAAACGAAATTCTGCCTACCGGCGGCCACGACGCCGATGGCGTGTTGAAGCAGTTCTACTTCGATGAAGTGATCCGCCCGGAGACGACCGTTGAAGCGCTCTCGACGCTGAAACCGGCCTTCGATCCGGTGACCGGCACCGTGACGGCGGGCAGCTCTTCCGCCCTGTCCGATGGTGCGGCCGCCATGCTGGTCATGAGCGAAAGCCGCGCCCGCGAGCTGGGGCTGACGCCGCGCGCCCGTATCCGCTCGATGGCGGTGGTGGGCTGCGATCCTTCGATTATGGGTTACGGCCCGGTACCGGCGTCGAAGCTGGCGCTGAAAAAAGCCGGCCTCACGACCAGCGATATCGACGTTTTCGAGATGAACGAAGCCTTTGCCGCACAGATCCTGCCGTGCATTAAAGATCTGGGGCTGATGGATCAGATCGACGAGAAGATTAACCTCAACGGCGGTGCCATTGCACTGGGTCACCCGCTGGGCTGTTCCGGGGCGCGTATCAGCACGACGCTTATCAACCTGCTGGAGCGCAAAGATGCCCAGTTTGGTCTGGCGACCATGTGTATCGGGTTGGGCCAGGGGATCGCGACGGTGTTTGAGAGGGTGTAAATCTAACTGAAAACGTAGGCCCGATAAGCAACGCGCCATCGGGCTTTTGCCGGGGGCGCTACGCTTGCCCGGCCTACGAAAAGCATCTCAGTGCCAGTGGCGTCATTGGCGAAGAGAGAAATTTTAGTTGCCGTTTTCCCGCCTGTCAGGGGCGGGTTTTTTTCGTCTCAAATAAATGCAAAGGCATCGCCAAACAGACGATCTTCACGCGCGCCACGTTCGTTGCAGAACAGGTCGCGGGCAATTTTCGCCATCTCGAAACGACCGGCAATATAGATATCGTGGTTTACCAGGGTGCCATGATCCTGCAGTACCGCCGTTAACACCGTGCCGCTGCGGCCACGCCAGCCCTCTTCCGGCTGCTCCACCACCGGCTCAACGCGCAGGTTTGGATGGGTCACGCTCAGCGCTTCCAGCTCAGACAGATCGTAAAGGTGCTTCGACTCACGTCCACCCCAGTAGATAGTGATATCGCGGTCCGGGTTACGCGCCAGTGCCGTCAGCAGAATGGAGCGCGCATAGGAGAAACCGGTGCCGCCAGCAATCAGGATCAGCGGACGCTCTTCATCATCGCGCAGCCAGGCTTCTCCGTGTGGGATATCAATCTCGATCTCGTTCTCTTTCAGGATGCGATCCATCACCGCCATCGCATACAGGTTGAGCTCTGACGCCCCAATGTGCAGCTCGATAAACTCTTGCTCGTCCGGCGTAGAGGCCATTGAGAAAGGACGCTTATCCCGCTCATCCATCACCACCATCAAATACTGGCCAGCGCGGAAGGAGAACGCCGATTCAGGTACTAAACGGACGCGATATACAGTGTCGGTGATAGCGTCTACCGAGGTCACTTTACAGCTTAAGGTTGTCATTCGCTCTCTCTGTCAGTCGGTAAGTCTATAAGGCTTAACGGTCGGAATCCGGCGTACCGTTATTCATTATGGCCAGTTCATCCCAGATCGCGTCAATTCGCGCAGTCACCTCAGGATCCTTTTTGATCGGTCGCCCCCATTCACGCTGGGTTTCGCCGGGCCATTTATTGGTGGCATCCAGTCCCATTTTTGAGCCAAGACCGGAAACCGGCGAGGCAAAATCCAGGTAATCAATCGGCGTGTTTTCAACTAACACGGTATCGCGTGCCGGGTCCATTCGGGTCGTGATGGCCCAGATGACGTCATTCCAGTCACGGGCATTGACGTCATCATCGCAAACGATCACAAACTTGGTATACATAAACTGGCGCAGGAAAGACCATACGCCCATCATCACCCGTTTTGCGTGACCCGCGTACTGCTTCTTGATGGTCACTACCGCCAGGCGATAAGAGCATCCTTCCGGGGGCAGATAAAAATCAACAATTTCCGGGAACTGCTTTTGCAAAATGGGCACAAACACTTCGTTAAGCGCGACGCCAAGCACGGCAGGTTCATCCGGCGGACGTCCGGTGTAGGTGGAGTGATAAATCGCATCTTCCCGCTGGGTAATGTGCGTCACGGTGAACACCGGGAAGTTGTCTATTTCATTGTAATAGCCGGTGTGGTCGCCATACGGCCCTTCCGGTGCCATCTCCCCCGGCTCGATGTAGCCTTCGAGGACAATTTCGGCGCTGGCGGGCACTTCCAGATCGTTAGAAATGCACTTCACCACTTCGGTTTTGGTACCGCGCAGTAATCCGGCAAAGGCGTATTCCGACAGCGTGTCCGGCACCGGCGTCACCGCACCGAGGATGGTGGCCGGATCGGCACCCAGCGCCACGGAAACCGGGAAGCGTTCGCCGGGATGGGCTGCACACCACTCCTGAAAATCAAGCGCGCCGCCGCGATGCGACAGCCAGCGCATAATAAGTTTGTTCTTGCCGATCAGCTGCTGACGGTAGATCCCGAGATTCTGGCGCTCTTTATGCGGACCGCGCGTCACGGTCAGACCCCAGGTGATGAGCGGGGCGGCGTCTTCGGGCCAGCACTGCATGATCGGAATACGCGTCAGATCGACTGCGTCGCCTTCCACAATTTTCTGCTGGCAGGGTGCGCCGCGCAGACGTTTGGTCGGCATGTTCAGCACCTGCTTAAACTGCGGCAGCTTATCAAAGAGATCGCGAAAACCTTTTGGTGGCTCAGGCTCTTTCAGAAAAGCCAGCAGCTTACCCACTTCACGCAACGCGCTGACATCCTCCTGGCCCATACCCATCGCCACACGCTTCGGTGTGCCAAACAGGTTACAGAGCACCGGCATGGTGTAGCCTTTCGGGTTTTCAAACAGGAGCGCAGGCCCACCGGCACGCAGGGTGCGGTCGGCAATCTCTGTCATCTCCAGATAAGGATCGACAGGAAGGGTAATGCGTTTGAGTTCGCCCTGCTTTTCCAGCAGTTCCAGGAAGTCGCGTAGATCGTTGTATTTCATGCAGTTAGTCAAGCTCTCTCTGTAAGCGTTTCATTATACGGCGTAAGACTGCGTGATGCTGTATTTTTGTTAAATTAGCGTGAAGATTCATGCCTTCTTCTGCGTACTGCCATTATAATCAGCTTAGCGATCCCGCCAGGGTTTTGATATGCTTGCCGGCATAACAAGCGGAAAAGAGTCATTATGCAGGCCTGGTATTTACTGTATTGCAAGCGTGGGCAACTTCAGCGTGCTCAGGAACATCTGGAACGCCAGGCGGTCAACTGCCTGACGCCCGTCATCACGCTTGAAAAAATGGTTCGCGGTAGACGCACAACGGTCAGCGAGCCGCTTTTCCCGAACTATCTGTTTGTTGAATTCGACCCCGAAGTGATCCATACCACCACCATTAATGCGACGCGCGGTGTCAGCCACTTCGTGCGCTTTGGCATTCATCCGGCCACGGTGCCCTCTTCCGTTATCCACCAGCTCTCGGTCTATAAACAGCCAGAGGACATTACCGATCCTGATACCCCCTTCTCCGGCGATGATGTAGTGATCACCGAAGGGGCATTCGAAGGACTGGTGGCGATTTTCGCTGAGCCGGACGGTGAGGCCCGCTCCATGCTGCTGCTGAACTTACTGAACAAAGAAGTGAAGCAGAGCGTGAAAAACACCAGTTTTCGCAAAGTTTAAAATTCGACGCCAAACAGACGACGCACGTTGTCATCCGTCTGCGCAGCCAGCCACTGCGCATCCTCTGCACGCCAGTGCGCAACCCGCTCAAGAATATGGCCTAAATACGCCGGTTCGTTGCGACGTGATGCCGGTTTGGGGCTGAGATCGCGCGGCAGCAGGTACGGCGCATCGGTCTCAATCAGCAGACGATCGGCAGGAATGACCGGCAGCAGCTCGCGCAATTCCAGCCCGCGCCGTTCATCGCAGACCCAGCCGGTGATCCCCAGATACAGGCCGCGATCCAGACAGTCTATCGCCTCCTGCCGCGAGCCGGTAAAACAGTGCAGCACCGCACCGGGCAATTTATCCAGCCAGGGTTCCAGCAGCGCCAGAAAACGCGCATGGGCATCGCGGCAGTGCATAAACACCGGCATCTCCAGCTCCGCTGCCAGCGCAAGCTGGGCGCTGAAGGCGTGCTCCTGCTCGGCGGGAGTAGAGAAGTTGCGGTTAAAGTCGAGGCCACACTCTCCGATAGCCACCACCTCCGGCGAGGCGGCTAACACCCGCAGCCTGTCTGCGCTTTCGGCCGTCCACTGACTGCTGTCATGAGGATGGACACCCGCCGTTGACCAACAGCGGTCATAACGTTGCGCTAACTGGTACGCCTGCTCACTTTCGTGCAGGTTGGTGCCCGTCAGCAGTAATCCGTTAACCCCTGCGGCGAAGGCCCGGGCGACGACCTCATCGCGATCCTGGGCAAACTGCGGGCTGGTCAGGTTCAGACCGATATCAAACATGCTAGCTCCCATATGACAACCGCCCTGGCGGGCGGTTGATATTACTCTTCTGACTCTTCCTCGTGATCTTCACGTCGCTTGCCGGTATAAAAGCGCGAGAAGAAGATACCCACCTCGAACAGGCAATACATCGGGATCGCCAGCAGGGTTTGCGAGAAGACATCCGGCGGCGTTAACAGCATGCCAACAACAAAGGCGCCCACCAGAATATACGGACGTTTTTTGCGTAAGTCTTCCGGCGTGGTGATCCCCACCCAGCAGAGCAGCACGATGGCAACCGGCACTTCAAAGGCCACGCCGAAGGCCATAAACAGCGCCATGACGAAGCTCAGATAGCTGGCGATATCGGTAGAGACCTGGACCCCTACCGGCGCGGTATTTGCCAGGAAGCCAAACGCCAGCGGGAAGACCACGAAGTAGGCAAAGGCCATGCCGATATAGAACAGCAGCGAGCTGGAGACCAACAGGGGGATCACCAGACGGCGTTCATGCTTGTAGAGCGCAGGGGCGATAAAGGCCCAGACCTGATAAAGGATCACCGGCGCAGAGGCAATCAGCGATACCCAGAAAGTCAGCTTAATCGGCGTGAAGAATGGCGAGGCGACGTCGGTCGCAATCATGGTTGCGCCCAGCGGCATCTGTTTGATCAGCGGCGCAGAGACCACCTGATAGATGTCGTTGGCGAAATAGACCAGGCCTAAGAAAATAAGGCAAACCGCAATAATGCAGTTCATCAGGCGCTTACGCAGCTCGATCAGGTGCGCAATCAGCGGTTGAGTTTCATCTACTGCCATGTTTACGATTTATCACTCGACGAGGAGGACGCGTCAGCGGCGGGTGCAGACATTTTCTCTGCGGGCGCTGGCGTCGGTTCTTGTTTTTTGATCACCGGCTCTGTAGGCGTCTGTTCGGGCGCGCTGGCCTGGTGTTCAGCAGTGGCAGGCGTCACGCCTTCGTGCTGCGCTTCGTTATCTTTGACCAGCGGGTTGCGAATGGTATTGGCTTCATCACTCGACTTTTCCGGGTCATTAACGCTGTAAGAGCGCTTCATGGATTCCGCCGCTTCGCGCAGTTCGTCCATTGAGGCTTTGAGTTCCGGCGTCAGGTTATCCATGCTCGCCTTCTCTACTTTTTTCAGGCTGTCCTGAAACTCCTGCAGCTTAAGCTCCTGCGCCAGTTCATTCTGAACCGTTGTCGCAAGCGAACGTAGCGCGCGCACCCAGCCTGCAATTGTTTTTACTGCCACCGGCAAACGCTGTGGCCCCAGAACGATGAGGCCAATCACGAATACCAGCAGCAGTTCGCTAAAACCGATATCAAACACGTATTACACCTGCTCGTTATCGTGGCGTTTAGCATTTTCCTTTTTGGCATCGTCTTGTTTATCGGCGATAGATTTAGCAGTGAAATCCGCATCCTGGCTGGATTTGTCCTGCTTCTCATCATCATCTTTGATCGCTTTCTTGAAGCCTTTGATGGACGCACCCAGATCGGAACCGATAGAACCGAGCTTTTTGGTACCGAACAGCAGCACGACGATGACGGCAATAATCACTAATTGCCAGATACTGATACCACCCATACATCTTCCTCAGTTGTAGATGATAAATTAATCAGGCCGCATTATACGTTATGCGGCCCTGCGATAGCGATGCAATTCAGCGCGTTTTACGCCATCCCGCCAGCCAGACAACAACACCACCGGCCATCAGCCAGGCGGGCATTAACTCCCAGTCAGGGCGATTGATTAGCAACAGCGTGCCGCTTAACAGCAGCGTGGCGCCAATACCAAACAGATATCGGGACTGACCCTGACGGACGTGGTTGGTTTGCAGTTCGCGAGCAATTTTATCCACGCTGTGCTCCAGGTTCTTGCTCTGACGCAAACTGTCGTACACCAGTTCCGGCAATTCTGGCATTTTTTCAATCCAGAACGGCGCTTTCTCTTTCAGGGAGCGGACCAGCGCAGGCAGACCAACCTGGTCTTTGATCCACGACTCAAGGAAGGGTTTTGCCGTTTTCCATAAGTCTAACTGAGGATAGAGCTGTCTCCCCACCCCTTCAACGTAAAGTAATGTTTTCTGGAGTAAAACTAACTGCGGCTGCACTTCCATATTAAAGCGGCGAGCGGTGTTGAACAGGTTCAGCAGGACATGGCCAAACGAGATCTCAGCCAGCGGCTTCTCGAAGATTGGCTCGCAGACCGTACGAATGGCGAACTCAAACTCTTCCACGTTGGTATCCGGCGGAACCCAGCCGGAGTCGACGTGCAGTTCAGCCACTTTGCGGTAATCGCGGTTAAAGAAGGCGATAAAGTTCTCTGCCAGATAGCGCTTATCTTCTTTGTTCAGGGAGCCGACAATACCGCAGTCGATGCCGATATATTGCGGATCTTCAGGATGCTCGTAGCTGACGAAGATGTTGCCAGGGTGCATGTCGGCATGGAAAAAGCTGTCGCGGAACACCTGGGTGAAGAAGACCTGAACGCCACGCTCCGCCAGCAGCTTCATGTTGGTGCCCTGCTTTTCCAGGGTTGCGACATCAGAGACCGGGATCCCATAGATGCGTTCCATCACCATCATGTCCTGACTGCAATAGTCGGAATAGACTTCCGGCACGTACAGCATCGGGCTGTTTTCAAAGTTACGGCGCAGCTGAATGGCGTTTGCCGACTCACGCAGCAGGTTCAGCTCATCAATCAGCGTCTTTTCATACTCACGCACCACTTCCATTGGGCGCAGACGACGGCCATCAGGCAGCAGGCGCGGCACCCATCGGGCCAGACGGTAGATAAGTTTCATATCGGCTTTGATGATCGGCAGAATGTCAGGGCGGATCACCTTGATGACCACCTCTTTACCATTCTCTTTCAGCCGTGCGGTATGAACCTGGGCAATGGAGGCCGAGGCCAGCGGTTGAATGTCAAAGTCATCAAACCAGCTCTCTACCGGGATATCGCCCATCGCTTTTTCAATCTGCTGTTTTGCCAGTCGCCCATCGAACGGGGCGACCTTATCCTGAAGCAGAGCCAGCTGATCGGCAATCAGAGGCGGGAAGAGATCGCGGCGGGTCGAGAGCATCTGGCCGAACTTGATCCACACCGGACCCAGCTCCTGCAGTGCCAGACGCAGCCGTTCGCCAAGCAGCTTGTCTTTATGACGATTTGGCATCCAGAAAAGCGTTTGCCGCCAGAGCCGCAGCGGCAATGTGATGCGCATTCGAGGGATCAACTCATCGAGCCCGTAGCTCAAAAAGGTGCGGATGATAAAATAGAGGCGCCGAATTTCACCTGGCGTCATTTGCCCTCCAGCTTTTCAAGCCGTTTTGTCAGTGCGTCAACCGAACGCTCAACCGCGGCGGTTTCTTCTGCAAACCATGCCGCTTCCAGCGGCCCTGGCGCCATGCGCCACTCTTCGGTAAGCACTTGTGCAGTGTAGCGCTGTTGACGCTGAAAACCTTTCTTCAGAAAAGCGGCGCCGCCGCGCAGCACTTTACCGATCCCCTCTGCGGCAATATCGCCTGTCCAGGGGGCCAGCAGCTCGGCCGGATCGAATTCAGCCAGATCGGCCAGGGCAACGAAGTTCTGCACCACCTGGATGTCGCCTTCTACCTCAAGCTCACCGCTACGGATCAGGGCGGTGAGCTGCTGGCGATCGCGCAGTTTAGGCAGGGTGCTCATGCGGGTGATGACAGAGCAGTCCGCCTCGCCTTCCCACTCGCCCAGCACGTCGAGCTGACGCTCGCTGAAAACCAGCACCAGAGGCGTCGAAAACTCTTTAACCACCACCCGCAGCACTTTGCCGTTCAGCCGCTGACGCGCCGTTTTCAGCGCGGGTGAGCGATACAGAAAGGTATTCAGTACGTTCTCAACGCCCGCTGTGATCAAGGGTTTAAACGGCATTTGCCACCTCCACTCAGAACTTGTAACCGCGATGCAGCGCCACAACGCCCGCCGTCATGTTGAAGTAATCAACATTGTCGAAGCCTGCGTCCTGCATCATGGCTTTTAAGGTGTCCTGGTTTGGGTGCATACGGATTGATTCAGCCAGGTAGCGATAGCTGTCGGCGTCGTTTGCAACCACTTCGCCAATGCGTGGCAGTATGTGGAACGAGTAGGCGTCGTACGCTTTGCTCAGCGGCTCAATAATCGGTTTGGAGAACTCCAGCACCAGCAGGCGTCCACCCGGTTTAAGCACGCGGTACATGGAACGCAGCGCTTTCTCTTTATCGGTGACGTTACGCAGACCGAACGAGATGGTGATGCAGTCAAAGGTGTTATCCGGGAAAGGCAGCGCCTCGGCGTTAGCCTGGACATATTCAACGTTGCCGACCACGCCGATATTGCGCAGTTTTTCACGACCCATTTTCAGCATAGAGTCGTTGATGTCAGCCAGCACAACGCGACCGCTTTCACCCACCAGACGTGAGAATTTCGCAGTCAGGTCGCCGGTGCCGCCCGCCAGATCCAGCACGGTTTGCCCACGACGCACGCCGCTACAGTCAATAGTGAAGCGCTTCCACAAGCGATGAATGCCGAATGACATCAGGTCATTCATTACATCGTACTTCGCCGCCACGGAATGGAATACGTGGGCCACCATGTCAGCTTTCTGCGCTTTAGCGACAGTCTGAAAGCCAAAGTGCGTTGTGTCTTGTGAATCTTCAACCATCTCAGAGCCTGCTTATCAGTCAAATGTACGAGAAGTGTAACAGATTGGGCGCATTTGCCCTACGATTCAACCACCCCGGGAATAACGCGCCAGGGGGTCTGCCGACGCATGATCATCTGCTAAGGTGTTGTTTGTCTTTTGAACAGCCCCGTCACCGCGCAGGCGGTACTCTTCATCCTGCGCGGTGGTCTGCTCCACCAATTCCGGATTAATCTCGCGTTTAACTTCCACGCCAAGGCTGCGGAACGATTCGGCCTGTGCCAGCAGGTTGCCGCGTCCGGAGGCGAGCTTTTTCATCGCCTGACGGTAGTTATCCTGCGCGCGATCCAGGCTCTGTCCTACCGAAGACATGTCATCGACGAACAGGCGCATTTTGTCGTACAGGCGGCTGGCACGATCGGCAATCTGCTGGGCATTGCGGCTCTGGTGCTCGTAACGCCAGAGATTAGCGATGGTGCGCAGCGCCACCAGCAGCGTGGTCGGACTCACCAGCATAATGTTGTTTTTCAGCGCCTCGGAGATCAGCTCCGGCTGGCGATCCAGCGCCAGTAAGAAGGCCGGTTCAACCGGAATAAACATTAGCACGTAGTCCAGCGAACGCAGGCCGGGTAGCTGCTGATAATCCTTCCGCCCCAGCAGACGGATGTGGTTACGTACCGAGGCGATATGCTCCTGCAGCGCCGCCTCGCGGGTGTAGTCGTCCTCCGCATTGAAGTAGCGCTCATAAGCCACCAGCGTCATTTTAGCGTCGATGACGACATCTTTTTCCTGCGGCAGGCGGACAATAACGTCGGGCTGCATCCGCGCGCGATTTTCCGTTTCAATGCTGACCTGGGTCTGGTATTCATGCCCTTCACGCAGGCCGGAGGCTTCCAGGACGCGGGTCAGGACCACTTCTCCCCAGTTGCCCTGGGTTTTATTGTCGCCTTTCAGCGCTTTGGTGAGGTTGATTGCCTCCTGGGCCATCTGGGCATTCAGCTGCTGGAGATTGCGAATTTCATGGGCCAGCGTGTGCCGCTCCCGCGCCTCCTGGCCAAAGCTGTCCTGCACCTGGCGTCGGAAACCGTCCAGCTGTTCACGCAGGGGGGTCAGCAGGCCGTTCAGGCTCTGGCGGTTTTGCTCATCGACACGGCGGTTGCTCTGCTCAAAGATGCGGTTGGCCAGGTTTTCGAACTGCTCGCTCAGACGCTGTTCGCTGTTGATCATCTGGCGGATTTTGTCCTCCGCATGCAGCTGGGTCGATTCCAGCCGGGTCGTGACTTCGCGCAGGTCGGCTTCCAGTGAGGTGTTGATATCCCGCAGGTTACGCAGTTCGTTATTGAGCAGCTCGCACTCGTCGCGCCAGTGCCCGCTTTGGGCGACGGTCTGTCGTAATGCGCTGAGATCGGCCACCATCTCTTCACGTTCGGCCAGCTGTTCGGCTTTTTGCTGCGCATGCTGATAGCTGGCGAACAACCAGCCGACGCCTACGCTGACCAGCGCAATAACGGCATAAAAAAGGATGGAAATATCCACGACGCCCCCTGCATCAAGGTATGACCCGCACAAAATAGAATTGTGCTGTATAAACGTCCAGTTTGAAAAGAGTTTTCTGCGAGGCGCTACGCAAAGAAAAAGGCCGAACAGGTCGGCCTTTCGCGTAGAAAAGGGGGAAACTACAGCAGGCGGCGGGCCGCTTCCACAACAATTTTCACCGCGTGGCTTTCGGTCTGCTTCATGGTCTCAGCGTTCGGGATCTCTTGCTGAGTACGGTTAACAATCACACCCGCGACCATACCGGCACGCAGACCCTGGCTTGCGCACATGGTCAGCAGCGTGGCGGATTCCATTTCGTAGTTCATTACGCCCATGGACTGCCACTCTTCCATTGAGCCTTTGAAACGGCTGACCACGCGACCGGAGAAGGTGTCGTAGCGCTCCTGGCCCGGGTAGAAGGTGTCAGACGAGGCGGTAACGCCAACGTGGGTGGTTGCGCCAACGGATTTCGCCGCTTCCACCAGCGCGGTGGTGCACTCGAAGTCGGCCACTGCCGGGAACTCCATTGGAGCAAAGTGCAGGCTCGCGCCATCAAGACGTACGGACGCCGTGGTGACCAGCACGTCGCCTACGTTGATATGCGGCTGGATCGCGCCGGTGGTACCGATACGCAGGAAAGTACGGATGCCCAGCTGCGCCAGCTCTTCAACAGCGATAGAGGTAGACGGGCCACCGATCCCGGTTGAACAGACGATCACCGGTTTTCCGTCCAGCTCTGCGCGCCAGGTGGTGAATTCACGATGCGATGCCAGCTTAACCGGCTTATCCATCAGCGCGGCGATCTTTTCCACACGCTCTGGATCGCCAGGGACGATAGCGAGCGTAGCCCCTTGTAAATCGTTTTTAGTGAGGCCGAGATGAAAAACATCAGACTTAGACATAGAAAACTCCTCTGTGGGTCAGTTTGTCAGCAGAAGCAAAACGGTACTTTACCGAAGCAAACAGCTTATTTTCGTGACAGACATCACCGGTAATGAATTTGATTGCAGTTAATTACCATAAAAAAGTGACTAACATCACATTAACAAGTTATATCGCGACGGCTTGCACAAAAGATAGCCTGTTTCGGGCACTGTGGATTGATAACCTGCGGACTATATTTAACTTTGCGCTAATTGGTACGGAGAATGCCATGACTGGAAAAACTGGATTTGCACCTGCTGCTGACCTGCAAACGTCAACCGTTGTCACCACCGCCGGGGAGTCGATTTCCGCCGGGGAGACCTCCATTCCGACCCAGGGCGACAATATGCCCGCTTATCATGCCCGGCCAAAAAACGCGGAAGGGCCGCTGCCCATCGTCATTGTGATTCAGGAAATTTTTGGCGTGCATGAACATATTCGCGACCTCTGCCGTCGTCTGGCGCTGGAAGGCTATCTGGCGGTCGCGCCGGAGCTCTATTTCCGCCAGGGCGATCCGAACGAGTACAGCGATATTCCCACCCTGTTCAGCAATCTGGTGAGCAAAGTGCCGGACGCCCAGGTGCTGGCGGATCTCGATCACGTCGCCAACTGGGCGGCGCGCAATGGCGGCGATCCTCATCGTCTGCTGGCGACCGGCTTCTGCTGGGGCGGACGTATTAGCTGGCTGTATGCCGCGCACAACCCGCAGCTGAAGGCCGCCGTCGCGTGGTATGGCAAGCTGGTCGGCGAGAAGACCCTGAATTCACCGAAGCATCCGGTCGATATCGCCACCGATTTAAACGCCCCCGTGCTTGGGCTCTATGGTGCTGAAGACACCGGCATTCCGCTTGATACCGTCGAGACGATGCGTCACGCCCTGCGGGCGGCAAACGCCACGGCGGAGATTGTGGTCTATCCGGGCGCGGGACACGCCTTCAATGCCGATTACCGGCCGAGCTATCATGAAGAGTCAGCGAAAGATGGCTGGCAGCGGATGCTGGCGTGGTTCCGCCAGTACGGCGGTAAAAAAAGTTAAGCGGCTCACACTTCAACGTGCAAAGCGCCGTGACCGTTTGACTTTTAATCACAATCTGGACGATATAAAAACCACAGGCGTGTAACTACATTCCGTAGGCAAGACCTGAACCCCCTCTCCGTTTTCGAGCGCAGAAGGGGTTCAGGTCTTTTTTTTTGCTCTGGAGACAGGGGCCAGAACATGAATCACTTGCAAACAGCGCTGGAAATCATCGCCCAGGTCGGCGGGGCTGAGAACATCGAACATATCGAACACTGCTCTACCCGTTTGCGGCTGAGCCTGTATGACAATGGCAAAGTCAACGAGGCGGCACTGGCAAAGGTCGACGGCGTCCTGGGCGTGCGGGTGAACGTGCAGTGTCAGGTGATTATCGGTCATGAAGTGGTGCAGGTCTTTGAAGCGGTGCGCTCGCTGGTGGGGTCGCCGCAGTCCGCAGGTCAGCACGCAGCGGCTAAAACCTCGCGTGGCGCGCAGATTATCGATTTCGTCATCAGCGTTTTTCAGCCGCTGGTGCCTGCGATTGCCGGTGGCGGCGTGCTGAAATCGCTGCTGCTGTTGCTGGACGTCATGGGCTGGCTCAGCCGCGACAGTTCAACCTACAAGGTACTGGATAATATTGGCTCTGCGCCGCTCTACTTCCTCCCCATCCTGGTGGCAATCACCACGGCGATGAAGCTGAAGGTGAACGTGCTGGTTGCCGTCTCGGCGGTTTCGGTGATGGTGCTGCCGGCAATGACCAGACAGCTGGCAGACGGCACGGCGTTTATGTCATTTGACCTGCGCAACGTGGCGTATGCCTCGCAGGTCTTCCCCGCCATTCTGTGCGTGCTCTTTTACGCCCGGACGGAAAAGCTGTTTAACCGCTATTCCCCCGGCGCGCTACGCATATTCCTCTCACCGATGCTCTCTCTTCTGGTGACGGTCCCGGTCACGCTGCTGATCCTGGGGCCGCTGGGTTACGAGCTGGGTGCTGGCCTGGCAACGGTAATTTTGTGGCTGTACGGCAAACTTGGCTTTGTGGCAACCGGACTGCTGGCCGCCGCCCTGCCCTTTATGGTCGCCGCCGGGATGCACAAGCCGATGCTGCCGTACGCCGTGGCCTCCATGAGCCAGTTCGGGCGCGAGATGCTCTATCTGCCTGCCTCTCTGGCGCACAACATTGCCGAGTCCGGCGCCTGTCTGGCGATTGCGCTCAAAAGCAAAGACAAGGTGCTGAAATCCACTGCCTTTTCCGCCGGGATCTCTGCGCTGTTCGGCATTACTGAACCGGCACTCTATGGCGTCACCTTGCTGAATAAAAAAGCGCTCTACAGCGTGATCCTCGGCAGCATGGTGGGTGGGGCATTTATCGGCTGGATGGCCATTGAGGCCTTTGCGCTCGTCGGCCCGGGGCTTGCCAGCATCTCGATGTTTGTCTCGCCGGATAATTCCATGAACATCGTCTGGGCCTTTGCCGGGGCAGGGTTATCTTTTGCCGTGGCGTTTATCAGCGCCCTGCTGCTCTGGCGCGATAAAGCCCCTGAAAAAAGCGACGCACTGAATTTCACCCGTCCGGTCGAAGGGCAAATCATCCCGCTTGAGAAGGTTAACGATGACGTTTTCTCCCGCAAAATCATGGGCGATGGGATCGCAATTATCCCTTCTCAGGGCGTGCTGCGCGCCCCGGCGGATGGCACCATCGTGAACATATTCGAAAGCGGCCATGCGCTGAGCCTGCTCACCGATGCGGGCGTCGAGCTGATTTTTCATATCGGGATCGACACCATCAGGCTGCAGGGCGATGGCTTCTCCCCACGGGTGATGGAAGGCCAGCACGTAAAGAGCGGCGACACGCTGATTGAATTTTCTCTCGATACCATCACTGCCGCCGGGCTCGATCCGGTGGTGATGATGGTGGTCACTAACGGCGAACGCTTTTCGCTGACACCAGGAAATACCGACGATAAGAACCCAGACCCGCATATCATCATGACGCTTAAGGAGTCCGTGTAATGGAAAAATCCCTCCCGTTTCCGCAAGGTTTTTTATGGGGTGGCGCAATCGCCGCCAATCAGGCCGAAGGGGCATGGAATGTGGATGGCAAAGGGCCGTCCGTCGCTGACGCCATCACCTGGAAGCCCAACCTGTCCGTGAAGGATTACAGTGGTCATATGGCGCTGACGGACGAGAATATCCGCGACGCGTTTGAAGGTAATAACGATGCGCTCTACCCGAAACGCCGCGGCATCGATTTTTATCACCACTATAAGGACGATATCGCCCTGTTTGCCGAGATGGGCTACAGGGTGCTGCGCGTGTCGATCGCCTGGTCACGTATCTTCCCCACCGGCGAAGACGCCGCGCCCAATGAGGCGGGTCTGCAATTTTATGAAGATATGTTCCGCGAGCTGCGTCGCCATAACATTGAGCCGCTGGTGACGCTCTCCCACTACGAAATGCCGCTGGCCCTGAGCGAAAAGTATAACGGCTGGGTGCACCGTAACGTGGTGGATGCTTTCGTGCGCTTCAGCAACGTCTGTTTTGACCGTTACAAAGACCTGGTGCGCTACTGGCTGACGTTTAATGAGATCGACAGCATCCACCGCCACCCGTTTACCACAGCGGGCATCCGCGAAGAGAAAAGTCTGCCCGGCAAAGCGCAGCAGGATATCTACCAGGGGCTGCATCATCAGTTTGTCGCCTCTGCGCTGGTCACTCGCGACTGCCACGCCAAAATCCCGGGCAGCCAGGTCGGGTGCATGCTGACCAAACTCACGACCTACCCCCACAGCTGCCGTCCGGAAGATGTGGAAGCGACGCTGAAAAAGAATCTGGAAAACTTCTTCTACGCCGACGTGCAGGTGTTTGGCGAGTATCCCCCGTTGATCCTGCGCGATCTGGCGCGCCGGGACATCCAGATTGAGATGCAGGCTGACGATCAGCGTATTTTAAAGGATCATACCGTCGACTTTGTCTCCTTTAGCTACTACATGTCGATGACCGAGTCGACCCAGCCGGACGTCGAACGTATTCCGGGCAATACCGTTCTCGGTGTAAAAAACCCCTACCTGCCCGCCTCCGAATGGGGCTGGCAGATCGACCCTGTCGGGCTGAAAATTTCCCTGCTGGAGCTGTACGACCGTTACCAGAAGCCGCTGTTTATCGTTGAAAACGGTCTTGGCGCGAAAGATGTGGTGGAAAACGGCGAGATCCACGACAGCTACCGCATCGACTATTTCCGCGCCCATTTCGGGCAAACTTTGGCAGCTATTAATGAAGGGGTGGATGTGATGGGATTCACCACCTGGGGATGCATCGACATTATCAGTGCGGGCACCTCGCAGATGTCCAAGCGCTACGGTTTTATCTATGTCGATCAGGACGATGAAGGTAACGGCACGCTGAAACGCCTGAAAAAAGACTCCTTCTGGTGGTACAAAAAAGTGATCGCCAGCAATGGCGCAGACATGAGCTAACCGGCCATGCCGCAGGAATAACCGTGATAACGATAAAAAAGTCGCTTAATAACAGTATGCTGCTGGTCGACAGCGACCAGCGGGAGATGATTTTGTTCGGCAAGGGGATCGGCTTTGGCGCGAAACCCGGTACGAATATCGACCTGACACAGGTGGAGAAGGTGTTCCTGCCGCTGAGCGATCTCAAATCCCGCCATTTTTTATCCCTGACGGACACTATTCCTGCGGCATTCTTCGACATTAGCCATGACATTCTTACCCTCGCGCGCAGCCTGTGCGGGGATAAGCTCAATTCCGTACTGCTGTTTACCCTGGCGGAGCATCTGCATTTTGCGGTGGAACGCAGCCGGAGCGGCCAGGCGATCCTGAATAAGCTGAGCTGGGAAGTGAAGCGCTACTATCCGCAGGAGTACAGCGTAGGGTTGCAGGCGCGCGCGCAGGTTAATGAAAAATTCGACGTTGAGTTACCTGAAGACGAGGCGGTAAACATCGCCTTTCATCTCATTAACGCCAGCAGCCAGGGCGACGACAGCACCGCTCACCAGCAGGTCGAGCTGGTAAACCGTATCGCCGATATCGTGCGCTATAAGCTGGGCAAGGTCGTTGATACCCGGTCGGTTAACTACATGCGCTTTATTACCCATCTTCGCTACTTTGCGGAGCGGGTACTCGCCGGAAAAATCGCCCTCAGTGAGACCGACGATTTTTATCAGGAGCTGATGCGCCACCGCCCGGACGCGATGACCGTGGCATGGGCGATCCGCGACTATGTGCAGGATAAATATCAACTCACCCTGCCGAAAGATGAGCTGACGTGGTTAAGCATTCATATCAGCCGCCTGATGGACGGGCAGGCGTAAAATGCCCGGTGGCGGCTACGCCTTACCGGGCCTACGGGATATCATGCCTGACGCAAATTCTGCGCCGCCTTCACCATATTCGCCAGCGCGGCACGGGTCTCTGGCCAGCCGCGGGTTTTGAGGCCGCAGTCCGGGTTCACCCACAGGCGCCCGGCCGGGATACGCTGGGCCGCTTTCTGCAGCAGGGCCTCAATCCACTCCACGCTCGGCACGTTCGGGGAGTGGATGTCGTACACGCCCGGCCCGATTTCGTTCGGGTAGTCGAACTCCTCAAACGACTCCAGCAGCTCCATATCGGAACGTGAGGTCTCAATGGTGATCACGTCGGCATCCAGCGCGGCGATGGAATCCATGATGTCGTTGAACTCGCAGTAACACATGTGGGTGTGGATCTGGGTCTCATCCTTCGCCACCGCGGCGTTAATGCGGAAGGCTTCCACGCCCCATGCCAGGTAGGCATCCCAGTCGCTGCGGCGTAGCGGCAGCCCTTCACGCAGCGCCGGTTCGTCAATCTGGATAATGCCGATGCCCGCCGCTTCCAGATCCGCCACTTCGTCACGTAGCGCCAGGGCGATCTGCTTCGCAATGGTTTCACGGGTGACGTCTTCACGCGGGAAGGACCAGCAGAGGATGGTCACCGGACCGGTCAGCATACCCTTCACCGGCTTGTCGGTCAGGGACTGGGCATACTTCGCCCACTCCACGGTGATCGCTTCCGGACGGCTGACGTCGCCAATCACCACCGGCGGCTTCACGCAGCGGGAACCGTAGCTCTGTACCCAGCCGTTCTGGGTAAAGACGAAACCGTCGAGGTGTTCACCGAAGTATTCCACCATGTCGTTACGCTCGGCTTCACCGTGGACCAGCACGTCCAGGCCTAAACGTTCCTGCTCAACAATCGCTTGTTTGATGTGTTCCGCAATGCCGGTGCGGTAGTTGCCCGCATCCAGGTTACCCTTTTTGAAGTCCAGACGCAGGCCGCGGATCTCGGTGGTCTGCGGGAAGGAGCCAATGGTGGTGGTCGGCCATGCCGGGAGCTTAAAGCGCGCGCGCTGGGCTTCGGCACGCACCTCATACGGGCTCTGACGCTGGCTGTCCTGGGCGGTGATAGCCGCCAGTCGTTTTTCTACTGCCGCATTGTGTACGCGCGTCGAGTGGCGACGGGCCTGGATCGGTGCGCTCCAGGCGGTAATTGCCGTGGTATCGCCGCTGTTCAGCGCATCGCGCAGCAGGGCCAGCTCTTCACATTTTTGCAGGGCGAAGGCAAACCAGCTTTTCACTTCGTCATCCAGGCGGGTTTCGACGCTCAGGTCGATCGGGCTGTGCAGCAGGGAGCAGGATGAGGCCACCCACAGGTCACGTTTGCCGACAATATCGCTAATCTGACTGTATTTTTCTGTCAGATCGGCACGCCAGACGTTACGGCCATTTACCAGACCGGCAGAGAGCAGCCAGCCGGACGGCAGGCGGGCATGTAACTCCGCCACATCATCTTTACCGTGCACCAGGTCAACGTGCAGGCCCTGCACCGGCAGCGTGGTGATAGTGTCGAGGTTCGGGGTGACGCCTTCAAAATAGGTGGTGAGCAGCAGCTTAACCTGGCCTGCGAGGGCGTCATAAGCCGGTTTGAAGGCATCAAGCCACGCCTGCGGCAGCTCCAGCACCAGCGCCGGCTCGTCGATCTGCACCCACTCCACGCCGCGTTTTGCCAGCTCGCCCAGCACCTGCTGGTACACCGGGAGAATGTCATTCAGCAGGCTCAGGCGGTCAAACTGTTCGCCTTTCACTTTACCCAGCCACAGCCAGGTGACCGGCCCCAGCAGGACTGGTTTTACCCTGTGGCCCAGAGCCAGCGCCTCGTCCACTTCATCCAGCAGCTGGGTCCAGGTCAGTCTGAACTGCTGACCTTTTACAAATTCCGGCACCATGTAGTGATAATTGGTGTTGAACCATTTGGTCATTTCCGCCGCCGCCGCCGGCTCACCGGTGGGAGCACGGCCACGGCCAATGCGGAACAGGGTGTCGATATCCACCGATCCATCTTTGTTCTGATGACGAGCCGGCACGTTGCCAAGCAGCAGGCTGGTCGTCAGAACATGGTCGTACCAGGCGAAATCGCCCACCGGCAGCAGATCCACGCCTGCCTGTTTTTGCTGATCCCAGTGACGGGCGCGCAGCTCGCGGCCAACGGCCAGCAGCTCGTCACGGGTGGCGTTGCCCGCCCAGTAGCTTTCTTGTGCTTTTTTCAGCTCGCGACGCAGGCCGACGCGCGGGAAACCGAGGGTATGGTTGATGATTGTCATGATGTGTCCCCTGTGAATTTTTAGGATTTAGCCGTCCAGATGTTTACACTTCCATAATGTGAGGGTACTGTATATTCCTCAAGCGCAAATTGCTCATGGCGAAGTGAAGGACATTCATGATCGAGATTAAACACCTGAAAACGCTCCAGGCGTTGCGGAACTGCGGTTCTCTTGCGGCGGCGGCGGCCACGCTGCATCAGACCCAGTCCGCCCTTTCCCACCAGTTCAGCGATCTGGAACAGCGCCTTGGCTTTCGTCTGTTTGTGCGTAAGAGCCAGCCGCTACGCTTTACGCCGCAGGGGGAAATCCTGCTGCAGCTGGCTAATCAGGTGTTGCCGCAGATCGCCAGCGCGTTGCAGGCCTGCCATGAGCCGCAGCAGACCAGACTGCGCATCGCCATTGAGTGTCACAGCTGTATCCAGTGGCTGACCCCCGCGCTTGAGAACTTCCGCCAGCGGTGGCCGCAGGTGGAGATGGACTTTAAATCCGGCGTGACCTTTGATCCGCAGCCGTCGCTCCAGCAGGGCGAGCTGGATCTGGTCATGACTTCGGATATTCTGCCGCGCAGTGGCCTGCACTATTCGCCTATGTTTGATTTTGAAGTGCGTCTGGTGCTGGCCCCGGATCACCCGCTGGCCTCCAGAGCGCGCATTACGCCGGAAGATCTGGCGACCGAAACGCTGCTGATCTACCCGGTACAGCGCAGTCGTCTGGATATCTGGCGCCATTTCCTGCAGCCGGCTGGTATCAGCCCGCAGCTGAAAAGCGTGGATAACACCCTGCTGCTGATTCAGATGGTGGCGGCCAGAATGGGCATTGCGGCGCTGCCGCACTGGGTGGTGGAGAGCTTTGAACGCCAGGGTCTGGTGGTGACCAAAACCCTGGGCGAGGGATTGTGGAGCCGGTTGTACGCCGCCGTGCGCGATGGCGAGCAGCGACAACCGGTTACCGAGGCCTTTATTCGCTCAGCGCGGAACCACGCTTGCGATCATCTGCCATTTGTCCGGAGCGCGGAGCGACCCAACGGCGATGCACCCACAGTGAAGCCAGGATCACCGTCCCCCCAATAATGAAACTTGGCCAGTGCGGCTGTTCCTGCCAGATGGCGAGGTTCACCAGCAGGCCCGCAGGGACGTGGACGTTGTTCATGATCCCGAGCGTCCCGGCGTCCACCTGCGTGGCGCCATAGTTCCACATGAAGTAGCCCAGTCCGGATGCCACCACGCCCAGCCACACCAGCACGCTCCACTGCAGCGTGGTGGTCGGCAGCTTCTGCGGGTTCCCCAGCATAAACCACGCCGCGACCGCCACGATCGCCGCCCCCATATAGAACCAGGCAAAGGCGTTATGCTGCGGCATCGGGCGGGTTTCCATCAGACGCTTGTAGCCCACCATGCCGATGGCAAAGCTGATGTTGGCGAGCTGGACGAACATCAGCCCGGTCCAGAAGTGGTCGCTCACTTTATCGTAGCGAATGATCGCCGCCCCCACTACCGCCAGCGCCGCGCTCAGCAGATAGCCCCAGCGCAGGCGACGCTTGCTGAGCAGATCGTAAATCAGAGTGATATAGAGCGGGGTGAGGACGGTGAACAGCAGGAATTCCGACACCGTCAGATAGACGTAAGCCCGGAAGCTGAACAGGTACATGATGCCGAGCTGCATCGCCCCCACCAGCATGTACAGCAGAATGGTTTTCAGCGTTTGCCCGCGCGTACGCAGGAAGGGCAGGAACACCAGCGCCGCCAGCCCCACACGCATCAGTACCGAGAAGTAGCTGTCGACATGTCCGGCAAGGTATTCACCGATCAGGCTGAAAGAGAAGGCCCACAGGATAGTGGTGATAATGAGTAGCGCCACAATGCTTGTCTCTTGAAAAGATGGACAGGCATTGTAGCGAACTCTTTGGTTGACAACTGAACGTTAAATAACCATGTGAAGATTATTCAAGAAACAGCTTACGCAGATATTTTGGCACTGCGTTGTCAGCGTTGGTGCCGATCACTTCCAGCTCCGGATGCAGATCTTTCAGGCGCTGGTGAGCGTTTTCCATAATGCAGCCCTTACCCGCCATCGACAGCATTTCGGCGTCGTTCATACCGTCGCCAAAGGCGATGCAGTCCCGCAGGTCAAAGCCCAGACGTTTCGCCACCGCTTCCAGGGCATGCCCTTTGGAGACACCGCCCGCCATCACTTCGAGACAGGTCAGCGTGGAGAAACTGACGTTAACCCGATCCCCCCAGCGCGCGTTAATCGCCTGCTCCAGCGGGAGCAGCGCTTCGTGGCTGTCGGAAGTGAAGAACACTTTGCTGATGCCTTCCGGCTCCAGCAGGCCCGGCTCATACAGGGAATAGTTAAAGACCGCCTCTTTGAAGAAACGCATCTCGTCCGGACGGTGACGGTTCATAAACCACTCATCATCGCGATAGACGTTAGTGATGATGTCGGGGCTGTTATGCATGATACCGAACAGATCGGTGGCAATGTCGCGATCGAGGTTATGTGTGAAGATCAGATTCCCGTCCAGATCGTGCACGCGGGCACCGTTGGAGGTGATCATGTAGGATTTGATCTCCAGATTATCGCGGATCTGGCCCACATCGACGTGGTGGCGGCCGGTCGCGAAGACAAAGTTCACGCCACGGGCGGTCAGGAGTTTTAAGGTCTCTTTCGCGTAAGGCGATAAAGTGTGGTCGGGAGAGAGCAGCGTGCCATCTAAATCAGACGCGACAACCTGGTACATAGAAAAATTTAACCTCTGGTGAATATCAGTTATGCCTGCCGAAAAAGTCGACGATGGCGTGGAGTGCGACTGAGCGCATGGCGTCCTTTTCGAAAAGGATCTCATGGTACGCGCCGTTTATGACCAGCGGTTTACCCCCTTCACAAGGGTGTCCGGCTGCGGCTCGCAGTTCACAAAAGCGGTCGTGCATACGGTTATCCACCACCCGCTCCTCTTCAGCCTGAAGGATGAGCGCGGGCGTGTCGTCCTGGCCGGCACCCGCCAGCACCTGTTCTCCTGCCAGGATTCCTTCGCGAACCCAGTGCCAGGTGGGGCCGCCAACGCGCAAGCGCGGTTCATCGGCATAGAAACGCAGGTTACGGCGATAACGCTGCTGGCTGTGGGTTAAGACGTTGATGGCAAAAGGCAAAGCCCGCCAGCGCCCTGTTCCGATGGCGTAGCTTTCACGAATGCGCTGATGGCCCTCAGCCCAGTCGAGAAGATGGCGCACCATCCAGTCCGGAAAACGTATCACAATGCCATACATCGGCGCGGTAAGCGCAATGGCATCGCACTGGTGATCGTAGCGCTGCAAAAAGAGCGTAGAAATGGCGCCGCCCATGGAGTGCGCAAGAATATAGCGCTTGCGCCACGGACCGGGCTGCACTTCCTGTTGCCAGAATGCGGCCAGATCGTCGACGTAATCACTGAAGTTATCCACGTGGCCACGATGGGTATCCGGCAACATCCGACCGGAAAGTCCCTGCCCGCGATGGTCGATAATTAACACATCAAAACCCAGATGGAACAGGTCGTATGCCAGCTCGGCATATTTGATGTAACTTTCGATACGCCCGGGGCAAACGACAATCACCCGGTCATTTTTTTCGTCACGGAAACGAACGAAGCGAACCGGGATATCCCCGACGCCCGTAAACTCATCTTCCTCGCGCTGTCGCCAGAAATCGGTCAACGGCCCCATGGAGAAAGCAGCATATGCCTTTTCTCGTGTTTCCCAGTCCTTATTCTGCTGAAACATCGGGATTACGCCCCTGTAAGCCAAGGAATATCGTTTTTTTGTGACAGGTCGCAAAATGACTCAACATTAGCGTATTGTGGCATAAAAATAGACGATTCGGGAGCTTCAAATGTCCTTCGAGTGGTGGTTCGCCTACCTGCTGACATCCATTATCCTCAGCCTTTCACCGGGTTCCGGGGCGATCAATACCATGACCACTGCCATGAATCACGGCTATCGCGGCGCAGCGGCGTCGATTGCCGGGTTGCAGACCGGGCTCGGTATCCACATTGTGCTGGTGGGCGTGGGGCTCGGCACGCTGTTCTCCCGTTCGGTGCTCGCCTTCGAAGTGCTGAAGTGGGCCGGGGCTGCCTATCTTATCTGGCTGGGGATCCAGCAGTGGCGCGCTGCCGGCGCCCTCGATTTGAATACCCTCGCCCAGACGCAAAGCCGGGGCAAGCTGTTTAAACGGGCAGTGTTTGTGAACCTGACCAACCCGAAAAGCATCGTCTTTCTTGCCGCCCTGTTTCCGCAGTTTATCGTCCCGCACCAGCCGCAGATCGCGCAGTACGTGGTGCTTGGCGTGACGACCATCGTGGTGGATATCATTGTGATGATTGGCTATGCGACGCTGGCGACGCGGATTGCCGTATGGATTAAAGGGCCTCGCCAGATGAAGGCCCTGAATAAGGTATTTGGTTCGCTGTTTATGCTGGTGGGCGCGCTGCTGGCGTCAGCAAGACACGCTTAACGCGACAGGATCAGGTGAATACCGAAGCCGGCGAACAGCGCGCCGGCTACGCCGTCAATCCACTTCGCCAGACGCTGATAACCGCGACGCATCGACGGCAGCGCAAACAGGCTTGCCACCACGGTGAACCAGGCGAAGGTCTCCAGCACGATCAGCAGGAAAATGCCCCAGCGCGCACCGGCGCCAACGTCTTCACCCACGAACAGTGAAAATACCGACCCGAAGTAGATAATCGCTTTTGGATTCGCGAGGTTAGTGAGCAGCCCTTTCACGAAGCTGCGCCCGCCAGCCGCCAGCTCCATCTTTGGCTCAGGCGCGTCGTTATCCTCTTTCCTGAATGCCCCACGCAGCATCTGGTAACCCATCCAGCACAGATACAGACCGCCGCCGACCATAATGATGTTATGCAGCCAGGCCATCTTAGCGAGGATCAGGTTCAGGCCCAGCAGCGCCAGGGCAGCCCAGACCATGACACCAAGGGTAATACCCAGCACGCCCATCATCGCCTCTTTGCGCGAACGGCTCACTGCCGTTTGTGAAACGAAGAAAAAGTCGGGGCCAGGGCTCATCAGCGCCACGATATGCACCAGCGCTACGGTCAGAAACAGGGTTAACATAATTAACTCGCGGGAGAATAGTTCAGGGAGCAATCATCCTGGCACTTTTTTGCCGGGCTGACTACTCCTCATCATCTCCATCCGCGTGGGAGCGAATAAGCGCCATAAACTCTTTACCAAAGCGCTCCAGTTTGCGTGTTCCAACGCCGTTGACGCTCAGCATTTCGCTGGCGCTAAGGGGCATCTGCTCGGCCATCTCAATCAGCGTGGCATCGTTGAACACCACATAAGGTGGGATGTTCTCTTCGTCGGCGATCGCTTTGCGCAGCTTACGCAGCTTGGCGAATAGCTTACGGTCATAGTTGCCACCGTAAGACTTCTGCATCACCCGTGGTTTCAGCGCCACCACGCGCGGTACGGCGAGCTGCAATTCGACCTCACCGCGCAGCACCGGGCGGGCGGCTTCGGTGAGCTGCAGCGCCGAGTGCTGGGCAATATTCTGGGTAGCAAAACCGAGATGGATAAGCTGGCGGATCACGCTGACCCAGTGCTCGTGGCTCTGATCGCGGCCAATGCCGTAGACCGGCAGCTTGTCATGCCCCATCTCGCGGATACGCTGATTGTTGGCCCCGCGCAGTACTTCGACCACGTAGCCCATCCCGAAGCGCTGATTAACGCGACCAATGGTGGAGAGCGCCTTACGCGCGTCCATCAGGCCGTCATACTGCTTCGGCGGATCGAGGCAGATATCGCAGTTGCCGCACGACTCCTGTCGCCCTTCGCCGAAGTAGTTCAGCAGCACCAGACGGCGGCAGGTTTGCGCTTCGGCAAACGCGCCCATCGCGTTGAGCTTGTGGCGTTCGATATCCTGCAGCGCCCCCTGGGGCTTTTCTTCCAGGCAGCGACGCAGCCAGGCCATATCCGCCGGATCGTAAAACAGCATCGCCTCGGCGGGGAGGCCGTCACGTCCGGCACGGCCGGTCTCCTGGTAGTAGGATTCGATATTGCGCGGGATGTCGAAATGCACCACAAAGCGCACGTTCGGCTTGTTGATACCCATCCCAAAGGCAACGGTCGCCACCACGATCTGCAGGTCGTCGCGCTGGAATTTCTCCTGCACGTCGGCGCGAATGTGGTTTTCCAGCCCCGCATGATAGGCAGCGGCGCTGAACCCGCGGCTTTGCAGACGGGCGGCGGTGTCTTCGACCTTCGCCCGGCTGTTGCAGTAGATGATGCCGGACTTACCGCGCTGCTCCTGCACGTAGCGTAAGAGCTGATCGAGCGGCTTGAACTTCTCCATCAGCATGTAGCGGATGTTCGGGCGGTCGAAGCTGCTGACCTGAATCAGCGGATCGTTGAGCCCCAGCAGACGCACGATATCCTGCCGGGTGGTATCGTCGGCGGTGGCGGTGAGGGCCATAAACGGCAGTTCGGGGAAACGCTGTCGTAGCTGACCGAGCGCGGCATATTCCGGGCGGAAATCATGCCCCCACTGGGAAATACAGTGCGCTTCGTCCACCGCCAGCAGTACCGGGTTCCAGTGAGCCAGATGCTCGAGGAAGTTATCCAGCATCAGGCGTTCCGGGGCGATATACAGCAGCCGAACCTGCCCGGTACGGCACCCGGCCATCACCTCCTGCTGCTGCTCGCGGGTCTGGGTGGAGTTCAGACAGGCCGCCGCCACACCGTTTGCCAGCAGCTGGTCGACCTGGTCCTTCATCAGCGAGATAAGCGGTGAAACCACCACCGTCAGGCCGTCAAGCACCAGCGCCGGAACCTGATAGCACAGCGATTTGCCGCCACCGGTCGGCATGACCACCAGACAGTCACGGCCCTTGAGGGCGGTGTTAATGATGGTTTCCTGGCCCGGGCGGAACTGGTGATAGCCAAAGGTTTCATGCAAAACCTGTTTAGCCAGCGACTCCTGATTAACGACTTCCGCCTGCACCACATCAACCCCATTTGCCCGAAATAAAAACAGGCGCTATTTTCAGCGCCTGCGAGAGAAACTTCAACGTTTAAGACAAAAACATTCGAGGAGACTAGAAAAGATCGTTCAGCATCACGCCCACACCCACGCGGGTCTGGTTGAAGTTATAGTCGATCAGGGATTCGCCATAGCCGCTGTAGACCTGGGTATAGAGACGAACATGTTTGGTCAGCGGGTAGCTGACGCCCATCTCTGCGCCGCCATAGCCGGTGTTCCAGTTGTACTGCCCCTTCACGCTTAACACCGCCTCGCCCAGCTGATACCCCACCCGCAGCTGATAGTAGCCCATGTATTTGGTGATATCCGGGTTATCGTCAGTGTTACCCACTACGTACCAGGGCTTCACCTCGACCATCCAGTTACCGTTCTGCGCCATCAGGCGGGTATAGAGACGGTTCCAGCTGCGTGAGGTAGGGTCGGAGCGACCGTTGGATTGATGGTTATAGCCAAACTCCACGTCCCGCAGCGTCCAGCCCGCCAGCGAATAATCGGTGGCAAAGCCGAGGAACAGCTGGGGCTCATAGTTGGTCTCACGAAACGGCGAGGATTCATCGCTGTTGGATAACTGCCACCAGGATCTCTGCGTATAGGAGCCACCCAGAATTGAATTCGGCCCCAGAATGCCGCGCCACAGCGGGAAGGCGAGGCTCAGCTGGAATTTCACCTCGTCTTTCTGCGAATCGTCGGCCCAGTCATAGGTCTTGATCGCCTCTTTGTTGAGGTCGCTGGTGGCGGTGTAGATCAGGTAATTGCTGTCATAAGGATAGAGCGTGAAGGGATTATCGTGCTCCTCCAGCAGGTTCGCGATGATGCTGCCCCGCACGGCAGGCACCTCCTGCGTTGTCCCTTCCTGTGCAAATGCCGTAAAGGGCAGCGCAACCGCCGCCGTTAGCCCGGCCAGATATGTCCGCATCGGTGATGCTCTCCTGCAAAAGCGTTTTAATGAAGAATTATTTGGATCCCTTTTAACACATTTAATTATTAGTCGCTTCACCTGCACTCCGAATCTGGCAATTCACATTGCCGGGGCATAAAATCAACATTCTTTTAACAATAAGGATGTGACGTGCTATGTCTGCCACGCTTACTGCCGAAGAAGCGCTGAAGCTTGTCGGCGAGATTTTCGTCTACCACATGCCGTTCAACCGCGCGCTGGGGCTGGAACTGGAGCGCTACGAGAAAGATTTCGCCCAGCTTAGTTTTAACAACCAGCCGATGATGGTCGGCAACTGGGCGCAAAGCATTCTCCATGGCGGAGTGATCGCTTCTGCCCTCGACGTGGCCGCTGGCCTGGTCTGCGTCGGCAGCACCCTGACCCGCCACGACACCATCAATGAAGATGAGCTGCGCCAGCGCCTGTCGCGGATGGGCACTATCGACCTGCGCGTTGACTATCTGCGCCCTGGCCGCGGAAATCGCTTTACCGCCAGCAGCAGCCTGCTGCGCGCGGGTAACAAAGTCGCCGTCGCCCGCGTGGAGCTGCATAACGAAGAGCAGGTCTATATCGCCAGCGCAACTGCCACTTATATGGTGGGTTGAGAAGGTAAAATCGGGTAAAATTGCGTTACTTTTTTGTAACGGATTTTCCTGATGGATGCTAAACAGACGCGGCAGGGGGTTTTACTCGCGCTTGCCGCTTATTTTATTTGGGGTATCGCGCCCGCGTACTTCAAGCTGATTCACTACGTCCCCGCCGACGAAATTCTTACCCACCGCGTGATCTGGTCGTTTTTCTTTATGGTGGCGCTGATGAGCGTGAGCCGTCAGTGGTCAGGGGTTAAAACGCTCCTGAAAACGCCGAAAAAGATTCTCTTACTGGCGCTGTCCGCCGTGCTGATTGGTGGCAACTGGCTGCTGTTCATCTGGGCGGTAAACAACCAGCATATGCTGGAGGCGAGCCTCGGCTACTTCATTAACCCGCTGGTGAATATCGTGCTGGGGATGCTGTTCCTCGGCGAGCGCTTTCGCCGGATGCAGTGGCTGGCGGTGATCCTCGCCCTCTGCGGCGTGCTGGTGCAGCTGTGGACCTTCGGCTCGCTGCCGATCATCGCCCTGGGGCTGGCGTTCAGCTTTGCCTTCTATGGCCTGGTGCGTAAGAAAATCGCCGTGGAAGCCCAAACCGGGATGCTGTTTGAAACCCTGTGGCTGCTGCCGGTGGCGGCGATTTACCTGTTCGGCATCGCCGACAGCAGCACCAGCCATATGGGCAGTAACCCGTGGACGCTGAACGTGATGCTGATGGCGGCCGGTGTGGTCACCACCATCCCGCTGCTCTGCTTTACCGGGGCGGCGACGCGTTTGCGCCTGTCAACGCTGGGCTTCTTCCAGTACATCGGCCCGACGCTGATGTTCCTGCTGGCGGTGCTGTTCTACGGCGAAGTGCCGGGAGCGGACAAGATGGTGACGTTTGGGTTTATCTGGGTCGCGCTGGCGGTGTTTGTTGCGGATGCGATCTATACCCAGCGCAGGACGCGCAAAGGGCTTTGATTTTTGCCGGATGCGCTTCGCTTATCCGGCCTACGGGGTCGTGCCTTTGTAGGCCCGGTAAGCGTTAGCGCCACCGGGCAAAACCGTCACAGCCAGTTACGGCGCTTAAAGTAGAGATACGGCGCCAGTCCCGCGAGCACCATAAAGACGATCGCCCCAGGGTAGCCAAAACTCCATTTAAGCTCTGGCATAAACTCAAAGTTCATCCCGTAGCTGGATGCCACAAGCGTAGGCGGCAGGAACACCACCGAGACCACCGAGAAGATCTTGATGATGCGGTTCTGCTCGATGTTGATAAAGCCCATCGCCGCCTGCATCAGGAAGTTTACCTTCTGGAACAGGGATTCGTTGTGCGGCAGCAGGGATTCGATATCGCGCAGGATCTCACGCGCCTGCTCCAGCTGACCACCCGGCAGACGCGCCTTGCGCACCAGGAAGTTCAGCGCGCGCTGGGTATCCATCAGGCACAGTCGCACTTTCCAGCCGATATCTTCCAGCTCCGCCAGCGTTGACAGCGCTTCGTCGTACTCATCGCCCTGGTGCCCTTCCATGATCACCCGGCTCAGCTCTTCCAGATCGCTGTAGATGTTTTCAATCTCATCCGCCAGCTGTTCGATTTTGGTTTCAAACAGGTCAAGCAGCAGCTCGTAGGCGTTACCGTCCACCATCGCCTGGTTACGGGCGCGCATACGGTAGAGACGGAACGCAGGCAGCTCACGCTCGCGCAGGGTAAACAGGCGGCCATCGCGGATGGTGAATGCAACGGTAGAGTTACCGGCGTGATCCTCGGCATCTTCAAAGAAGAAGAAGGAGTGGATGTGCAGGCCGTCTTCGTCTTCAAAGAAACGGGCGGATGCTTCGATGTCTTCCAGTTCCGGGCGGGTTGCCAGGCTTTGTCCGAGCTCAGATTGTACGCGCAGGCGTTCGTCGTCATCCGGCTCGACCAGATCCACCCATACGGCATCAATGAGGGGTTGTGACTCTTCAGCTTCAAGCCGAATCAGTCGGTTTTTTTCCAGTTGAAATGCGCTCAGCATGACCGGGACTCCCAATGCAAAAAATATCGGACAGTTCGGTGGGCACACAGAAACAATTTGGGTTTCAGACCATTAAACAGCCTGACTCAGCGCGACGGGAATAATTGTCGCTGACAACCACTAAGGCCATCAGCGTGAGGAGATAGCCTTAGGAGTTGTTCCTGAATGACAGGGAATTGAGCCAGTATCTACTGGGTGTGTCCAAGGCGAATGTCCTCTTAGCGTAATCGTGCGCGCATGTTACGCCAGCAGTAACGGCGGCGTCAACTCGCAACGGAACGCTGAAGAACATTAAATGCCCTTCAACGTATAAGCATGGCAGCTTATTAAAAAATAGTGATATTTTTCGGAAAGTTACACTGCTTCCAGCCTGGCGTAAGCCGCGACCAGCCATTTGATCCCCTGGCCCTGGAACGCCACCTGCAGGCGGCTGTGCTCGCCGCTGCCTTCCAGATTCACAATGGTGCCTTCGCCAAATTTGGCATGACGAACGCGCTGGCCGAGCTTAAAGCCGCTGTCGCTTTCCGAGACCGGCGTGCCCAGACGCTGATGGCTCACCGGGCGGCTGATGCTGGCGCGCAGACGCACCTCCTCCACGCACTCTTCCGGCAGCTCGCCGACAAAGCGCGACGGACGGTGATACACCTCTTTGCCGTACAGACGGCGGGTTTCGGCGTAGGTCAGGGTCAACTTTTGCATCGCGCGGGTCACGCCCACGTAGGCCAGACGGCGCTCCTCTTCCAGACGCCCGCCTTCATCCAGCGACATCTGGCTCGGGAACATCCCCTCTTCCATCCCGACGATAAACACCTGCGGGAACTCCAGCCCTTTGGCGGAGTGCAGGGTCATCAGCTGAACCGCATCCTGCCAGGTATCGGCCTGCCCTTCTCCCGCTTCCAGCGCGGCATGGGACAGGAACGCCTGCAGCGGCATCAGGTCTTCGTCTTCTTCGTTGTAGCTAAACTGGCGCGTCGCTGTGACCAGCTCCTCTAAGTTCTCGATACGCGTCTGGCCCTTCTCGCCTTTTTCCTGCTCATACATCATGCGCAGACCGGAGTCTTTAATCACCCGGTCGGTCTGCACGTGCAGCGGCATGTCGGCAGTTTCCTGGGCCAGCGCTTCGATAAGCTCCAGGAAGCGCTGTAGGGCGCTGGCGGCACGCCCGGCGAGGGCTTTCTCCTGCAGCAGCTCGCGACACGCCTGCCATAGCGTTAGCTGGCGGTCGCGGGAGGTCTGACGCACCACGTCGAGGGTGCGATCGCCGATGCCACGGGTGGGCGTGTTGACGACGCGCTCAAACGCCGCGTCGTCGTTACGGTTGGCAATCAGACGCAGATAGGAGAGCGCGTCTTTAATTTCCTGGCGTTCGAAGAAGCGCATCCCGCCATAAATACGGTATGGCATGCTGGCCTGCAACAGCGCCTCTTCCAGCACGCGCGACTGGGCGTTGCTGCGGTAGAGAATGGCGCACTGCTCCAGCGCGCCGCCGTTGTCCTGCCAGGTTTTGATCCGGTTAACCACGAAGCGGGCTTCGTCCAGTTCATTAAAGGCACAGTAGAGAGAGATCGGCTCGCCGTCGATGCCCTCGGTCCACAGTTTTTTACCCAGACGCCCGTTGTTGTTTTCAATCAGGGCGTTGGCCGCACTCAGAATGTTGTTGGTGGAGCGGTAGTTCTGCTCCAGGCGAATGGTTTCCGCGCCGGGGAAGTCCTTGAGGAAGCGCTGGATGTTCTCCACCTGCGCGCCGCGCCAGCCGTAGATCGACTGGTCGTCGTCGCCGACGATCATCACCTTGCTGGAGTCCCCCGCCAGCAGGCGGATCCAGGCGTACTGAATGTTGTTGGTATCCTGGAATTCGTCGACCAGGATATTGGTAAAGCGTTCGCGATAGTGCTGCAGAATATGCGGCTTGTTCAGCCACAGCTCGTGGGCGCGCAGCAGCAGCTCGGCGAAATCCACCAGCCCTGCGCGATCGCAGGCTTCCTGATAGGCCTGATATACCTTCTGCCAGGTCTGCTCAATCGGGTTGCCAAAGCTCTGGATGTGATGCGGACGCAGCCCTTCATCTTTCTGGCTGTTGATGTACCACATCGCCTGACGCGGCGGCCACTGCTTCTCGTCGAGGTTCATCGCCTTAATCAGGCGCTTCAGCAGACGGAGCTGGTCTTCGCTATCGAGGATCTGGAAATCCTGCGGCAGGTTGGCGTCCATATGGTGCGCACGCAGCAGGCGGTGCGCCAGGCCGTGGAACGTGCCGACCCACATGCCGCCCTGGCTGGTGCCCATCAGCTGGGCGATACGGTGGCGCATCTCTGCTGCCGCCTTGTTGGTGAACGTCACCGCCATAATGGAAT
Source organism: Leclercia adecarboxylata (assembly GCF_023639785.1). Classification (NCBI taxonomy): domain Bacteria; kingdom Pseudomonadati; phylum Pseudomonadota; class Gammaproteobacteria; order Enterobacterales; family Enterobacteriaceae; genus Leclercia; species Leclercia adecarboxylata. Next base: position 4,474,429 of record NZ_CP098325.1, read on the forward strand.
ACGGCGAGCAGTTTTCCACGCTCTGCAGCCAGGCGATACGGTGAACCAGCACGCGTGTCTTACCACTGCCCGCCCCTGCCAGCACCAGCATATTGGTGCGCGTCGCGGCAACCGCGTCACGCTGTTTGTCATTAAGGCTGTCGAGCAGGTAAGAAACGTCCATTGGGCACCGCCGCAAATAAGGTTTCCGGCGACCAAAGGCCGCCGGAGACACTGGGAATTTATACAGAACTGCTGGTGATTATATCAGCGTGGTGAGGGATGCCAACCGCGAAATTTCCACGTGCGGCAGCAGACGGCTGTCCAGCGTGGTCATCAGATCGGCATTTTCCGGTTTGATCCAGCAGGCCTGCATTCCGCAGCGGATCGCCCCTGCGACGTCGGTCGTCAGGTCATCCCCTACGTGAAGAATGTGCCCCAGCGGCAGGCCGAGCTTCTCCGCCGCCAGATGGTACATATCGTTGAACGGCTTGGAGCGCCCGTGCGGGCCTGCGCGCAGCACAAACTCGAAATAGCCCCCAAGACCGAACAGCTCCGGCTGGGCGTTGCCGTTAGTAATGGCCACCAGCGGCCACTTTTTGGCAAGCGCTGCCAGCGTGTCGTGCGTCTCCGGGGGGACGTCGATGCGGCTGCGCCAAGTCGCGAAGTGCGCCATCGAGGCCTCGGCGCCAAGCGCAGCTTCGGCAGCGGTCAGGCCTGCGTTAAGCATAGCCAGCTCCACGGCACGACGACGCCATTCGGTCACGTCGTGATAGATTTCCGGCTCGGTCTGGCGTAACGCCTGGCGCAGGCGGTGGAACTCTTTGTTTTCCAGCGTTTTTAAGGCCGGGTGGTAATTCTGTACAAACGCCAGCGCTTCCTGCTCGGTACGCAGGATCACCTCGCGGTTGTCGTAAAGGGTGTCATCAAGGTCGAATGTCAGGGCAGAGATTTGGCCTAATGGACGATAAAAACGCATTATTTCCCCCGTTTGGCGCGTGGATGCGCCGCGTCGTACACCGAGGCAAGGTGTTGAAAATCAAGGTGGGTGTAAATTTGGGTGGTGGACAGATTGGCGTGCCCCAGCAGCTCCTGGACACCACGCAAGTCACCGCTGGACTCCAGCATGTGCGTGGCGAACGAATGGCGCAGCTTATGCGGATGAACATGGCTGTTCAGCCCCTGCTTGATCCCCCACTCGGCAAACCGTTTTTGCACGTTACGCGCCGAGATGCGCTTGCCCAGCTTCGAGAGGAAAAGCGCCTCGTCCTCGGTGCCAAACAGGCCGCGCAAATCGAGCCAGTGCTCAATCCACGCCACGGCGTTGCGGCCAATGGGCAGGCGGCGCTCTTTGCTGCCTTTGCCCATCACCCACACCTCGCCGGTGTCCAGATCGAGGTGTTTGATATCGAGGTTCACCAGCTCGGACAGACGCAGACCGGCACCGTACATCACCTCCAGCATGGCGCGGTCGCGCACCGCCAGCGGATCGTTAAGATCGATATCCAGCAGGCGGTTAACGTCATCAACGTCGATATTTTTGGGCAAATGGCGCGGCGCTTTCGGCGCGGCGATACCTTTCGCCGGGTTGGCGTTGAGTTCGCCCTGGCTGACCAGCCAGTCAAAGAAGCTGCGCAGTGCCGAGAGCCGGAGCGCAAGGCTGGCCGGGCCAAGACCTTTACGGCGGCTGCGCACGGCAAAGGTCCGCACCGTGGCGGCATCACATTGTTGCCAGCTCGTCAGGCCGATCTCGCCGGCTAACTGCATGATGGCATCAAGCTGACGCTGATAGTTCAACAGGGTAATCGGGCTGAGCTGGCGCTCAACGCCCAGATAGCGCAGAAAACGCGTGACGGCCGTCGACAGCGAAGCGTCCGTCATACGCGCTCAATCCAGCGCTCCAGCAGCTCGGGCAGCATCTGCGCGATCTCCTGCAGCAACTGCGTGCCTTGTCCCTGCTGATAATGATGCGGATCGCGACTGGTAAACAGCATTACGCCAAGCTCGCCGTCGCGTCCCATCAGGGACATGGCGACCGACCCGATAGCTTTGGCCTCCGGCAGCACCAGCAGCAGCTCAGGGCCATTCAGCTGCCCAAGGTAGTGATTTTCTTGCCCCATACGCTGAATGCGCAGCGGCTCAAACGCCTGACGCGACAAGGCCAGATGGGTAAAACCGGAGGGCGCGCCAATGCGCCAGCGATCCGGGAACAGGCGCAAGGTTGCCCCTGCCAGCCCCAGCTCGCGCGCCCAGCGATGCAGGCGGAGAAGAAATTCGTCGAGGCTGCTGGCCGAGGCCAGCCGGGATTGCAGGTGCAGCAGGCGATAAAACAGACCTTCATTACTGGTGGCCTGCTCCATCAGCAGGGAGATGTTCTCTTCAAGATGGTTGATATGGTTGCGCGCGCGCGCCATATGCCACTCAACCAGCGAGACTGTCCCGCGAACCGGGTGCGGGACGCGCATCTCTTCCACGACACGTGCATTGCGAATGAAAAAGTCAGGATGGCGCAGCAGATAATCAACAACCGCCCGGTCGTCCATCTCCGTCAGCGTCTCCTGCAGTTCTTCTCCTGGTTGTTTCATAGATGGATAAACCCGTCGTAAACTTGTGTCGCCGGACCGGTCATATACAGCGGCTGGCCCGGGCCTTTCCATGCGATATCAAGACGCCCGCCTGGCAAATCCACGCGAACCTCCTGCGCCAGTAAACCCTGCGTAATTCCCACCGCGACGGCGGCACAGGCGCCGCTGCCACAGGCCTGCGTCTCGCCTGCACCACGTTCAAAAACGCGCAGGCGGATGTGTTCGCGAGTAAGAACCTGCATAAATCCAATATTAGCGCGCTCCGGGAAACGTTCGTGGCTTTCGAGCACCGGTCCGAGCGTCTCGACGGGGGCAGTCGCCACGTCATCAACCTGAATCACGCAGTGCGGATTTCCCATGGAGACCACGCCGCACAAGACTGTCTGTTCCGCCGCGCGCATGATATAGGTCTTTTCCGCTTTGTTGGCGCGAAACGGCACCTGGGACGGCTCGAAGTTCGGCTCGCCCATATTGACCCGCACCAGTTCGTCGTCGGTCACGCTCAGTACCATCCGCCCGTTGGCGGTGCTGACGCGAATATCACGCTTGTTGGTGAGCCCTTTCAGACGGACAAAACGGGCAAAGCAGCGCGCACCGTTGCCGCACTGGGCCACTTCGCTGCCGTCGGCATTGAATATCCGGTAGTGGAAATCGAGATCCGGATCGTAAGGCGGCTCAACCACCAGCAGCTGATCGAAGCCTACGCCAAGGTGCCGATCGGCCAGACGGCGGATCAGCTCCGGCGAAAAGAAGACATTCTGCGTTACCGCGTCGACGACCATAAAGTCATTGCCAAGGCCATGCATCTTAGAGAACTGCATTATTTACTCCATTGCGCGGATCGGAGCGCTTGTCAGTAATTCACCTGGCTTGGACCATTGTTATCGCCACGATCGTTACGACCCGGCATGGTGGACTCAACAGGGCTTTCCGCTTTTTTAGTTGGCGGAGGCGCGGTTTTATCGGCTGGCGGGAAATAGAGCGGCCCTTTCAGACCACAACCGGTCAGGCTAAACAGCGTGAGGAGAACGGCAAGCGTTCGAAAAACGTTTTTCATTATTGGTTGCCTGTAAGTTCGTGCTTTATGTGTTCTATCATCGCAGGAGAAGGCGCAAAAGCAAGAGTTTGCCGCTAACCTGCAACCGGAATTATTTAGCGTTATACTGCCGCCATCACGAAAAACAGGAACAGAACCATGAATGACAGTGAATTCCATCGCCTTGCCGACAACCTGTGGCAAACCATCGAAGAACGCCTTGATGACTGGGATGGCGACAGCGATATCGATTGTGAAATCAACGGTGGTGTGCTGACCATCAGCTTCGAAAACGGCAGCAAAATCATTATCAACCGCCAGGAACCGCTTCACCAGGTCTGGCTAGCCACCAAACAGGGCGGCTACCATTTCGACCTGAAGGGCGACGAGTGGGTTTGCGATCGTAGCGGTGAGACGTTCTGGAATCTGCTGGAACAGGCTGCGACCGCACAGGCGGGTGAAGAGGTAAGATTCAGCTAAGGCTGTTTTGCCGGATGGCGCTCCGCTTATCCGCCCTACGGGTTCGAGCTATTGTTGGCCCGGTAAGCGTAGCGCCACCGGGCAAAATTCGTCAGGAGAAATACTGCTGCAACAGCGGAGTGCTGGCGTCCTGGCGGTCAGGCACCACCGGCGTAATCGCCTGGGTGCGGAACGGGATCACCTGCGCACGGCCATCTACTTTCACAATCTGATAGAACTGCGGCAGGTTGAAGTTGATAAAGCTTGAGCCGTAGGTGAAACGGTCGTGTGAAGAGGAGTAGAAGCGGCTGACGTCGCGCACCAGCTCCTCTTTGCTGCCTTCACAGTGGTGATACACTTCGGCGCGGTTGGTTTCATCGAGGATGTAGATGTTGAACCCGGCTTCATCCCCCGTCTCTTCAAAGAAGAACTGAATAATCCCTTCGCTGGCAAAGCCGTCCACCACCTGCGGCAGTTTGACGTGGTTGGTCTCAACCTGTACCGACAGACCGTGCAGTTTGTTATGTGAAATGGCGCCGTAGAACTCAATGGCGTTTTCCAGCTTTTGCACCGAGACGTTCAGACGTTCAAAGAACAGGCCCCAGGTCTGGCCGGAGACGCGCAGCGCTTTGAAGCGCCCGGTTTCCTGGCGGGTGCTGGAGAGGCGCAGATCGATGCATTCAGAGACCAGCTGCTGCACGCGGGTACGGATCAGGCCGCGCAGATGCTGGCTATAGCAGAAGACCTCTACGCTGTCCGGCGGGGCGGCATCCTGATGCATCTTGCCGAGGATCGTTTTCAGCGCTTCGATCATCGCCTGCTCGCCGTTGAAGTGCAGAGTACGCACTTCGTTCCACGAGTTGCGGTACAGCAGATCGACGCTGCCCACCAGGCAGTTTTGCTGCTCGCCAAAGCTGAACACATCCAGCTTACGGAAATCGAAATGGACCACCTGATTGCGGAAGGCCGCCGTCGGGTCATATTCCAGGTTGACGATAATCGCCAGATGGCGAATTTCGCACGGACTGTAGAGCGCTTTTGGCGTCGGGGCAGGCAGACGCAGCGGGAAGTGGTGCGACACATCGGCAACCATTTCCTGCAGCTTGGCTAAATCGACAATCTCGTTACCTTTGATAAACAGGCGCGTGCGGGACGTCAGCAGGCCGTTAAACCAGGCCCAGGCCACCAGCTTGTTCAGGTAACGGTTATATTCCAGCGGCTGATGGCTGATGATCGAATCCATGCTTGGCGCACGGTTGTAGAGATACCAGCCGGTACGGTTCGCACGACCCGGAGGAACATAGATAAAGGTCAGGTTTGGTTCAGACAGGTCAGGCGAAATTTGTGGGTTCACCAGCGTCACTTTACCCGGCAGCGCTTCAAACGCGGCGTACAGCTTACGGGTCAGCACCCCGATATCCTGCGGGCTGGCGGAAACGCTGAGGTTGTTACGACGGGCAAAGCGAATCAGGTTACGGTAGCTCTGCATCATCGCATCGAGCAGCTCGTTGTGTGCCTCACGCACCTGATCGATCTTCCAGTTGGCGCGGTTATCGAGCATCGACAGACGCTCTTCATCCCATCCCCACTCTTTGACTAACTGACTGACCACTTCACGACGCCAGCCGACGCAGGCGCGTTCACGGCTGAGCTTCTCGCACACTTTAAGATAGAAACATCGACGAACCAGGTCCAGACGGGTGGGATCGTCGATGGCTTTCAGGTATTCGGTGACGCGCTCGAGCATCATGCAGTAGGCATCAAGACCGAAAGAGACGATCTCGCCGTCGTGCAGACGCTGTTTAATGTCTTTCGCCAGCAGGCGCGGCGTCGGGTATTCCCAGGAATAGGCCTCGAGCAGCAGGGTCTTCAGCACGGCTTTATACGGGGAATCGATACTTTTATACAGTTGCCACAGGCTGGCACCGAAATACTCTTCCGCAGACAGCGAGCTTAAGCCGCCCAGATCCAGCCATTCGTTTGGCGTCAGGACACCCTGGGCATAGAGCTTCATGACGTAGTCGTCGTAGTGCTCTTCTTCATCGCACGGCACCATACTCCACAGGATACGCTTCCCGGCCAGGCGCACGGCGGTACGGTAGAACTCATCCAGCAACAGGATGTGCTGAGTCGAGCCGCAGTCTTCACCACCCAGACTGCCGCTTTCATTGTGGCGGAAACGGTTTTCATCGATCAGGAAGAAGCTCACTTCCACGCCGAGCGATGCCGCCCAGCTCTCAAGCAGGCTGCATTTACGCTGCAGCAGCTGGCGCTCGTCGTTATCGAGCCAGGATTGATGGCAAACCCAGATATCGAGATCCGATGAACAGCTTTGCCCCACCGAAGAGGTGCTGCCCATGGTGTAGACACCGGTGATCGGCAGTTCGCCTTTCGGGGACTCCTGCGCCGGCATGCCACGATAGAGTTCCAGCTCTTTGAGATAGTGCTGTTGGGTTTCATCAGGCGTGAAAAGGCAGATGCCTTTGGGAACGTTACCGTCAAGGTAACCCGGCATCAGCGGATGGTGATAGTGCAGCAATGTCGGCAGTAGACTGTAAACCTGTTGAAAAGCAGGTCCCATGGCAGCAAGCGCGCGATCGACGCGCAGTTGATTGATGGCATCCAGTCGCTGTTTCAGAGTCTCAATATAGAGGTACAAGACGTATCGCCTGATGTTCAGAAGGCTCTAATCGCCAGTCAGACTGAGGATTAGGCGTTCACAGTATTTCGAAAGTAGCCGTCGCCTTTTTTCGCCCTTATCTTTTTGGTCATGGAGACGAAAAAATGGTCTAAAACGTGATCAATTTAACACCTTGCCGATTGACCGTAAAGAAAGATGCGCTACATACAAGTGTAGCACCGTTCTGTACGTGTAAATTCCTGAATACGGCAGCAGGCAACTTCTATCGCAGCCTTGTCCTGTCCCCCTCAACGTCCGTAAAACTGACAGTCCTGAGACAACAATGTTAGGATGGTCAGCAGACGATTAAGACGGTAACAAGCATGTTAGACAATGTTTTAAGAATTGCCACACGCCAAAGCCCCCTTGCGCTCTGGCAGGCACATTATGTTAAGCAGCGCCTCGAGGCCTGTCATGCAGGTTTGCGTGTAGAGCTGGTACCCATGGTGACGCGCGGTGATGTCATTCTTGATACGCCGCTGGCGAAAGTGGGCGGTAAAGGCCTGTTCGTGAAAGAGCTTGAGCTGGCACTGCTTGAAGATCGCGCTGATATTGCGGTCCACTCGATGAAGGATGTCCCGGTTGATTTCCCTGAAGGGCTGGGGCTGGTCACCATTTGCGAGCGTGAAGATCCGCGCGACGCCTTTGTCTCTAATCACTACGATTCTCTGGATGCCCTGCCTCAGGGGAGCATCGTTGGCACGTCAAGTTTACGTCGCCAGTGCCAGCTGGCCGAATACCGCCCGGACCTGATCATCCGCTCCCTGCGCGGTAACGTCGGCACCCGCCTCGGCAAACTGGATAACGGTGAATATGATGCCATTATTCTGGCGGTAGCCGGCCTGAAACGCCTGGGTCTCGAGTCGCGTATTAAGGCGGAGCTCTCTCCGGAACAGTCGCTACCGGCCGTCGGTCAGGGCGCGGTGGGCATCGAGTGCCGACTCAACGACACGCGCACCCATGCCCTGCTGGCGCCGCTCAATCACGATGAGACCGCAATCCGCGTTCAGGCGGAGCGTGCCATGAATACCCGCCTTGAAGGGGGATGTCAGGTGCCGATTGGCAGCTATGCTGAATTAACCGATGGCGAACTGTGGCTGCGTGCGCTGGTTGGCGCGCCGGATGGTTCGCAGATGGTGCGCGGCGAACGCCGCGGCAAACCACAGGATGCAGAACAGCTGGGGATTTCACTGGCGGAAGAACTGCTGAATAACGGCGCCCGTGAGATTCTCGCGGACGTTTATAATGGAGAACCCCCGGCATGAGTATTCTCGTCACCCGCCCTTCTCCCGCTGGAGATCAGTTAGTGAGCCGACTGCGCACACTGGGGCAGGTGGCGTGGAGCTTTCCGCTGATTGAGTTTTCTCCGGGCCGGGAGCTACCCCAGCTCGCTGGCCATCTTGGCGCGCTGCAGGCTGGCGATTTGCTGTTTGCCCTGTCACAACATGCCGTGGAATTTGCCCACGCCCGGCTGCAACAGGACGGCCAGAACTGGCCTGATGCGCCGCGCTATTTCGCCATCGGCAGAACCACTGCCCTGGCGTTGCATACTGAAAGCGGCCAGGACATTCGCTATCCGTTGGATCGGGAAACCAGCGAAGTGTTGCTACAATTACCTGAATTACAAACTGTTGTAGGGAAACGCGCGCTGATTTTGCGCGGCAACGGTGGACGAGAATTGCTGGGCGACACGCTGCGTGAGCGTGGAGCAGAAGTGACATTTTGTGAATGTTATCAACGTAGTCATAAACATTATGACGGTGCGGAAGAGGCGATGCGCTGGCAGGCGCGCGGCGTCACTACCCTGGTGGTTACCAGCGGGGAGATGCTGCAACAGCTCTGGACACTCATCCCACAATGGTATCGTGAAAACTGGTTACTCCGCTGTCGGCTTCTGGTCGTCAGTGAGCGTCTGGCGAACCTCGCCCGGGAACTGGGCTGGCAAGATATTCGGATCGCTGATAACGCCGACAACGATGCGCTGCTGCGCGCATTACAATAACTCTCATAATGGGAAGCCATAATGACGGAACAAGAAAAATCCTCCGCCGTGGTTGAAGAGACCAGGGAGACTGTGGACACCACGCCACAGCCAGAAACGACAGAGAAAAAGCATGGCAGCAATAAAACCAGTCTGGCGTTGAGCGCCATTGCCATCGCCATTGCGCTGGCCGCTGGCGTCGGCCTGTATGGTCTGGTGAAAAAACAGGCGACCAATCAGGTTGCAACGAACGACGAACTGGTGACGCAAATCACCGCCTTACAAAAGGCGCAGCAGACGCAAAAAGCCGAGCTGGATGGCGTCATCAAGCAACAGGCCGACCAGCTGGCTGCGGCCACCCATAAGCAGGACGAGCTGGTCAAACAGCTGGATGAGATGCAGCAGAAAGTCGCGGCCATTTCCGGTACCGACGCCAAAACCTGGCTGCTGGCGCAGGCTGACTTCCTGGTCAAACTGGCCGGACGCAAGCTGTGGAGCGATCAGGATGTCACCACCGCTGCCGCGCTGCTGAAAAGCGCCGATGCCAGCCTGGGCGATATGAACGACCCAAGCCTGATCGCCGCCCGTCGTGCAATCACTGCGGATATCGCCAGCCTGTCGACCGTATCGCAGGTGGATTATGACGGCATCATCCTGAAAGTGAATCAGCTGTCGAACCAGATCGATAACCTGCGTCTGGCAGACAATAATGACGACGACTCCCCGATGGATTCCGACAGTAGCGAACTTTCCAGCTCGCTGAGCGAGTGGCGTATCAACCTGCAAAAAAGCTGGCAGAACTTTATGGACAGCTTTATCACCGTCCGCCGCCGCGATGAGACCGCCGTACCGCTGTTAGCCCCGAATCAGGACGTCTACCTGCGTGAGAACCTGCGTTCACGTCTGCTGGTGGCCGCGCAGGCCGTGCCGCGACATCAGGAAGAGACCTACAAGCAGGCGCTGGATAACGTCTCCACCTGGGTACGCGCTTACTATGATACCGATGACGCCACGACCACCGCCTTCCTTGAAGACGTGGATAAGCTGAGCCAGCAAAACATCACCATGAACGTACCGGATAAGCTGGAGAGCCAGCCGATTCTGGAGAAGCTGATGCAGACGCGCGTGCGTAACCTGCTGGCACAGCCGGGCGAAGCGGCGGCGCAGACGCCTGCCCCAGCCCCGGCCCCTGACAGCGCACCGCAAGGAGAGTAACTATGTTAAAAGTCCTGTTACTCTTCGCACTGTTGATCGCCGGGATCGTTCTCGGCCCTCTCCTGGCTGGTCATCAGGGTTACGTGCTGATCCAGACCGATAATTACAATATTGAAACCAGCGTCACGGGACTGGTGATCATTCTGATCCTGGCGATGGTGGCGTTTCTGGCGATCGAATGGATCCTGCGCCGCATCTTCCGTACCGGAGCGCATACCCGCAGCTGGTTTGTCGGCCGCAAGCGCCGCCGTGCCCGCAAGCAGACCGAACAGGCGCTGCTGAAGCTGGCCGAAGGCGACTATCAGCAGGTTGAGAAGCTGATGTCGAAGAACGCCGATCATGCAGAACAACCGGTGGTGAACTATCTGCTGGCTGCAGAGGCTGCCCAGCAGCGCGGTGATGAAGTGCGCGCCAATCAGCATCTGGAACGCGCCGCCGAGCTGGCTGAAAACGACCCGATTCCGGTTGAGATCACCCGCGTGCGTCTGCAGCTGGCCCGCAACGAGAATCATGCTGCCCGTCACGGCGTCGATCGCCTGCTGGAGATCGCGCCGCGTCATCCGGAAGTGCTGCGTCTGGCAGAGCAGGCCTACATCCGCACCGGCGCCTGGGGCTCGCTGCTGGACATCATCCCCTCAATGGCGAAAGCTAACGTGGGAGACGATGAGCAGCGCGATAGTCTGCAACGTCAGGCCTGGATTGGCCTCATGGACCAGGCGCGTGCCGATCAGGGCAGCGATGGCCTGAAAGAGTGGTGGAAAAATCAGAGCCGCAAAACGCGTCAGCAGGTGCCACTACAGGTTGCAATGGCAGAGCACCTGATTGAGTGTGACGATCATGATACCGCCCAGAACATCATCGTTGATGGCCTGAAGCGTCAGTATGACGATCGTCTGGTGATGGTGATCCCGCGCCTGAAAACCAACAATCCGGAGCAGATCGAAAAAATGCTTCGCCAGCAGATCAAAACCGTGGGCGATCGCCCCCTGTTGTGGAGCACCCTCGGCCAGTCGCTGGCAAGACATGGCGAATGGAAAGAGGCCAGCCTCGCCTTCCGCGCCGCGTTAAAACAGCGACCGGATGCGTTCGATTACGCCTGGCTGGCGGATACGCTGGATAAACTGCATCTGCCGGAAGAGGCCGCCGCAATGCGCCGCGATGGCCTGCTGCTGACGCTCCAGAACAATCCTTCGCAACAATAATTTAACAGGAGGCCTGACGGCCTCCTTTTTTATTTGCTACATTCTTTGCACCCTCTTCAGAGACCGACTCCGCCAATGTAACCAACACCTTTCAAAAAACATTTTTCTGCACACGCTTTTAACGCGTGGACTCTATCGTTTTTGAAAGGATCGTTTCATGAACACGCTTCTGTATGCGCTTTTTCACGCGCTGCGCTGCCATCGCTGGCTGCGCCTGCTGGCCTGCGCTTTTCTATTTACCTCGCTGGGAAATGGCTTAACCCAGGTGATGGTCTTTGGCCTGCTGCTTGACTGGCAGGCTCCTGCATCCTTACTGACAATGGCATACCTGTTTGCCACCCTGCCGGGGTTTCTCGGCAGCCTCGCGGGCGAAAAGCTCTGTATGCGCTATTCCCCTGTCCACCTGCTGCTCCTGACGGAGGGGCTGGGCCTGCTTGCTCTGCTGTTCCCTCTGCTGGGTATTCAGTATCACAGCGTAACGGCGCTGCTGGCGGTGCAGTCTGCCGAGGCCTTTCTGATGGGCATGAGCTGGCCGGCCCTGACCCTGCTGTTCAGGCGCGGCCTGTCGGAAGCCGAACTGCCTGCGGCCACCTGTCTGGAGAATATGATTTTTGCTTCGCAGGTGTTAGTCGGGACGGGACTGGGCATCGTGCTGTTTCATCATCTGCCTGCGCTGGCGCTGGTGGGGATCGACGCGCTTACCTTTGCTGGCTCGCTGTTGATGCTGATGCTCACAGGCAAAGCGTTGCCCTCACTGGCACCTGAGCACACAGCTGAAGCAGAAAGACCGGTGACGGTACGCTGGCAGACGCTGGCCCCGCAGCAAAAGCGCAGCCTGGTATTGTTGCCGGCGCTTGCCGCAGTGGGATCGCCAGCCATGGCGCTGCTTCCGGCCCTGGCACAGCACATTGAACCGGATGACGCCACCGGCCTTGCTCTGCCTCTGCTGTTTGCCCGCAGTATGGGGCAACTGTGCGGCCCGCTGCTGCTCAAAAGAGAAAGCCTGGCCCGCTACGCCGGGCAGAACCGCCGTCTGCTGGCCTGCCTGGGGCTCTTTTTACTCTCGTATGGTGCCATCCCGCTGTTGCCCGGGATGCTGGCGCTGGGCGTGGTCTTTATCGCCCATCTGGCTTCGAACATTGTCTTCGCGGCCGGAACCTACAGCGTTTTGAGTAGCTTTCAGGCTGCGCAAGTCTCTGCTGCCAGCGGTAAGGCATGGCGGTGGCAAACCCTCAGCGCTGCCCTCTTTACCTGTGTCACCGCCATGGCTGCTGACGCGCTGGGACCGGTAGAAGCACTGTATGGCGTCTCAACGTGCGCATTGCTGATTGTGTTGGGGATCATGACGCGCTACCGCAGATAAGGCATAAAAAAACGCCTGCTAAAAAGCAGGCGTTAAACAGGTCTGTTTGACAACTTGTGGTGCTTCACTCAACGTTGTGCCCATGGTGTTTGATGAGGCCGAAGCGACATCTGTCAGTGGACGATAAGCACCGTAAATGGCTCTGCGTCATTCCGGAGTTTATGAGGCGCTAAGGCGAACATAAGAGGTGGAATGAGCATCTACACGTATATTATTGCACGCAACGTGCCAAAGTTGCATCCCGAAGTTGGATGTATCCCAACTTTTTAAGACAAAAGGAAATTATCGCTGTGAGGCGGTAAACAGGCAGCAGAAAACGTCGTCACAGGCGGGAAACTGTCTCCTGGAAGAGACGGCCATGACGATAAATAGATATATTATTATATTTCAGTGGGTTAAGTGTCACTTATTCACGACAGGCCAGCATAGCGCTGTCGGCAATAAACAACAGTGGCAGGAATAGAGAAGCAGGAATAGCAGAAAACAAAAAACCCCGCCGAAGCGGGGTTCAAAATTGGTCGGCGAGAGAGGATTCGAACCTCCGACCCACTGGTCCCAAACCAGTTGCGCTACCAAGCTGCGCTACTCGCCGAAATACTGCTTTTTTGAATTTTTAGTTCAATTCATTAAAAGTCGTGGTGCGAGGGGGGGGACTCGAACCCCCACATCCAAAGGACACTAACACCTGAAGCTAGCGCGTCTACCAATTCCGCCACCTTCGCAATTCACAACTCTTTAAATAATGGGGTGGCTAATGGGATTCGAACCCACGACAACTGGAATCACAATCCAGGGCTCTACCAACTGAGCTATAGCCACCACTGTATTCTTTCACGCGGTTCTGCCTACTTCACAGACCACCGCAGCTCCAGCACCGGGTAAATGGTGCGCCCGACAGGATTCGAACCTGAGACCTCTGCCTCCGGAGGGCAGCGCTCTATCCAGCTGAGCTACGGGCGCTTAGCGCCGTTGCGGGGCTGGATATTACGGAGGTCTCGGTCTGCTGTCTAGTGCTTTTTTAAAATAAATGCGCGTTTGCTTAGACTTTGCGCACTTTGCCGCATATTACTGCGTTTTTGTCCGATCTATGTGTCGACCCAGGCCAAAAAGCTTGTATCCCGCGCTCACAGCGGCCAGGAAGATCATCCCGACATACAGCGACATGCGGGTATCTTCGTTGAAGTACATGCCGATCAGCACGCAACTTAGGAACGCCATCGTTAAGTAGTTCGTCCACGGGAACAGAATGGAGCGGAACGGATGACTGGCGATCGCTTTTTTATGCGCCTGACGAAAACGCAGCTGGCTAATCAGGATCACAAACCACGGCACCATGCCCGGCAGAACGCTGGCGCTGTACACATAAACAAAGACACGCTGCGGATTCGGGATGATGTAGTTCAGGCATGAACCCACCAGCAGAATGACAATCGAGATAGCCACGCCCGCCACGGGCACGCCTGCACGGGAAACCTTACCCACCGCCGCCGGAAGCTGGCGGTTTTTCGCCAGGGCGTAGAGCATGCGTCCGCAGCTGTACATGCCGCTGTTACAGCCGGACAGCGCCGCCGTCAGCACCACAAAGTTGATAATCGCTGCCGCTGCGGTAATGCCGATTTTGGCGAAGGTCAGCACGAACGGGCTGCCGTTACTGCCAATCTCATTCCACGGGAAAAGGGTGACGATGACAAAAATCGCGCCCACATAGAAGATGAGGATACGCCACAGCACCTTGCCTACCGCGCTGCGCAGGGTCACCTGCGGGTTTTTCGCTTCACCGGCAGTAATACCAATAAGCTCAACACCCTGGTAGGACGCCACCACGATACAGAGCGCGGTCAGGAACCCTTTCCAGCCGCCGGCAAAGAAGCCGCCATGTTCGGTCAGGTTGCTGAAACCGATCGCCTGGCCGCCGTTACCCAAACCGAAGAAGATCACCCCCACGCCGATAACAATCATCACAATAATGGTGGTGACTTTAATCATCGCGAACCAGAACTCGATCTCACCGTACAGACGCACGGCCGCCAGGTTCGCCAGCGCCACCAGCCCCACGGCGATCAGCGCGGGTATCCATTGCGCCATCTCCGGGAACCAGAACTGCACGTAGACCCCGATGGCGGTAATCTCCGATATTCCCACCGCCATCCACATAAACCAGTACGACCAGGCCGTGAGATAGCCAAAAAACGGACTCATGTAGCGGTGCGCGTAAACCGCAAACGAACCGGCAACGGGTTCAAGGAACAACATCTCACCCATGGAGCGCATGATAAAGAAGACGAACAGCCCGGCGATGATATACGCCAGCAGGACCGACGGCCCGGCCCATTTCAGGGTACTGGCGGAGCCCATAAACAGGCCCACACCAATCGTCCCGCCAAGGGCGATAAGTTCAATATGACGAGCTTCCAGCCCACGCTGTAGCTCCGGTTTTTTCTCTGCCATAAATCCTCGGTTGTGCTTGCGACTCTCCCGGCCTTAGCCGGTTATTGTTATAGGTACAGATGCGCTATCACAGGCTGTGCGTAATGGACCGTTTATGTTAACGGTTGATGCAAAAACAGCCTGGTACGGTAGTGACGGGGGGGAATGGTTTCTTAAATTTTGTGAAATGGCAAACGATGCGTTAAAAAAAAGAATGTATTGCACATAAAAGCAGCAGGTTTGCAGGTAAGTAGCAGCGCGAACAGCATATCGCGCTGCTAACAGGAAATTAAAGCCGCCCTGAGTAGTGCCAGCCGAGATAACGCAGCAGACGTAACTGGCGGGTGATCCGGCTGGGCTGGGATAACAGACGATACAGCCACTCCAGCCCCAGGTTCTGCCACACTTTCGGCGCGCGTTTCACATGGCCGGTAAAGACATCGTACGTGCCGCCCACGCCCATATAGAGCGCGTCCGGGTAGACCTGACGGCAGTCGCGCATCAGGATCTCCTGGCGTGGGGATCCCATCGCCACGGTGACAATCTTAGCTCCACTATCACGCACACGAGCAAACAGCGCCTGCTGCTCATCCGCGCTGAAATAGCCGTCCTGGCTGCCGACAATGTTTACCTGCCACTGTGTACGTAATTTTTGCCCGGTTTGCGCCAGAATCTCCGGTTTACCGCCGATGAGAAATACCGGTGTGCCATCTGCCCCTGCCCGCGCCATCAGCGCTTCCCAGAGGTCGGCCCCTGCCACACGGGAGATATTTGCAGACGGGTATTTCTTACGTACGGAGCGAACCACGCTAATCCCATCGGCATATTTAAACTCCGCTGCTTCGATGAGATCCCGCACCTGGGCGTTATCCTCAATGGTAAGCATTTTTTCTGCATTGATGGCGACCAGCGTGCCGGTTCTTATTCCATCTCCGGCACACAGATAGTCCAGCGCATGCTGCATATCACGCCAGCCGATCAGCTTCAGGCCCCGCAGGTCATACTGCGGTGCAGAGGTATTGTCAGTCATTATTATCCTTACTCAGACTCGCGAAAGCGCCCTGTCCCTGGCCGGTTCGCGCTTATGCACTAAACCAGCGCTGTCGAACAGCCAGTACAGCAGCTTCGCCAGCAGCAGACAGGCGCCAAAAACCACCATGAAAAAGACCACGCGGGAGACAAAAGAATCCAGCCCTTCTCGCGCCAGCACGATCATATTGAAAATGGCACCGAAACAGAAACTATGCAAAATCGCTGCCTTATAGCGGTTGGTCTCCTGATTGCCCAGGGTATAGAGCCAGTCAAACCATTTGATAATCAGCCCCACGGCAATGGCGCCCGGCAGGATAAACCAGCCGCCGCCCATCACCACCAGCGAACCGATCAGCGTCGGTGAAATCGCCAGCCCTGAGTGGTTGTTCAGCACTTCCCAGGTAAAGTAGTTCGCGGTGTTCAGAACCACGCCGGGCCTGTCCGGCCACAGCCAGGTGGGAATAAAGACATAAAAATCGCGGACAATGGGCGCCAGCCCCTGGAAATCGATTTTGTCGTAGTTCTGCAGCAACAGGGCTAAGTTTTCCCACGGCGAGAAGGTGTCGCGGGTGAGGTACAGGAAGGTGTAAAACGCCTCGTCGCCGCTGACATCCATGCCATAGCGCTTCAGCGCCAGCCAGAACATGCCCACGATCCCCAGCACGCCCGCCGCAGCCAGCATCCACAGCGAGATCCAGCCGCGAATAATGCCGATAAACAGGAAGATGGCGAAGGCGATAATGATGTTCGCGCGCGTGCCGCCAACAATCATGTAGGTCAGGAGGCCAAACGCCACGGTGCTGACCAGGAAGAAAAGCCATGCCCGGGCATCCTGCCGCAGGAAATAGACAACCAGCATCGCCGGAATGAAGAAATAGAAGAAGCGCTTGAGCGCCACCCCGGAAACTTCGCTGGAGAAGATCTGGCTGTAAGAGTGCAGCTTAAACAGCAAAAAGCCGTTGTGCATAAAGAAGATACCGACGGTGACCAGCGCGATACCCATCAGCATCATCCAGGTCAGGTGCGTCTCGACCCGGTTCATGGTAAACAGCGGCCGCCGCGCGGCGTCGCTGCTGGCCGGTTTTAGCCGCGTCTTATAGGCCACGTAATAGACCCCATAGAAGCAGGTCGCCGACAGCAGCGCCTGCATCAGGATCTCCGGCGGGACGACTGCCACATCGAAGCGGAAGACCAGAATACTCGTCAGCGGGAAGCCGAAGTAAAAGGTCAGCAGAAACAGCAGCGAGAAGAAGACGTTAAAGTTGAAGCGCACCCGGCGGAACTCGAACCACGTCAGCGTGGCGATAAATAAGGTGCTCAGAAGCCAGATGACCAGCAGGCCACTAAATTGCAACTGGCTCATGCATTCTCTCCTGAGGCGATCCGCAGCGCCTGATGCCACGGCGTAAGGTAGTTCGGGCTGAAGAAGTCGATGGCGTTTTTATCCACCTGCGCCAGCTGTCGCTGAGCCTCACGCACCACCTCTTCGTTCAGGTCATCCGTGGTGAACAGCACCGGAATGTGCTGCTCGGCCATATCCTGCCAGAACGGGTTTTCGCGGTTAAGCACGCAGGGTATTCCCGCCTGGATCAACAGACACAGCGTACCAATGCCCTGCTGGCGCGCAAAGATGAAATAGCCCAGGTCGCACCGGCGCAGCAAGGCCAGGTAGTCGTCAAAGTCCAGCTTATCGCTGAGGATCTGCAGGTTGTCAGGACTAAACAGCGCCAGCCCGCTTTGACGGACCTCATCGATGTACGCCGCGTTATTAGCAGGATAGCCCATCGGCACAATCACGTTGACCGTATCGCCAAATTGTTGATGCACCGCCTTCAGGGCCGCAATATGCTCATTACTGCGATCCCCGGAGTTACCCACCAGAATCGTCAGCTTGCCCTCGCGTCGCACGTCACCGGCTAAACCGTTCAGCGCCGGGTTCATGCGCGTCGGAAAATAGAGCAGCTCACCACGCACGTTCGGATGCTGTTTCGCGAAATAGTTCAGATCGCCGCGCGTGGCAAAAATACATCCTACCCGGCCCTGCGCCATGCGCCGCAGCGGATAGAAAAGCCGGAATTTCCAGCCCCGGGAGACTTCATACAGATCAGCGCCCCAGATATGCCAGTTAAACTGCGCGGGCTTGATCCCGCCGTTCAGCAATGCCAGCCACAGGCCGGTATTGAACTGCCCGTGGAAAAAGAAGCGTTGCTCTCGGTTCGCTTTGGCTTTCGCGATCACCGCTTTCGCAAGGGAAGCTTTGTCCCGCCAGAAGGTCAGCCGCAGTGCCGGGCAGGCGGCGCTGAGGCCGGTGTCTTTCCCCACCACCATAAATTCGCGCGCCAGTGCGCTGCCGGGTGCCAGTTCATCGTTGAAGAACCGCAGTACGGTCTGGTTATGATGTGGGATATCCGATCCCAGGACGTGAATCAGTGCAGTCATGCGCGTTTATGCCAAAGTAAAAAGACGCCGCAACAGGCAGCAAAATAGACAATGTAGGTGGCCATGTAGGCCTGAGCCGCCCCCAGCGCGCCGTGCGTGGGGATCAGCCAGTGCGAGAATGCCGTCAGCAACGCAAACTGGCTGATTTCCGCCAGGATATAGAGCCGCAGCGACGCTTTGGCGATCACCAGATAGCCAAAGACGTAAGCACCTACTTTCAGCACGTCGCCCACCAGCTGCCATGCGAACAGATCGCGCATCGCGGTAAATTTGTCAGAGAACAGCAGCCAGATGGCGACATCGCGCAGCAACCAGACGGTAAAGCTCGCCGCCGCAACCGCCGGTAAGACGAAGCGCAGCGAACGAAGGATCTCGCGGGTGATCTCCTGCCGGGCGGTCAGCCTTGAGAGCGTGGGCAACAGGTAGACGCTAAAGGAGGCGGTAATAAACTGCAGATAGGCATCCGAGATGCTGCTGACCCCCTGCCAGATCCCCACTTCATCCCAGCTGTAGTGCGCCGCCAGCAGGTTTCGCATCATCACATAGGCCACAGGCAGGGTGACGGAGGTGATGAGCGCCATCAGGGTAAATTTACCCAGCTGTCCGGCGAGAATGTTGTCCCATTTTGGCTTGAGATAGTGCAGCGGGATGGTTCCCCTGCGCATCAGCATAAAGGCCGCCGGAACAACCACCAGCGCCGGCACCAGCGCCAGCCCCAGCAGCGCGCCTTCGTAGCCGCCCAGCCGGTAACAGAAGTAATAGGCGATCACCCCAATCACGCTGCCGATAATCAGCGCCAGCGCATTGCCCGCGGCATCGCGAAAGCCCTTCATCAGCGCCAGTAGCAGATTTGCCCAGGCAATGCCCATTTGCACCAGCGCCACCAGCCGCACCAGACCCTGATAGCCGGTGTGGCCGAACAGGCCCTGACTGATGGGCGCGGCCGCCAGTAAAAAGATGATGGCCAGCAGGGTGGAAAAGCCCAGCACCATCGCCGATGAGGTGCCGACTACGGTGCGTAGCTGCGCCGCATCATCATGATATTGCGCGACGTACTTGGTTACGCCGTTGAAGATCCCTGCCCCGGCCAGCACGCCCAGTACGGTGACCAGCTGGCGGAAGTTGCCCGCCTGCCCGACACCGGAAGGGCCAAAGGATACTGCCAGCAGTTTTACGACCAGCAATCCCGCGCCGATCTTGACGAGTGTGGACGCGGCGGTCCACACCGATGCTTTCGCCAGAGACATATCAGCCGAAATAACTCAGAAGGGTATTGATCACCGTGCGCTGGTTGACCGCAGCGAGGTTATAGAACAGCGGTAAGCGGAGTAATCGCTCACTTTCTTTCGTGGTAAAGCGATCTTCACCCACGAACTCGCCAAAGGCTTCGCCCGCCGGGCTGGAGTGCAGCGGAATGTAGTGGAACACCGCCAGGATCTCAGCTTCTTTCAGCCAGGCGATAAGCTCGCTGCGATCGTCGTTATCCCGCAGCTTAATGTAGAACATATGGGCGTTGTGCACGCACTCGGCCGGGATGGTCGGCAGTTCGATACGGCCTTTGCGCGCCAGCGGGGCCAGCGCATCGTGATAGGTCTGCCACAGGGCCAGACGCTGCTGGTTGATGCGGTCAGCCGCCTCCAGCTGGGCCCACAGGTAGGCCGCCTGCAGATCCGCCATCAGATAACTTGAGCCGATATCACGCCAGGTGTACTTATCCACCTGTCCGCGGAAGAACTGGCTGCGGTTGGTGCCTTTCTCACGGATGATTTCAGCGCGTTCCACCAGGGCGCGATCGTTAATCAGCGTCGCGCCGCCTTCTCCACCGGCGGTGTAGTTTTTGGTTTCGTGGAAGCTGAAGCAGCCAATATGCCCGATAGTGCCCAGGGCGCGGCCTTTGTAAGTGGACATCACCCCCTGGGCAGCATCTTCCACCACGAAGAGGTTGTGCTTTTTGGCAATCGCCATGATGGTGTCCATCTCGCACGCCACACCGGCATAGTGAACCGGCACGATGGCGCGGGTCTTATCGGTGATCGCCGCTTCAATCAGCGTCTCGTCGATGTTCATGGTATCCGGGCGGATATCCACGAAAACAATTTTCGCCCCGCGCAGCACGAAGGCGTTGGCGGTGGAGACGAAGGTATAGCTCGGCATAATCACTTCATCGCCGGGCCCCAGATCAAGCAGCAGCGCCGCCATCTCCAGCGACGCCGTGCAGGAAGGCGTCAGCAGTACTTTTGGACTCTGGAAACGCTGCTCCATCCACTGCTGGCAACGGCGCGTATAACCGCCATCGCCACAAAGTTTGCCGCTGCCCATCGCAGACTGCATGTAATCGAGTTCGGTGCCCACCACAGGAGGCGCATTAAATGGGATCATCTTGTCACCTGTATAACCAGTAAGCGGTCGATTCGATGTTGCCGCCGCTTGCGATATAACGTTTAAGCGCGGCGGTGTTGCCCATCTGGGTCGCCACCCGCAAAGTGGAAATCTGCTGCTGCTGCGCCCAGTAGAGCGCCGCCTGCATTAACTTTTCGCCCATACCACGCCCCGCCAGCAGGCCGATACGCGCCTCGCTGTCGTTGAGCTTGCGCAGGGAGACAAAGCCCCCGATGGTGCCATCTGAAGCACGAAACACCAGGCAGAGATGGTCGAAAGTGCCTTTTACCGCATTTTCGATCCACCGGGCGTAGAAGCGGCCGCTGTCATCTGCGGCGTACCAGGGCGCGCGAAAGCGGCTCTGAGCAAAGGCATGGGCGGCAAGCTGGCGCAGCGCCGGAATATCCTGTTCGGTTGCGGGTTCCGCGCCGGGACAGGCATGCTGCGTCACGGTAATGGCGAGATCGACTTCGCCTTCTACCAGCCTGAACCCCAGCTGCTGCAGCGCATCCAGCCAGTCGGCGCGGGTCGCCGGAATTTTGGCCTGCACCCGCTGCCAGGCGTCTAAACCGGAGGGCGCCAGCAGCGGAGCATCATCAGCCAGGCGTACAATCGCCGTGGGAAGGGCAAAAAAATCACTCTCCCACGCCAGCGGCTGTAATTCGCCAAAGAGCTGACTCAACGCCATACCCCTTTGGTATCAACGATATAATCCTGACGCACAGCCTCACCCCTGATCGCCTTAAACTCGCTGTGATCCACCAGCAGCACCAGCACATCGGCGGAGGCCAGCGCATCATCAATGCTTGTCAGGGTACAGTGGCCGGCCAGCTTTTTCGGCAGCTCATGGATATTGGGTTCAACTACCTGGGTTTCGCCGCTGTGCCATTGGGCAATCATTTCGGCAATTTCCATCGCCGGGCTTTCACGCAGATCGTCAATGTTCGGCTTAAAGGCCAGACCGAAACAGGCGATGGTCACTTCGTTGGCCCGCTTGCCGCTCTGGGTCAGGTAATCTGCCACGGTGGCTTTCACCTGATTCAGCACCCAGTGGGGTTTGCTGTCGTTCACTTCGCGGGCGGTACGGATGAGACGCGCCTGCTCGGGGTTTTGCGCCACGATAAACCACGGGTCGACCGCGATACAGTGACCGCCCACGCCCGGCCCGGGTTGCAGAATATTGACGCGCGGGTGACGGTTTGCGAGGCGAATCAGTTCCCAGACGTTAATCCCCTGATCGGCACAGATGAGCGACAGTTCATTGGCAAACGCGATGTTCACGTCGCGGAAGCTGTTTTCGGTCAGTTTGCACATCTCGGCGGTGCGCGAGTTGGTCACTACACACTCGCCCTTAAGGAAGATGTTGTACAGTTCACTGGCGCGGGCGGAACAGACCGGGGTCATCCCGCCGATAACACGATCGTTTTTAATCAGTTCGACCATCACCTGCCCCGGAAGCACGCGCTCCGGACAGTAGGCGACGTTAATATCGGCCTGCTCGCCTGCCTGCTGCGGGAAGGTCAGATCCGGGCGCGCCTCTGCCAGCCACTCGGCCATCTGCTCGGTGGCGCCCACCGGTGAAGTGGATTCGAGGATAACCAGCGCGCCTTTCTTCAGTACAGGCGCGATAGATTTCGCTGCCGCTTCGACATACACCATATCCGGCTCGTGATCGCCTTTAAACGGCGTCGGCACGGCGATCAGGTAGGCATCAGCGGCGACCGGCGTGGTGGTGGCCTTCAGGTATCCCCCTTCAACGGCGGTCTTTACTACCTTGTCGAGATCCGGTTCAACGATATGAATTTCACCCTTGTTGATGGTCGCAACCGCATGCTGGTTGATATCAACGCCCACTACCTGTTTTTGACGGGAGGCAAATGCCGCCGCCGTTGGCAGCCCGATATAGCCAAGACCAATGACAGAAATGGTAGTAAAACTCATAGCGATACCCGATTGTGTTTGAGTGCGAACAAAATACGGTCACAGGCCTGCCCATCACCATACGGATTATGGGCCCGGCTCATGGCCTGATACTCTTCATTGTTGTGCAGCAGGCGCGTCACCTCTTCGACGATGGTTCGCGAATCGGTCCCCACCAGCCTTACCGTTCCTGCTTTAACCGCTTCAGGACGTTCGGTGGTTTCACGCATCACCAGCACCGGTTTGCCCAGTGAAGGCGCTTCTTCCTGAATGCCGCCTGAATCCGTCAGGATCAGCCAGGCATGGTTCATCAGCCAGACGAAGGGCAGATAGTCCTGCGGCTCAATCAGTATGACGTTTTTGACATGCCCCAGGATGCGATTAACCGGCTCGCTGACGTTAGGATTCAGATGCACCGGATAGACGATCTGCACATCTTCGTTCTGCGCGGCGATTTCGGCCAGCGCATGACAGATTTGCTCGAAGCCCTGACCAAAGCTTTCCCGCCGGTGGCCAGTGACCAGAATCATCTTTTTACCGTTGGCGAGGAAGGGGTACTGTTCCGCCAGATGTCCACGCAGGCTCTCATTCGCCAGCACCCGGTCGCGCACCCAGATAAGCGCGTCGATCACCGTGTTGCCGGTGACAAAAATATGCTGGTCATTGACGTTCTCACGCAGCAGGTTCTGACGGGAATTCTCGGTCGGCGCAAAGTGATACATCGCCAGATGGCCGGTCAGGGTCCGGTTCGCCTCTTCAGGCCACGGAGAGGAGAGATCCCCGGTACGTAAGCCAGCTTCGACATGCCCAACCGGAATACGTTGATAGAACGCTGCCAGACTGGTGGCAATAGTGGTAGTGGTATCGCCATGTACCAGCACGACATCCGGCCTGAACGACTCCAGAATAGGTTTTAACCCTTCCAGAATACGGCAGGTGATTTCGGTTAACCCTTGCCCCGGCTTCATAATATTGAGGTCGTAGTCGGGAACAATGGAAAAGAGTTTAAGGACCTGATCCAGCATCTCCCGATGCTGCGCGGTAACACAAACTTTCGCCTCAAAATGAGGGTCGTTTGCAAGCGCATGAACCAGAGGCGCCATCTTGATGGCTTCCGGCCTTGTACCAAAGACGGTAAGTACTTTCACATCGATTCTCTTCGATTAAGCGATGAAGGCCAGAAGCCTTCATCGTAGATGGCGTTCTTACAGTTTGCGACGACGCGTTAATGCCACGCCTGCGCCAATTAAAGCACCCACAATCCCCCACATAATCATCAGGAATGCGCGACGTGGACTATCGCGTTTTACAGGTTCTTCAGGTGTACGCAAATAACGATAGGTCTGAAAACGTGGGTCCAGTGTCGGACCTACGTTGAGGGTCGTGAGCATGGCGCGGTTTTGGTCGTAATCGAGGTCCACATCTGGCCCAACGGCCTGCAGATTCTCCAGGCGTGCCTGGAGCATAGGACGACCCAGCAGGAACATTTCAGAGTCTGGCAGTTCATCGGCAGGCACGTCGGTTTCGCTGCGGGAGATATTGCTCTTTTCGGCAATCTTCAACGCCTGCTCGATGTTGTGCACCCGACGATTAAAGATCGCTTTAGCGACCTCTTCCTGACGTTTTACCTGTGCTTTCATCTGAATGGTACGCGCTGCCCAGGCACCTTTCAGCTCATCATTAAGATGGCTCGCCGCACGCTGGCTGGCGAAGGCAACATACTGACGCAGCAGGTTGTTAGCATCCGGCGCGGTTTCAGCGATCAGCTTGACGCTGTCGTTGATGTTGCGCAGCGGGTCGCCCGCCATAAACTGAATGTTGTTGATCAGTTCATCCAGCAGGGCCGCATCCGCTTTGCTGTTGCCGACCATCCGCTGTTTAAAATAGTCGGTCTGGTTCCAGAAATCGCGGCGCGTATCCCAGGAGGCGAGCTGCATAACGAACTCTTTGTAGGACTCATCCATCACCGAAGGCTGGTCAGCGGAGGCCGGATTCGCTTTCACATCCAGGTTGCGCAGAAACTGTTGCTGAGAGTAGAACCCACCCAGCATGTTTACCGTAGGGCGGTCAGTAATCGCCGTCGCACTCCACTCCTGTCTGGCGAAAAAGGTATACGCCAGAGCGATAAGTGCAAAGCCCAGCGCAATGCCTGCAATCCAAAACTTGCCCGCCCATAACACGCGGAACAAGCCACGAACATCCAGCTCATTCTCAGTTACCACCGATTTTGCTCCCGCCAACGGTTGAGTCATTACAGTCCCGATTTACTTAGTTAAAGTTGGGTTATTACCATTTCTACGCATACGGCGTTTGACGCGTTTAATAAAGCGCGCGACTTTCCATGCGCGTTTAATACAGTAGCCGTACAGGAAAAATGCAAGCAAGAATAATACCAACATTACCCATTCAGGAATGAAATGCGCATATTCTGCGGCAACACCAATTCCGGCTAACAGCGCAGCGGCCAGCGTAATGAGGACAAATGCCTGACGTGAAGTGAAGCCCGCGCGCATAATTAAGTGGTGAATATGCTGGCGGTCCGGAGAGAACGGGCTCATACCTTTACGCAGACGGCGGTACATAATCGCCACCATATCCATCAGCGGGATCGCAATAATCCACAGCGCCGTCACCGGACTGATAGGATGTGTATTACCCTGGGTGGTTTCGAGCAGGATCCAGATAACGGTAAAACCAATCAGCGTACTCCCGGCATCGCCCATAAAGACCTTATAGCGACGGCCCAGCACGCCGAGGTTAAGACAGATATAAGGCAGAATGGCGGCGATCATCGCGAAGCACCACATCGACAGACTGTACTGGCCGTCGAACCACAGGATGATACCGATAGCCGCGAACGAGACGCTTGAGAGCCCGCCAAGCAGGCCATCAATGCCATCCACCATGTTAAAGGCGTTAATCGCCGCCCACACGGCAAACAGCGTCAGGAAGTAGCCGAATGGCCCCAGCACCATCTCCCAGGTGCCAAAGATGTAGCCGAGGCTGCTGAGATACAGCTTCCCCACCACCATCATGATGACGCCGATCGCCGCCTGAACCGCAGCGCGGAATTTGACGCTGATGTCGTATCGGTCGTCCAGCGCTCCGACCAGCACCAGCACACCGGCACAGGCCAGATAAAGTGCCGCATGAGGAATATAATAATCCGCAATGCTGAAGGTGAAGCAGATACCCGCGTAAACAGAGATTCCGCCAACCAGCGGAATCAAGCCTTGATGGCGTTTACGATAATTGGGCTTATCCACCAGTCCGACTCTCTTCGCCACTTTACGGGCGAGGAATAAAAAGCAGGTGGTGAAAAGAAAAATACTGATTAGCTCAGTCACCGCAGTGAGTAGATTCACAATGGATGCTCTCAACAAATGTTAATCCCGGAAGTATAACCTTGAAGGCTCGGCTCCAGAAGGAAAAAGCAGGCCTCACCCAAGTCCCTTTGTTTATTTTTCAGACAATTACTTTTCTGCTTTGACGAACATTCCGATTTTCGTCCCCGGCAGTATAATTTGACAGCTTACTGTTACAGCGTATAAGCCACAAAAGAAAAACGCCACGTAAAAACGTGGCGTTTCGGCGCTTTATTTACTTTACGAGCGTTTCATCATATCGAAGAAATCATCGTTAGTTTTGGTCATCGCCAGCTTATTAATGAGGAATTCCATAGCGTCGATTTCACCCATTGGATGGATAATTTTGCGCAGGATCCACATTTTCTGCAGCTCTTCCTGAGTGGTGAGCAGCTCTTCTTTACGGGTACCGGAACGGTTGTAGTCGATAGCCGGGAAGACGCGTTTTTCAGCGATTTTACGTGAGAGGTGCAGTTCCATGTTGCCTGTACCTTTAAACTCTTCGTAAATCACTTCATCCATCTTCGAGCCGGTGTCGATCAGCGCGGTTGCGATGATGGTCAGGCTACCGCCCTCTTCCACGTTACGTGCAGCACCGAAGAAACGCTTCGGACGATGCAGGGCGTTGGCATCCACACCACCGGTCAGTACTTTACCGGAAGCCGGAACCACGGTGTTGTAGGCACGAGCCAGACGGGTAATGGAGTCGAGCAGAATAATAACGTCTTTTTTATGCTCAACCAGACGCTTCGCCTTCTCGATAACCATTTCAGCGACCTGAACGTGACGGGATGCTGGTTCGTCAAAGGTAGACGCAACCACTTCACCTTTCACCAGACGCTGCATCTCGGTTACTTCTTCCGGACGTTCGTCAATCAGCAGCACCATCAGCACGCAGTCTGGATGGTTGTAAGCGATGCTCTGCGCGATGTTCTGCAGCAGCATGGTTTTACCCGCTTTTGGCGGCGCAACAATCAGGCCACGCTGGCCACGACCAATCGGAGAAGCCAGATCCAGAACGCGAGCGGTCAGGTCTTCGGTAGAACCGTTACCACGCTCCATGCGCAGGCGAGAGTTCGCGTGCAGCGGCGTTAAGTTTTCAAACAGGATCTTATTGCGCGAGTTTTCTGGTTTGTCGTAGTTAACTTCGTTAACTTTCAACAGCGCAAAGTAGCGTTCACCCTCTTTAGGAGGACGAATCTTACCTGAAATGGTGTCACCAGTGCGGAGGTTGAAACGGCGGATTTGGCTGGGGGAAACGTAGATATCATCAGGACCGGCGAGGTAGGAGCTGTCTGCAGAGCGGAGGAAACCAAATCCGTCCTGCAATATCTCCAGCACACCGTCGCCAAAGATATCTTCGCCACTCTTCGCGTGCTGCTTCAGGATGGCAAAAATGATGTCCTGCTTGCGCATACGGGCCTGGTTTTCCAGTCCCATATTTTCGCCGAGAGTGATCAGCTCAGAAACCGGCGTATTCTTTAATTCGGTAAGATTCATAATGGTGTGGGTTCTTAAACTCGGGGTGATACTCGAACTTAATTTGTGAATGGTATGGCAGGGTCATCCATGCCTGTTAACGGCCATCAACTCATGTCTGTTCGCTGTCTGGTCACAGGGAAAGCACAGAACTGAAACGACAAGACGGATTGAGTGACAAGCCCGGAATCTATCCACTTCACGCACTGTTTAAAAGGAAACAACGGGAAGTATCGGGTAAAACAAGATTCAAACAACAAGGTATGTTTAAAACGAAGTCATAGCTAACTTAGCACGACTCTGGCCGGGCGTCCAGAGATCCAAACAATTTAGAACCCCTGGACGCACAGACGAGAACCTTACGCCAGGTTGGCGTCCAGGAACTCTTTCAGCTGACCTTTGGACAGTGCGCCCACTTTGGTCGCTGCCACTTCACCGTTTTTAAACAGCAGCAGAGTCGGGATGCCGCGGATGCCATATTTTGGCGCGGTGCCCGGGTTCTGGTCGATGTTCAGTTTAGCTACGGTCAGTTTGCCCTGATATTCGTCGGCGATCTCATCCAGAATCGGGGCGATCATTTTGCAAGGACCACACCATTCAGCCCAGAAATCGACGAGGATCAGCCCGTCAGCTTTAAGTACGTCCGTGTCAAAACTGTCGTCAGTCAGGTGAATAATTTTATCGCTCATATATAACTCCACAGGAATAAGCCTGGTGCGTTGATCTCGCATCCATCAACGACCTGTTGATGTCGCATTAACCAACTAAAGGTTGACTTTATTTCACCGGATACGCTTTCGTAAAGCAATAGATAGCTGATATTCTACCACACTATGAGCAAAACACATTTAACAGAACAGAAGTTTTCCGACTTCGCCCTGCACCCAAAAGTGATTGAAGCCCTTGAAAATAAAGGGTTTCATAACTGCACGCCCATTCAGGCTCTCGCTCTTCCGCTGACGCTGGCGGGCCGCGATGTTGCAGGGCAGGCGCAAACCGGTACCGGCAAAACGATGGCGTTTCTGACGTCAACGTTTCATTATTTACTTTCTCATCCGGCAATTGCTGACCGCAAAGTTAACCAACCGCGCGCGCTGATTATGGCACCGACGCGAGAACTGGCGGTACAGATCCACGCTGACGCAGAACCGCTGGCGCAAGCCACCGGCCTGAAGCTCGGCCTGGCCTACGGCGGTGACGGCTATGACAAACAGCTGAAAGTGCTGGAGAGCGGCGTCGATATTCTGATCGGCACCACTGGCCGTCTTATCGATTACGCGAAACAGAACCACATTAACCTCGGCGCGATCCAGGTTGTGGTGCTGGACGAAGCCGATCGCATGTACGATCTGGGCTTTATCAAAGACATCCGCTGGCTGTTCCGTCGTATGCCTGCTGCCAACCAGCGTCTGAACATGCTGTTCTCGGCAACGCTGTCCTACCGCGTCCGTGAACTGGCGTTCGAACAGATGAACAACGCCGAATACGTTGAAGTGGAACCGGAACAGAAAACCGGCCACCGTATTAAAGAAGAGCTCTTCTACCCTTCTAACGAAGAGAAAATGCGTTTACTGCAAACGCTGATTGAAGAAGAGTGGCCAGATCGCGCGATCGTTTTCGCCAACACCAAACACCGTTGTGAAGATATCTGGGGCCATCTGGCTGCGGATGGGCACCGTGTTGGTCTGTTGACGGGCGATGTCGCACAGAAAAAACGTCTGCGCATTCTTGAAGAGTTCACCCGTGGCGATCTGGATATTCTGGTTGCAACGGACGTCGCCGCGCGTGGTCTGCACATCCCGGCGGTAACACACGTCTTCAACTATGACCTGCCGGATGACTGCGAAGATTATGTTCACCGTATCGGTCGTACCGGTCGTGCGGGCGCCAGCGGTCACTCCATCAGCCTGGCCTGTGAAGAGTACGCGCTGAACCTGCCAGCGATTGAGACCTATATCGGGCACTCGATTCCGCAGAGCAAGTACAACCCGGAAGCGCTGTTAAGCGAACTTCCGCCACCGAAGCGCCTGACCCGTGCACGTTCCGGCAATGGCCCGCGCCGTAACAGCGCTCCGCGTAATCGTCGTCGTTCAGGCTAAACACTATGCTCCGGTCTACCTCGCTTTATGCAGCTATTGATTTAGGTTCAAATAGTTTTCATATGCTGGTTGTACGCGAGGTAGCGGGAAGTGTACAAACGCTGACGCGAATTAAACGCAAGGTCCGTCTCGCGGCGGGCCTGAGTGCTGATAATCAGCTTTCGCCAGAGGCCATGGAGCGCGGCTGGCAATGCCTGCGCCTGTTTGCCGAACGTCTGCAGGATATCCCTCCTCAGCAAATCCGCGTTGTCGCCACCGCAACCCTGCGTCTGGCGGTAAATGCCGGTGAGTTTATTGCTACTGCCCAGCAAATCCTCGGTTGCCCGATACAGGTGATCAGCGGTGAAGAAGAAGCCCGCCTGATTTATCAGGGTGTGGCGCATACTACGGGCGGTGATGAGCGTCGCCTGGTGGTGGATATCGGTGGTGCAAGCACGGAACTGGTTACCGGGAATGGCGCCCAGGCGACCTCCCTGAACAGCCTGTCCATGGGGTGCGTCACCTGGCTTGAACGCTACTTCACCGATCGCAATCTGGCACAGGAAAACTTCGATGACGCGGAAAAAGCCGCTCGCGAAGTTCTGCGTCCGGTGGCGGATGAACTTCGTTATCATGGCTGGAAAGTCTGCGTAGGCGCTTCGGGCACCGTTCAGGCGTTGCAGGAAATCATGATGGCGCAGGGGATGGATGAGCGCATCACGCTGGCCAAACTTCAGCAGTTAAAACAGCGCGCAATCCTTTGTGGCCGCCTGGAAGAGCTGGAAATTGAAGGCCTCACCCTTGAGCGCGCGCTGGTATTCCCAAGCGGGCTGGCGATCCTGATTGCCATTTTCACCGAGCTGAACATTCAGTGCATGACACTCGCGGGCGGTGCGCTGCGTGAAGGTCTGGTTTACGGCATGCTGCATCTGGCGGTCGACCAGGATATTCGCCATCATACCCTGCGCAACATTCAGCGTCGGTTCATGGTCGATATTGATCAGGCTCACCGGGTTGCAAATCTTGCTGAACATTTCCTCGATATGGTCGATAACGAGTGGCATATTGAGCCGATTTGTCGCGAATTACTGATTAGCGCCTGCCAGCTGCATGAAATTGGCCTGAGCGTCGATTTCAGGCAAGCACCGCTGCACGCGGCCTATCTGGTTCGCAATCTCGATTTGCCGGGTTTTACCCCCGCGCAAAAGAAACTCCTTGCCACGCTGCTGTTAAACCAGACCAACCCTGTCGATCTCTCTTCGCTCCACCAGCAAAACGCGGTTCCCCCGCGCGTCGCCGAACATCTTTGTCGCCTGCTGCGTCTGGCGATCCTGTTTGCCAGCCGTCGCCGGGATGATCTACTGCCGGCCATCACGCTGATGGCGGAAGGTGAAAAGCTGACGCTAAGCTTGCCGGAAAACTGGCTGGATACGCATCCGCTGGGCGCCGAAATGCTCGTACAGGAGTGCCAGTGGCAGAGCTACGTGCACTGGATGCTTGAAGTCCACTAACCACGACGATCCCCGGTAGCGCTAAGCATACCGGGGCTTCAGACTAACGATTTTTAGCCTTTTCCATCATGGCACGAATATTGGCAATACTCGCCTGCCCTTTGTGCATCCGCTCTTCGGCGGTAATCACTTTGCGCTCCTGCTCCCAGAGCACATCATCCTGAGGTAACTCCAGCAGGAAACGGCTCGGCTCAGGCCGTACCAGCTCGCCATACTGACGTCGCTCCTTACACAACGTAAAGGTCAGCTCCTTCTGGGCGCGCGTAATGCCCACATAGGCCAGACGACGTTCTTCATCGACATTGTCTTCGTCGATGCTGCTCTGGTGCGGTAGCAAACCCTCTTCCATTCCCACCAGATAGACATACGGAAATTCCAGCCCTTTCGAGGCATGCAGGGTCATCAGCTGCACCTGATCCGCCTCTTCTTCGCTTTCGCCGCGTTCCATCATATCGCGCAGGGTAAAGCGGGTGACGACCTGGGTCAGTGTCATCGGCTCGTCGATGTCTGAGCCTTCCAGCATCTCGGTCATCCATGTGAAGAGCTGGTTGACGTTCTTCATCCGCATCTCGGCCGCTTTCGGGCTGGCGGAAGTCTCATACAGCCAGGATTCATAGTCGATGCCGCGGATCAGATCCCGCACCGCATTGATTGGTTCCCGCTCGCTGAGCTGCTGGATCTCGCGCAGCCAGTGGGTAAAGCGGGTCAGGGATTCATAGCCACGCCCGGTTAACGTCTGGCTCAGGCCCATATCGAAACTGGCCGTAAGCAGGCTCTTGTTACGGGTCATTGCCCACTCGCCCAGTTTTTGCAGCGTCGCCGGGCCAATTTCGCGCTTCGGCGTATTCACGATCCGCAAAAAGGCGCTGTCATCATCCGAATTGGTCAGCACCCGCAGGTAGGCGAGCAGATCTTTGATTTCCGGGCGCGAGAAGAACGACGTCCCCCCGGAGATTTTGTACGGGATGCGGTTCTGCATCAGCATCTTTTCAAAGACCCGCGACTGGTGATTCCCGCGATAGAGAATGGCGTAGTCTTTGTAGTTGGTTTTGTTCACAAAGTGGTGAGCGATCAGTTCACCCGCGACGCGTTCAGCTTCGTGATCTTCGTTATTAGCGCTGAGCACCTTCAGCTCCGTGCCATACCCGAGTTCAGAGAACAGGCGTTTTTCGAAAACGTGCGGGTTGTTGGCGATAAGGATGTTGGCCGCCTTCAGAATGCGCCCGGATGAGCGGTAGTTCTGCTCCAGCTTAATCACCTGCAGCGCCGGAAAGTCCTTGCTGAGCAGGACCAGGTTCTGCGGACGCGCGCCGCGCCAGGAGTAGATCGACTGGTCATCATCGCCTACCACGGTGAAACGCGCCCGCTGGCCCACCAGCAGTTTCACCAGCTCGTACTGGCTGGTGTTGGTGTCCTGATATTCATCCACCAGCAGATAGCGGATCTTGTTCTGCCAGCGCTCGCGCACCTCTTGATTGCTTTGCAGCAACAGCGTAGGCAGCAGGATCAGGTCGTCAAAGTCGAGCACGTTACAGGCTTTAAGGTGATCGTTATAGAGGCTGTAACAGTGGGCGAAGATCCGATCCCGCTCCCCTTTGGCGCTTGCGGCGGCCTGGGCTGGGTTCATCAGATCGTTTTTCCAGTTGGAGATCGTGGAGATCAACTGCTGCAGCACCACTTTGTCATCTTCGATCAGCCCTTCGGTCAGCTCTTTGAGCAACGCCACCTGATCGGTATCGTCAAACAGCGAGAAGTTAGCTTTCATCCCCAACGCGGCGTATTCGCGCTTAATGATATCCAGCCCCAGGGTATGGAAGGTGGAGATCATCAGGCCACGCGCCTCTTTGCGCCCTAATGTCTGACCGACACGCTCTTTCATCTCGCGCGCGGCTTTGTTAGTAAAGGTCACCGCTGCGATATGGCGTGCCTGATAGCCGCAGCCGCGGATCAGGTGAGCGATTTTGTTGGTGATGACGCGGGTTTTACCGGAACCCGCCCCTGCCAGCACCAGGCATGGTCCAGTAACGAATTCGACCGCTTGTTGTTGTCCAGGGTTTAAACGCATGGGAGTATTGCTCAATCTTCGAACGGGGTGGGGATTGTAGCAGAAAGCCGGGGGCAGATTTAACGGCTAATGATAAAGTGAAGAAAACGCGATTAACCCCGAGAGTGAAACCATGAAAAAGACCGCAGCCGCCCTGCACATTCTGGTAAAAGAAGAGAAGCTGGCGCAGGAGATCCTCGCCAAACTGGAGCGCGGCATCAGCTTCGATCATCTGGCAAAGCGCTATTCAAAATGCCCGTCCGGGCGTAACGGCGGCGATTTAGGGGAATTTAAGCAGGGGGTAATGGTGGGGCCTTTCGATGAGGCGGTCTTTAGCTGTCCGCTCCTTAAGCCCTACGGCCCGGTCAAAACCAGGTATGGTTACCATCTCATAAAGGTGCTGTATCGCCGCTAACGCGTGGTATATTGCGCCCCGATTTAACTCAACCCTTCAAGGCACGATCATGGCAAAAACAGCAGCAGCACTGCATATTCTTGTTAAAGAAGAGAAACTGGCTCTGGATCTTCTGGAGCAGCTCAAAAACGGCGCCGACTTCGGCAAGCTGGCGAAGAAGCACTCAATTTGCCCGTCAGGCAAACGCGGCGGCGACTTAGGTGAATTCCGCCAGGGTCAGATGGTTCCGGCGTTCGACAAACTGGTCTTCTCCTGCCCGGAGCTGGAGCCGGTCGGCCCACTGCACACCCAGTTCGGCTACCACGTCGTCAAGGTTCTGTACCGGAAATAAACAGCAAGGCCTTCTCAAAGAGAAGGCCTTTAATGTTTGCTCCCTCTCCCTGTGGGAGAGGGTTGGGGTGAGGGCATCAGCCCGCACCTTTTGGCTTTTAGCCCGCGACCGCAATACGTTTCATATCGGTCATATAGCCGCGCAGCTTCTGACCAATCTTCTCGATTTCATGGCTGCGAATTGCATCGTTCACATCGCGCAGCTGGGCGTTATCCACCGCACCTTCAGGAATCGCTTTGCCCAGGTCACCCGCCTGCAGGGTGGTCATGAACTCTTTCAACAGCGGCACACAAGCGTAAGAGAACAGGTAGTTACCGTACTCGGCGGTATCGGAGATAACCACGTTCATCTCATACAGACGCTTACGGGCGATGGTGTTCGCGATCAGCGGCAGCTCGTGCAGTGACTCGTAGTAAGCAGATTCTTCGATAATGCCGGAATCAACCATGGTTTCGAATGCCAGCTCAACGCCTGCTTTCACCATCGCGATCATCAGTACGCCTTTATCGAAGTACTCCTGCTCGCTGATTTTGCCTTCAAACTGTGCAGCGGTTTCGAACGCGGTTTTACCGGTCTCTTCACGCCATGTCAGCAGTTTTTTGTCGTCGTTGGCCCAGTCCGCCATCATGCCGGAAGAGAACTCGCCGGAGATGATGTCGTCCATATGTTTCTGGAACAGCGGTGCCATGATGGTTTTCAGCTGTTCAGACAGCGCGTAAGCACGCAGTTTTGCCGGGTTAGACAGGCGATCCATCATCAGGGTGATACCACCCTGCTTCAGCGCTTCGGTGATGGTTTCCCAGCCGAACTGAATCAGCTTTTCCGCGTACGCCGGGTCGGTACCCTCTTCCACCAGCTTGTCGAAGCACAGCAGAGAGCCGGCCTGCAGCATACCGCACAGGATAGTCTGCTCGCCCATCAGGTCAGATTTCACTTCGGCAACGAAGGAGGATTCCAGCACGCCTGCACGGTGGCCGCCGGTCGCTGCTGCCCATGCTTTGGCAATGGCCATGCCTTCGCCTTTTGGATCGTTTTCCGGGTGAACCGCGATCAGGGTTGGCACGCCGAAACCACGTTTGTACTCTTCACGCACTTCGGTACCCGGGCACTTCGGCGCCACCATCACAACGGTGATGTCTTTACGGATCTGCTCACCCACTTCAACGATGTTGAAGCCGTGAGAGTAACCCAGCGCCGCACCGTCTTTCATCATCGGCTGTACGGAACGCACAACGTCAGAGTGCTGTTTGTCTGGCGTCAGGTTAACAACCAGATCCGCCTGCGGGATCAACTCTTCGTAGGTACCGACTTTGAAGCCGTTTTCGGTCGCTTTGCGCCAGGAAGCACGCTTTTCAGCAATGGCTTCTTTACGCAGGGCGTAAGAGATATCCAGACCGGAGTCACGCATGTTCAGGCCCTGGTTCAGGCCCTGTGCGCCACAGCCGACGATGACCACTTTTTTACCCTGAAGGTAGCTCGCGCCATCGGCAAATTCATCGCGCGCCATGAAGCGGCATTTGCCCAGCTGTGCCAGCTGCTGGCGCAGGTTCAGTGTATTAAAGTAGTTAGCCATGGGTGATACCTCGTGATGTTGTGTGTCTTATTGTTCGGTTCGCGTTTCAGCGAGAATGTACCCACATTACAACAGGAAATTTATTGCGGAAATTGATATATTCACAACGTCACGTTGCAATTTTTGCAATGTAAAAAGGTGGAGTGGAATCCGTGGATTTACGCGATCTTAAAATGTTTCTGCATCTGGCGGAAAGCCGCCATTTTGGCCGCAGCGCGCGGGCGATGCACGTCAGCCCCTCCACGCTTTCGCGCCAGATCCAGCGCCTGGAAGAAGACCTCGGCCAGCCGCTGTTTGTGCGCGATAACCGCACCGTGACCCTCACCGAAGCCGGGGAAGAATTACGCGTCTTTGCCCAGCAGACACTGTTGCAGTATCAGCAACTGCGCCACACCATCGACCAGCAGGGGCCGTCGCTTTCCGGAGAGCTGCATATTTTCTGTTCTGTCACGGCGGCCTACAGCCATCTGCCGCCGATCCTCGACCGCTTTCGCGCCGAACATCCCTCGGTGGAGATAAAACTCACCACGGGCGATGCCGCTGACGCAATGGAAAAAGTGGTGACAGGTGAAGCGGATCTGGCGATTGCCGGTAAACCGGAGACCTTACCGGGGGCGGTGGCATTCTCGATGCTGGAAAATCTGGCGGTGGTGTTGATTGCTCCGGCGCTGCCCTGCCCGGTCCGTAATCAGGTGTCGGTAGAAAAGCCCGACTGGTCAACGGTGCCGTTTATCATGGCCGATCAGGGGCCGGTGCGTCGCCGTATTGAGCTGTGGTTCCGCCGTCAGAAGATCAGTAATCCTTCAATTTACGCCACGGTCGGCGGCCATGAGGCGATGGTTTCAATGGTGGCGCTGGGGTGCGGCGTGGCGCTGCTGCCGGAAGTGGTGCTGGAGAACAGCCCGGAACCGGTTCGCAATCGCGTGATGATTCTGGAGCGCAGCGACGAGAAAACGCCGTTTGAGCTTGGCGTGTGCGCACAAAAAAAGCGGCTACAGGAGCCGCTTATTGAAGCATTCTGGCAAATTTTGCCGAATCATTAACCCGCCAGAAAGAACCTGAACGCCGGGTTGTGGGTCTCGTCATGACACTCATAGCCCAGTTCGTTCAGCCGCGTTTCGAAATCCGGTTCATGCTCGCCCAGTTCGAACGCCGCCAGCACCCGACCGTAGTCGGTACCATGGCTACGGTAGTGGAACAGGGAAATGTTCCAGTGCGTACCGAGGGTATGCAGAAACTTCAGCAGCGCGCCGGGTGATTCCGGGAACTCAAAGCTGAACAGGCGCTCCCGTAACGGCTTCGATGGCCGCCCGCCCACCATGTAACGCACGTGCAGCTTCGCCATTTCATCGTCGGAAAGATCCACCACGCTATAGCCGCCGTCGTGCAGCAGGTTGAGGATCTCTTTACGCTCTTCAACACCACGGCTCAGGCGTACGCCAACAAAAATGCAGGCATCTTTAGCATCGGCAAAACGGTAGTTAAACTCCGTCACCGAACGACCGCCCAGCAG
Source organism: Leclercia adecarboxylata (assembly GCF_023639785.1). Taxonomy (NCBI): domain Bacteria; kingdom Pseudomonadati; phylum Pseudomonadota; class Gammaproteobacteria; order Enterobacterales; family Enterobacteriaceae; genus Leclercia; species Leclercia adecarboxylata. The sequence continues at coordinate 4,511,435 of NZ_CP098325.1, forward strand.
CTGGCAGAACTTCAGGAAGCTGCCCTTCTCTTCCGGGATGGTTACCGCCAGCAGCGCTTCACGCTGCTCGCCCAGCTCACAACGTTCAGAGACGTAGCGCAGGCCGTGGAAGTTCACGTTAGCACCAGAAAGCACATGGGCCAGACGCTCACCGCGAATGTTGTGCTGGGCGATGTATTTTTTCATTCCCGCCAGCGCCAGCGCACCGGACGGCTCTGCCACCGCACGCACATCCTCGAACAGGTCTTTCATTGCGGCACAGATGGCATCGCTGTCGACGGTAATGATGTCGTCGAGATACTCCCGGCAAACGCGGAAGGTTTCATCCCCGATACGTTTCACCGCCACCCCTTCGGCAAACAGCCCAACGCGGGGCAGATCCACCGGATGTCCGGCATCCAGCGCCGCCTTCAGGCAGGCAGAATCTTCCGCCTCAACGGCAATCACTTTGATTTGCGGCATCAGCTGCTTGATAAGCACCGCCACGCCTGCTGCCAGGCCACCGCCGCCGACCGGGACAAACACCCGGTCAAGATGGGCATCCTGCTGCAGCAGCTCCAGCGCCAGCGTACCCTGGCCTGCAATGACCATCGGGTGATCGAACGGCGGCACCCAGGTGAATCCCTGCTGCTGCGCCAGCTCGATCGCTTTAGCTTTTGCCTCGTCAAAATTGGCACCATGGAGCAGCACTTCGCCGCCAAAACCGCGCACGGCGTCCACTTTGATATCCGCCGTGGCCACCGGCATCACGATCAGCGCTTTTAACCCCAGACGCGCAGACGAGAACGCCACGCCCTGAGCATGATTCCCCGCCGACGCGGTGATCACGCCGCGCGCTTTTTGCTCGTCGGTCAGCCCGGCCATCATCGCGTAAGCGCCGCGCAGCTTAAAACTGTGCACCGGCTGACGGTCTTCACGTTTGACGAGGATAACGTTATCCAGGCGCGAGGAGAGTTTGTCCATTTTTTGCAGCGGCGTGACCTGTACCGCCTCATAGACCGGCGCGCGTAGCACTGCCCTGAGATATTCCGCCCCCTCAGGGGCGGTGGATAAGGGTTGGGATTCGGCCATCATTAGCCCCCAAGTTTAGATTTATCGCGCACTGCGCCTTTATCTGCACTGGTGGCAAGGGTCGCGTAAGCGCGCAGGGCGAAGGAGACTTCACGCTGGCGATCTTTCGGCGTCCAGGCTTTATCTCCACGCGCAACCTGAGCTTCGCGGCGGGCCGCAATTTCCTGGTCGCTCAGCTTCAGCTGAATGGCGCGATTCGGAATGTCGATCTCGATCAGATCGCCATCTTCGATGATGGCAATGTTGCCACCGCTTGCCGCTTCTGGCGAAACGTGGCCGATAGAAAGACCGGATGTCCCGCCGGAGAAACGACCGTCGGTGATCAGCGCACAGGCTTTGCCCAGGCCCATCGATTTCAGGAAGGTGGTCGGGTAGAGCATCTCCTGCATACCCGGGCCTCCTTTTGGCCCTTCGTAGCGGATCACCACCACGTCGCCTTCAACCACTTTGCCGCCGAGGATCGCTTCTACCGCCTCGTCCTGGCTTTCATAAACTTTTGCCGGGCCGGTAAATTTCAGGATGCTGTCGTCCACGCCTGCGGTTTTAACGATACAGCCGTTTTCCGCGAAGTTGCCATAGAGAACCGCCAGGCCACCATCTTTGCTGTAGGCATTTTCCAGCGAGCGGATACAGCCCCCGGCGCGATCGTCATCCAGGGTATCCCAGCGACAATCCTGCGAGAACGCCTGCGTGGTGCGGATACCTGCCGGACCAGCGCGGAACATTTTTTTCACGGCTTCGTCTTTGGTCAGCATCACGTCGTACTGATCCAGAGACTGAGGCAGCGTCAGGCCCAGCACGTTTTTCACGTCGCGGTTCATTAATCCGGCGCGATCCAGCTCGCCCAAAATACCCAGCACGCCACCGGCACGGTGAACATCTTCCATATGGTATTTCTGCGTGCTCGGCGCAACTTTACACAGCTGCGGCACTTTGCGGGAGAGCTTGTCGATATCGCTCATGGTGAAGTCGATTTCGGCTTCCTGCGCAGCGGCCAGCAGGTGCAGAACGGTGTTGGTGGAACCGCCCATGGCGATATCCAGGGTCATGGCGTTCTCAAACGCCGCTTTACTGGCGATATTGCGCGGCAGCGCGCTGGCATCGTCCTGCTCGTAGTAGCGTTTGGTCAGTTCAACGATGCGTTTACCGGCGTTGATAAACAGCTCTTTACGATCGGCGTGGGTCGCCAGCAGCGAGCCGTTGCCCGGCTGAGACAGCCCCAGCGCTTCGGTCAGGCAGTTCATCGAGTTGGCGGTGAACATACCGGAGCAGGAGCCGCAGGTCGGGCAGGCTGAACGCTCAACCTGATCGCTCTGCTCGTCGGACACTTTCGGGTCGGCACCCTGAATCATCGCGTCAACCAGGTCGAGCTTGATGATCTTATCGGAGAGCTTGGTTTTACCTGCTTCCATCGGGCCGCCGGAGACGAAGATCACCGGAATGTTCAGGCGCAGGGAGGCCATCAGCATCCCCGGGGTGATTTTGTCGCAGTTGGAGATACAGACCATGGCATCGGCGCAGTGGGCGTTGACCATGTACTCCACCGAGTCGGCAATCAGCTCGCGCGACGGCAGTGAATAAAGCATGCCCCCGTGCCCCATCGCGATCCCGTCATCCACGGCGATGGTGTTGAACTCTTTCGCCACGCCGCCGGAGGCTTCAATCTGCTCGGCAACCAGCTTCCCGAGGTCGCGCAGGTGCACGTGGCCCGGCACAAACTGGGTAAAAGAGTTGACCACGGCAATAATCGGTTTCCCGAAATCGGCGTCGGTCATTCCGGTGGCGCGCCACAACGCGCGGGCGCCCGCCATATTGCGGCCGTGAGTGGTGGTGGCGGAACGGTACTTAGGCATGCGTTATTTACTCCCGTCTATCTGGTAAATGGGACGGTGCGTGCCGTCCCATATTTATGCTTATGGATTAACCTGGTCCAGCCAACCCCATTTATCTTCGGTTTCACCGGTAAAGAGGCCAAAGAAGGCTTCCTGGATACGTTTGGTGACCGGACCACGGCGGCCTTCGCCTACCTGGATACCGTCAACGCTGCGTACCGGGGTGATCTCTGCTGCAGTGCCGGACATGAATACTTCATCGGCCAGATATAGCGATTCACGGGACAGCACCTGCTCACGCACTTCGATGCCCAGATCCTGCGCCAGCTTGATGATGGCGTCACGGGTGATACCCGGCAGGGCGGAAGAGGTGAACGGTGGGGTAAACAGAATGCCGTCTTTAACTTCAAACAGGTTTTCACCCGCACCTTCAGAGATATAGCCGTTCACATCCAGGGCGATACCTTCCTGATAGCCGTGGCGACGCGCTTCGCTGCCAACCAGCAGGGAAGAGAGATAGTTGCCGCCCGCTTTGGCTGCGGTTGGGATAGTGTTTGGTGCCACACGGTTCCAGGAGGAGACCATTGCGTCGATCCCCTGTTCCAGCGCTTCTGCGCCCAGGTATGCCCCCCACGGGAACGCGGCGATGATCACATCGGTGGTGTAACCGGCTGGCGGATTTACGCCCATGCCCACATCACCCACGAAAACCAGCGGACGAATATAGGCGCTGGTCAGGTTGTTTTTGCGCAGGACTGCGCGACAAGCCTCCATCAGCTCGTCGACGCTCTGAGAAACCGGGAAACGATAAATTTTGGCTGAATCACGCAGACGCTGCATGTGTTCACGATGACGGAACACCACCGGGCCTTTGTGTGAGTCGTAGCAACGGATACCTTCAAAGACAGAAGTACCGTAGTGAAGCGCGTGGGACATCACGTGGACTTTAGCGTCCTCCCAGCGAATCATCTCACCATTAGACCAAATGAAGTCAGCTTTTTTCGTCGTCATTTTTCTTCCTTTGCGCTCAGGCGCGGATTTGTTGTGTTTGTGATGAAGCGGCGCGCTGCTGGATATCAACCCGGGCGACGTCGACAAGTTTGCTCAACTGGCTAAACAGTAATTCGACGGGGCGCTGGCTGGCAACGGTCAATTCAATATTTATGTTCTGGGCATCGGTGGCGGTTTCCATGTTCATCGAACAGATCTGGAACCCACGATGGCGCACCACGCGCAATACACGTTCTAACGTTTCCGGGTTGAAGCGAGCCTGCACGGCGACCTGATGTTGCATCATGATAATTTCTCCAGCATTTGTGAGTTACTGGCGCCGGGCGGCACCAACGGCCAGACATTCTCAAGCTCGTCGATTGAGACATGAAGCAGGTAAGGCCCCTTGCTTGACAGCATTTCATCAAGTGCCGCTTCAACCTGGTCTTTACGGGTGATGTGCTGGCCAGGAATGCCAAAGGCGCTGGCCAGAACGAGGAAATCGGGGTTATCTGTCAGGGTGGTTTCGCTGTAGCGCTCCTGGAAAAAGAGCTGCTGCCACTGGCGAACCATGCCCAAACGTTGGTTATCCAGCAGGACGATCTTCACCGGCAACTGCTTACGCTTGATGGTGCCAAGCTCCTGCACGTTCATCATGAAAGAGCCGTCACCGGAGATACAGATGACCGTATCGTCGGGACGAGCTACCTGTGCCCCAACGGCTGCAGGCAGACCAAATCCCATCGTGCCTAATCCGCTGGACGTGATGAAATTTTCCGGGCGCGTGTAGGTCATGTGCTGGGCTGACCACATCTGGTGTTGGCCCACATCGGTGGTCACTACGCTGTCAGCAGGCTTACGGTCCGACAGTTGCTTCAACAGCAACGGCGCATAAATGGCGTCGCCCGGATGGTCATAGCGCCAGGCATGTTCGCGGCGCATCTCTGCGGCATGTTGGCGCCAGGCGTCGATAGTTAATGACTGCTGTAACGCAGGCAGCAGCGCGTTGAGATCGCCCTGCAGAGCCACGTGCGCCTGGCGGAGTTTGTTCATTTCTGCCGGGTCGATATCCATATGGATAACTTTGGCATTCGGCGCGAAGGTATTCAGCTTACCGGTAACGCGATCGTCGAAGCGCGCGCCCACAGCAATCAACAGATCGCACTCCTGGACCGCAAGGTTGGCGGCTTTGGTGCCGTGCATCCCCAGCATGCCCAGATAGTAGGGATAGCTGGCATCCACTGCGCCCAACCCTTTCAACGTGCAGGTCGCAGGCATTTGGGTTGCGGCGATAAATTCACGCAGGGCCGGGACGGCCTGCGCCATCCCCACGCCGCCGCCAACATACAGCATTGGCTTTTGCGCGTGGGCCAGCATCTGATACGCCTCTTGCACTTCGGCATCCGGGAATCCATCGACGTCTTCAACGGTGGAGAAGTGAGGCTCCAGTTCACCCAGCGCCACCTGAATATCTTTTGGAATATCAACCAGAACCGGGCCGGGACGGCCTGAGTTTGCCACCTCAAATGCCTCCGCCATTACGCGAGGCAACTCTTCCAGTGACTGAACGAGGAAGCTGTGTTTAGTACACGCCAGTGACAAACCGAGAACGTCCACTTCCTGAAAAGCATCGGTGCCGATGAAGGGTGAAGCAACCTGACCGGTGATGGCGACAACGGGAACAGAATCAAGCAGTGCGTCAGCCAGACCGGTGATCAGATTGGTTGCACCCGGGCCAGAGGTCGCCATACAGACGCCGGTTTTCCCCGTTGCACGCGCATAACCGATGGCCGCCATCGCCGCACCCTGTTCGTGTCGGCACAACAGATGTTCCACGCCGCCGTCATACAGAGCATCGTAAATCGGCATAATTGCGCCACCAGGGTAACCGAATACTGTCTCGACTCCCTGCGCTCGCAACGCATGTACCACCCACTGTGCGCCATTCATAGTTAGTTCCCCGTTGTAAATCGGGAGAAACAGAATTTTATGCTAAATCTCATCATCTGCTCCTCGCTTATGTTTTAAGGTCATAAAAAAACCCCCGGACCTTTCGGTGCGGGGGTCTTAGTTCGTTAAGGCTTGATTTTTAAGCCTTTCCTCGTCCAAGTGCAGCCCCGCACGGTGGGATAATAATCACCACCACGCTAATCACGACCAGGCTAATCACTAGTAGAAGGGCTGTCATTTTCAGTTCTTTTTGCATCTTGTTCGAAGGAATACCTAAAGAGTTATCACAGATACCGAGTGAAAAACAAGATTTTTTTATGATTGGTTTTATTATGACGCTAATAATTTAGATAAAAATCATTGTTTTTTATGACAAAAACAGAAAATGAATTATTTTCATTTTTTTGTGTGCAAAAACGGTAAAAAGACATTCTTATCACCTTTTGCGAGCCGGCTTCCATGACGATGAAAATATTGCAACTTGAGGGCAATTTTCAGGAACGGGCCGCGTAAAAACGCGCTTTGTTGGTAAAAATTACGGCTGGCAGATGACATAGTAGCGCTTCAAGGAGGCCATATATGTCATTATCGGTTGTCTATACCCGCGCTGCGTTAGGCGTAAAAGCGCCGCTTATTTCCGTTGAAGTTCATCTCAGTAATGGCCTGCCAGGCTTAACGCTGGTCGGCTTGCCCGAAACCACCGTCAAGGAAGCACGAGACCGGGTACGCAGCGCGATCATCAATAGTGGCTACACCTTTCCAGCCAAAAAGATCACTATTAATCTGGCTCCGGCGGATCTCCCTAAGGAAGGAGGAAGATACGATTTACCTATCGCAATCGCGCTTCTCGCCGCCTCTGAGCAACTCTCTTCCTCGAGGATAAGTGCCTATGAGTTTGTGGGGGAACTGGCGCTTACAGGCGCATTAAGAGGGGTTCCTGGCGCCATATCAGGCGCTCTGGCGGCTATACGCGCCGGTAGAGAGATTATTGTCGCCAGGGATAATGCCGCCGAAGTTAGTCTTATCGAAGAAAAAGGCTGTCTGGTGGCAGAACACCTGCAGGAGGTATGCGCCTTTCTGGAAGGGCGTCATGAGCTGGAAGCACCCACCGGGGAGCCTTTCATTGCGGAGCATAACGACTGTGACCTCAGCGATATCATCGGCCAGGAACAGGGTAAAAGGGCGCTGGAGATCACCGCCGCCGGTGCGCATAACCTGCTACTCATTGGCCCACCCGGCACCGGCAAGACCATGCTTGCGAGCCGGCTTAGCACTCTGCTACCGCCGCTGAGCAACCATGAGGCGCTGGAGAGTGCTGCTATCGTGAGTCTGGTTAGTGCTACATCAATGTATAAGCAGTGGCGCCAGCGTCCCTTTCGCGCCCCCCATCATAGCGCCTCGCTGGTGGCTATGGTGGGGGGAGGCGCTATCCCTGGGCCGGGAGAGATTTCGCTGGCGCATAATGGCATTCTGTTTCTGGATGAACTCCCCGAGTTTGAACGCCGCGTGCTGGATGCTTTACGCGAGCCCATCGAATCCGGGCAAATCAACATCTCCCGAACGCGGGCCAAGATCAGCTACCCGGCGCGCTTTCAGCTTATTGCCGCTATGAACCCCAGCCCGACAGGGCACTACCAGGGCAATCACAATCGCTGCACCCCCGAACAGACGCTTCGCTATCTTGGACGCCTGTCTGGCCCATTCCTGGATCGCTTCGATTTATCGCTTGAGATCCCGCTCCCGCCGCCAGGCTTGTTAAGCCAGGCGCATAAAACGGGAGATTCCAGCCTCACCGTAAGAAACAGAGTGATTGCCGCGCAGGAAAGACAGCTGGCGAGGCAGAATAAACGCAATGCACATCTGGATAATGCGGAGATCCGCACCTTTTGCCAGCTAACCGCAGACGATGCGATGTGGCTGGAAGAGACACTGACGCGCTTCGGCCTGTCAGTGCGTGCCTGGCAGCGGTTATTAAAGGTTGCGCGTACAATTGCCGATCTGGAAGAGTGTGAAAATATAGAACGCAGGCACCTGCAGGAAGCGCTGAGCTATCGGGCTATTGACCGCCTGCTGCTACACCTGCAAAAAATGCTGACGTAAAAAAAGGGGCCGTAGCCCCTTCTTATTAATCGTCTGAATCGGTGTAGTCTTCTGCACCTTCCATCTGTGGCTTACCACCAGACAGAGTATGGAAACGCTTTGGACGCTTGATACGCGCCATATACTTGATCCATACGCGCTCCGCTTCCGTTACCGGCTCACGTTCACCACGGCAGACGGCAACAAAAGATTTTTCGTCTTCAGTGGAGGGTTCACGTTTTCCCAGGTCCAGTTCATTGAAGGCATAACCGTGGCGCTCAAGCAGTTGTGCTTCTTTGATGGTGAAATCACCGTGGCGAGAAAATCCGCGTGGATAATTTTTATTGTCGAAAAAACGATTAGTCGTCGTAAAGCTTTCCGCCATCCTACACGCTCCTATATCTTTGGCCGAGCTATTTATGGCGCGGAGTATTAGTTACGCTTGACAGAGCGTCCAACAAAACATTTAAATCATTACGACAAATAATTTTGCGGAGAAAGCCGTGGATACGGAATTGCTAAAAACTTTCCTCGAAGTGAGCAGAACTCGCCACTTCGGGCGCGCCGCAGAAGCGCTTTATCTGACGCAATCGGCAGTGAGCTTTCGTATTCGACAGCTTGAAAATCAGCTCGGTGTAAACCTTTTCACCCGCCATCGCAATAACATACGCTTAACGCCAGCAGGAGAGAAACTTCTGCCTTATGCAGAAACGCTGATGAATACCTGGCAGGCGGCACGTAAAGAGGTGGCTCACACCTCAAAGCATAATGAGTTTTCTATCGGTGCCAGCGCCTCGCTATGGGAGTGCATGCTTAGCCCCTGGCTTAGTCGATTGTATCGCTCTCACGGCCACTTACAGTTTGAGGCGCGTATTGCGCAACGGCAGTCACTTGTTAAGCAGCTGCATGAAAGACAACTGGATCTGCTGATTACCACAGAAGCACCAAAGATGGATGAATTCAGCAGCCAGGTTCTCGGGCAATTTAGCCTGGGGCTGTATGCCGCTGAGCCCTCCGCCAACAAAAGCGACCTGAATTATCTGCGTCTTGAATGGGGCCCCGATTTCCAGCCGCATGAGGCGGGTTTGATTGCGGCTGATGATGTACCGGTGCTGACGACCAGTTCTGCAGAAATAGCGTGCCAGCAACTTGCTGCACTCAAAGGTTGCACCTGGTTGCCGCAACGCTGGGCCAGTGATAAACCAGGTTTGTATAGGGTTACCGATTCTGCTCTGCTTCAGAGGCCGCTATATGCTATCTGGCTTCAGAATAGTGACAAGCAAGCACAAATCAAAGATCTGCTAAAAATCAATGTGATGGAGTAATTGAGCCGATTGCAGGGACGCAATTAAAGGCTTAACGATGGGTAATCTGGATTTGTTGCAGGCAAAAAAAATCCTTTGCCGAAGCAAAGGATCCTTTATATGGCAGGGGCGGAGAGACTCGAACTCGCGACACCCGGTTTTGGAGACCGGTGCTCTACCAACTGAGCTACGCCCCTAAATTTCTTACTACTAAGCCTGCTAATGTAGCAGGCTTAGTTTAAATAAGTGGCGGAACGGACGGGACTCGAACCCGCGACCCCCTGCGTGACAGGCAGGTATTCTAACCGACTGAACTACCGCTCCACCGAATACTTCTACAACTACCGGTTTAATGCCCCGGTTCACTGCTAAATTTGATGCCTGGCAGTTCCCTACTCTCGCATGGGGAGACCCCACACTACCATCGGCGCTACGGCGTTTCACTTCTGAGTTCGGCATGGGGTCAGGTGGGACCACCGCGCTACAGCCGCCAGGCAAATTCTGTTATCTGTATCAGGCTGAAAATCGTCTCAAATCCACACCGAAACAGCTTCGGCGTTGTAAGGTTAAGCCTCACGGTTCATTAGTACCGGTTAGCTCAACGCATCGCTGCGCTTACACACCCGGCCTATCAACGTCGTCGTCTTCAACGTTCCTTCAGGACCCTTAAAGGGTCAGGGAGAACTCATCTCGGGGCAAGTTTCGTGCTTAGATGCTTTCAGCACTTATCTCTTCCGCATTTAGCTACCGGGCAGTGCCATTGGCATGACAACCCGAACACCAGTGATGCGTCCACTCCGGTCCTCTCGTACTAGGAGCAGCCCCCCTCAATTCTCCAGCGCCCACGGCAGATAGGGACCGAACTGTCTCACGACGTTCTAAACCCAGCTCGCGTACCACTTTAAATGGCGAACAGCCATACCCTTGGGACCTACTTCAGCCCCAGGATGTGATGAGCCGACATCGAGGTGCCAAACACCGCCGTCGATATGAACTCTTGGGCGGTATCAGCCTGTTATCCCCGGAGTACCTTTTATCCGTTGAGCGATGGCCCTTCCATACAGAACCACCGGATCACTATGACCTGCTTTCGCACCTGCTCGAGCCGTCACTCTCGCAGTCAAGCTAGCTTATGCCATTGCACTAACCTCCTGATGTCCGACCAGGATTAGCTAACCTTCGTGCTCCTCCGTTACTCTTTAGGAGGAGACCGCCCCAGTCAAACTACCCACCAGACACTGTCCGCAACCCGGATTACGGGTCCACGTTAGAACACCAGCCATTAAAGGGTGGTATTTCAAGGATGGCTCCACGCAGACTGGCGTCCACGCTTCAAAGCCTCCCACCTATCCTACACATCAAGGACCAGTGTTCAGTGTCAAGCTATAGTAAAGGTTCACGGGGTCTTTCCGTCTTGCCGCGGGTACACTGCATCTTCACAGCGATTTCAATTTCACTGAGTCTCGGGTGGAGACAGCCTGGCCATCATTACGCCATTCGTGCAGGTCGGAACTTACCCGACAAGGAATTTCGCTACCTTAGGACCGTTATAGTTACGGCCGCCGTTTACCGGGGCTTCGATCAAGAGCTTCGCGTTGCCGCTAACCCCATCAATTAACCTTCCGGCACCGGGCAGGCGTCACACCGTATACGTCCACTTTCGTGTTTGCACAGTGCTGTGTTTTTAATAAACAGTTGCAGCCAGCTGGTATCTTCGACTGATTTCAGCTCCACCCGCAGGGGCTTCACCTACATATCAGCGTGCCTTCTCCCGAAGTTACGGCACCATTTTGCCTAGTTCCTTCACCCGAGTTCTCTCAAGCGCCTTGGTATTCTCTACCTGACCACCTGTGTCGGTTTGGGGTACGATTCGTTGTTACCTGATGCTTAGAGGCTTTTCCTGGAAGCAGGGCATTTGTTACTTCAGCACCGTAGTGCCTCGTCATCACACCTCAGCGTTAAAAAGGTACCGGATTTACCTGGAACCTCCGCCTACATGCTTAAACCGGGACAACCGTCGCCCGGCCAACATAGCCTTCTCCGTCCCCCCTTCGCAGTAACACCGAGTACAGGAATATTAACCTGTTTCCCATCGACTACGCCTTTCGGCCTCGCCTTAGGGGTCGACTCACCCTGCCCCGATTAACGTTGGACAGGAACCCTTGGTCTTCCGGCGAGCGGGCTTTTCACCCGCTTTATCGTTACTTATGTCAGCATTCGCACTTCTGATACCTCCAGCAAACCTCACAGTTCACCTTCAACGGCTTACAGAACGCTCCCCTACCCAACAACACATAGTGTCGCTGCCGCAGCTTCGGTGCATGGTTTAGCCCCGTTACATCTTCCGCGCAGGCCGACTCGACCAGTGAGCTATTACGCTTTCTTTAAATGATGGCTGCTTCTAAGCCAACATCCTGGCTGTCTGTGCCTTCCCACATCGTTTCCCACTTAACCATGACTTTGGGACCTTAGCTGGCGGTCTGGGTTGTTTCCCTCTTCACGACGGACGTTAGCACCCGCCGTGTGTCTCCCGTGATAACATTCTCCGGTATTCGCAGTTTGCATCGGGTTGGTAAGCCGGGATGGCCCCCTAGCCGAAACAGTGCTCTACCCCCGGAGATGAGTTCACGAGGCGCTACCTAAATAGCTTTCGGGGAGAACCAGCTATCTCCCGGTTTGATTGGCCTTTCACCCCCAGCCACAAGTCATCCGCTAATTTTTCAACATTAGTCGGTTCGGTCCTCCAGTTAGTGTTACCCAACCTTCAACCTGCCCATGGCTAGATCACCGGGTTTCGGGTCTATACCCTGCAACTTAACGCCCAGTTAAGACTCGGTTTCCCTTCGGCTCCCCTATACGGTTAACCTTGCTACAGAATATAAGTCGCTGACCCATTATACAAAAGGTACGCAGTCACACCACGAAGGTGCTCCCACTGCTTGTACGTACACGGTTTCAGGTTCTTTTTCACTCCCCTCGCCGGGGTTCTTTTCGCCTTTCCCTCACGGTACTGGTTCACTATCGGTCAGTCAGGAGTATTTAGCCTTGGAGGATGGTCCCCCCATATTCAGACAGGATACCACGTGTCCCGCCCTACTCTTCGAGTTCACAGCAAGTGTGCTTTCATGTACGGGACTATCACCCTGTACCGTCGGACTTTCCAGACCGTTCCACTAACACACAAGCTGATTCAGACTCCGGGCTGCTCCCCGTTCGCTCGCCGCTACTGGGGGAATCTCGGTTGATTTCTTTTCCTCGGGGTACTTAGATGTTTCAGTTCCCCCGGTTCGCCTCGTTAACCTATGTATTCAGTTAACGATAGTGCAACGGATTGCACTGGGTTTCCCCATTCGGACATCGCCGGGTCAAAGGTTCATATCACCTCGCCGGCGCTTTTCGCAGATTAGCACGTCCTTCATCGCCTCTGACTGCCAGGGCATCCACCGTGTACGCTTAGTCGCTTAACCTCACAACCCGAAGATGTCTCTTTCGATTCATCGTCGTGATTGTGAAAATTTGAGAGACTCGAACACACCTGATTCTGTTCCTGTTTACGGAGAACAGACACGGTGTGTCGTTTCAATTTTCAGCTTGATCCAGATTTTTAAAGAGCAAATATCTCAAACGTGACTCGTAAGCCAGTTTTGAGATACTGATTGGTTGTGCCTTTCACTCACACCCAGCAAGTGGCGTCCCCTAGGGGATTCGAACCCCTGTTGCCGCCGTGAAAGGGCGGAGTCCTAACCGCTAGACGAAGGGGACACGGAGTGTCACGACTTCGCAGCCGTCTTGCTTCTTTACGTTCATCAGACAATCTGTGTGAGCACTGCAAAGGCAGGTTCTTTAAGGTAAGGAGGTGATCCAACCGCAGGTTCCCCTACGGTTACCTTGTTACGACTTCACCCCAGTCATGAATCACAAAGTGGTAAGCGCCCTCCCGAAGGTTAAGCTACCTACTTCTTTTGCAACCCACTCCCATGGTGTGACGGGCGGTGTGTACAAGGCCCGGGAACGTATTCACCGTAGCATTCTGATCTACGATTACTAGCGATTCCGACTTCATGGAGTCGAGTTGCAGACTCCAATCCGGACTACGACGCACTTTATGAGGTCCGCTTGCTCTCGCGAGGTCGCTTCTCTTTGTATGCGCCATTGTAGCACGTGTGTAGCCCTACTCGTAAGGGCCATGATGACTTGACGTCATCCCCACCTTCCTCCAGTTTATCACTGGCAGTCTCCTTTGAGTTCCCGGCCTAACCGCTGGCAACAAAGGATAAGGGTTGCGCTCGTTGCGGGACTTAACCCAACATTTCACAACACGAGCTGACGACAGCCATGCAGCACCTGTCTCAGAGTTCCCGAAGGCACCAATCCATCTCTGGAAAGTTCTCTGGATGTCAAGAGTAGGTAAGGTTCTTCGCGTTGCATCGAATTAAACCACATGCTCCACCGCTTGTGCGGGCCCCCGTCAATTCATTTGAGTTTTAACCTTGCGGCCGTACTCCCCAGGCGGTCGACTTAACGCGTTAGCTCCGGAAGCCACGCCTCAAGGGCACAGCCTCCAAGTCGACATCGTTTACGGCGTGGACTACCAGGGTATCTAATCCTGTTTGCTCCCCACGCTTTCGCACCTGAGCGTCAGTCTTTGTCCAGGGGGCCGCCTTCGCCACCGGTATTCCTCCAGATCTCTACGCATTTCACCGCTACACCTGGAATTCTACCCCCCTCTACAAGACTCTAGCCTGCCAGTTTCGAATGCAGTTCCCAGGTTGAGCCCGGGGATTTCACATCCGACTTGACAGACCGCCTGCGTGCGCTTTACGCCCAGTAATTCCGATTAACGCTTGCACCCTCCGTATTACCGCGGCTGCTGGCACGGAGTTAGCCGGTGCTTCTTCTGCGAGTAACGTCAATCACTGTGGTTATTAACCACAATGCCTTCCTCCTCGCTGAAAGTACTTTACAACCCGAAGGCCTTCTTCATACACGCGGCATGGCTGCATCAGGCTTGCGCCCATTGTGCAATATTCCCCACTGCTGCCTCCCGTAGGAGTCTGGACCGTGTCTCAGTTCCAGTGTGGCTGGTCATCCTCTCAGACCAGCTAGGGATCGTCGCCTAGGTGAGCCGTTACCCCACCTACTAGCTAATCCCATCTGGGCACATCTGATGGCAAGAGGCCCGAAGGTCCCCCTCTTTGGTCTTGCGACGTTATGCGGTATTAGCTACCGTTTCCAGTAGTTATCCCCCTCCATCAGGCAGTTTCCCAGACATTACTCACCCGTCCGCCACTCGTCACCCGAGAGCAAGCTCTCTGTGCTACCGTTCGACTTGCATGTGTTAGGCCTGCCGCCAGCGTTCAATCTGAGCCATGATCAAACTCTTCAATTTAAGTTTGATGCTCGTGAATTAAACTTCGTAATGAATTACGTATGTTCACTCAGAGACTTGGTATTCATTTATTGTCCGAAGACATTAAGAATCCATGTCACTTTGAGTGCCCACACAGATTGTCTGATAAATTGTTAAAGAGCAGTGCAACGCGGCTTTCGCTCACCGTTGCGAGGTCCCGTATATTACGTTTTCCTCATTCAGAGTCAAGCGATTATTTTCACTTTTCTCTGCCGGCGTTCATCGCTGAACCCCGCTGACCCGGCGGCTTGCGTGCCGTTGTTCCGTGTCAGTGGAGGCGCATTATAGGGAGTTCTCCGGCGCTGACAAGTGCAAAATTAAAAAAAACGTCTAACCGTCTCTTTTTTGCGCAAAACAGTGCTACAACGCCAGTTTTTCGAGCGTTTCGAAGCCATAGCGATGCAAAACGGGTAAAAGTTGATCAGTTTCCGGAGTCAATGCCATGCAATAAGCGATATTCGCATCGGCAGATTTCGCATCTGGAGCTTCATGTTCAAGCAGCCATGCCGTGCGACGGGCAATTGCCGCTCCCGAATC
This sequence comes from Leclercia adecarboxylata, assembly GCF_023639785.1. Lineage (NCBI taxonomy): Bacteria > Pseudomonadati > Pseudomonadota > Gammaproteobacteria > Enterobacterales > Enterobacteriaceae > Leclercia > Leclercia adecarboxylata. The sequence continues at coordinate 4,526,608 of NZ_CP098325.1, forward strand.
CACCAGCCGGGTACCTTCCGGAAGTACGGCAAGCAGCTCTTCCTGTAAAAGCGGGAAATGCGTGCAGCCCAGCACGACCGTATCCGGCGGCTCCGCCATTCGCAGCCATGGACGCAGAATACGACGCAGCTCTTCCAGCGATACTGCCTGGCCATGCAGCTTAGCTTCGGCCATCTCAACCAGCTCAGCAGAACCTAACATCGCAATCTGGCATTCATTAGCAAAGCGCTCGATCAGTTCGCGGGTATAAGGACGCTTAACCGTGCCGCGCGTCGCCAGCAGACCGACCACGCCATTCGCCGTCAGGCGCGCGGCAGGTTTAATCGCCGGAACCACGCCGACAACCGGGAACGGGAATTTTTCACGCAGTGCCGGAAGGGAGACCGTACTGGCGGTATTGCAGGCAATCACCGCCAGTGCGAGAGGGTATTGCTGTTGAACGGCGGTAACGATCTCAACGACGCGTTCGACAATAAACGCTTCGCTCTTTTCACCATACGGAAAAGCCACGTTATCGAATGCATAGATATAATGAAGATCCGGCAGAAGTTGCCGAATCTCATCATAGACTGAAAGCCCACCGACACCGGAGTCAAACACCAGTACGGTGGGACGTGGGTCAGAAGGTGTAGCTGCCAGACAAGGTGTATTCCCGTCCTGCAGTTTCGTAGCCATAAACTGTCTCGTAGTCTTTATCGAACAGGTTGGCTATTTTACCACGAACTGTAAGGTGAGAGGTGACAGGATATGAAACGGCGAGATCCCACAGGCTTACGCCGCCCAGTTTCACGCGCTCTGAAGTAAAGGTATTCGGATCGTACGCCACGTCATAACGGGTTCCCAGGTAGCGGTATGCCAGATTCCAGTCGAGATCCCACACCTGCATGTCCAGCTGATATTTCACCTGCTGCTTCGAACGGCGGGCAAGCACTTCATTCGTTTTCGCATTGCGTGGATCGACGTAGTCATAGGAAACCTGATGGCCTACCGGGCCGGTATCAAACTGCGCCGTCGCTTCGATACCTTTAATACGCGCTTTATCGACGTTGTAATAGCGGAAAGTACGCGGGTCGCTGCTAATCAGGTTGTCGATATCGTTACGATAACCAGACACACGCCAGTTCACCGGGCCGGTCAGCCCCTCGAAGCCGCCCTCCCACTGCTTGCTCTCTTCCGGTTTCAGATCCGGGTTGCCATAGCTCGCGCTGTGGATCTGGCTCATGGTCGGCGCTTTATAGGCCGTGCCGTAGGAAGCGATGATGCGGTAACCGTCGATGAACTCCCATCCGGCGCTGGTCTGCCAGGTGTTATGGTTACCAAAGTTAGAGTTGTCGTCATTACGCGCGGCGGCCTCCAGGGTGACGCTATCGAACTGCTGCAGGGCAGACAGGAACACACCCGTGTTGCGCTGCTCATAGCCTTTATCCAGATAGCCCGTTCCCGCCTGGGTTTTTTGTTTCTGCCAGTCCAGACCGGCGCCGATATTGCCGTGGCCCACCGTGACGGTGTTCATCCACTGGGCGGTGTACTGCTTAACGTCATCCGTGGTGGCAGAGGACGCATAGCGGCCTTTGCTCGGATCGTAGTTCTGGTCTTTGCTACGACCGTAACCGGCCACCAGCTGTGTCTGGTAAATTCCCTGGTTATAGCGCAGGCCGGTGTCCCAGTTCTGGCTGTAAAGCTGACGGGTATCAGGCAGGCCATCGACCATAAAGTTGTCGTCGTAGTGCTCATAGCCGTCATACGCCGTACGGTTGTCATAGCCAAGACCACGCACGAAGCCGCTCAGGTTGTCGGTAAGCTGCTGCTCAACGGAGCCAAACAGCGACTTACTCATAAAGCCGTCACGGTCGGGCTGGCGCGGGGCATCTGCCGCATCGATATCAAAGCCGCGGGTATAGGTATAGTTGCCGCCCAGGGTAATTTTGGTTTTATCCAGCACCTGCTGGAAGGAGCCATCGTAGGATTGATACCCTTTCGATCCCACGCTGGCGGTAATTTCAGCGCCGGGCTTATCACGGCCAGTAATAATGTTAATCACGCCGCCAATCGCATCCGAACCATACAAGGCTGAGCGCGGACCACGGATGTACTCGACACGTTGAATGAGCGAAACAGGGATTTGGCTGAGGTCCGGCGAGTTACTGATCCCGGCGTTGTTCAGCGGAATGCCGTCAATCAGTACCAGAACGTGACGGGATTCCGTGCCGCGAATAAAAGTAGACGAGTTGGCACCCATCCCACCGCTTTGAGCAATATCAACGCCCGGTAAACGCGACATCACCTCAACGACGCTTTTTGCCTGCCAGCGCTCGATGTCTTCGCGGGTCACGACAGAGCTTGGGGCCAGAACGGTATTAGCAGGCTGTGCAACACGGTTTGCCGTCACCACCAACGAGTCTGCGCCATCCTGCGCCCAGCCCGAAAATGCCGTGACGGAAAGCGCCGTCAACAGCGATACTTTTTTAATCATTGTAAAAGCATCCACAATATAAGAAGGATGCCGCAGGCCTCATCCATAGCACGCGATGATGAAACCAAATGCGACGTGATCCCGGCAGGTCTTCGGGCTAGGTGGCGTTTACTGGATGACGACTTCCCATTTTCACAGTGTCTGTTAACTCATCCCGCCAGTCTTTACCGCTGCGCGTCAGCTCCAGATTTGCACTGGATTCCCTTTTCACTCATAAGAGACCGGAAACATAATGCTACATTTAGACACGTATAGATGTCCAGACTGCCGTTAACCAATAGGGCTGGACATCCCCTGCACAATCCCTACAATCCCCGCGTAATTCATCATCAACAGGAAGCATCATGACTCCAGAACACCTCCCGACAGAACAGTACGACGCGCAACTGGCAGAGAAAGTCGTCCGCCTGCAAAATATGATGACGCCTTTTGCTGCGCCTGCGCCTGAGGTGTTCCGCTCCCCTGTCAGCCATTACCGTATGCGCGCCGAGTTCCGTATCTGGCATGACGGCGACGACCTGTACCACATCATTTTCGATCAGCAGACTAAAAGCCGTATCCGCGTGGACAGTTTCCCGGCGGCGAGCGAGCTGATTAACCAGCTGATGACGCTGATAATGGACGGCGTGCGCAATAATCCCCTGTTGCGCCATAAGCTGTTCCAGATTGACTACCTGACCACCCAAAGCAATCAGGCCATCGTCTCGCTGCTGTACCATAAGGCACTGAATGATGAGTGGCGCCAGGCAGCAGAAGCCCTGCGCGATGCGCTGCGTGCGCAAAACATTAACGTGCATCTGATTGGCCGCGCGACTAAAACCAAAATCGCGCTGGATCAGGATTACATCGATGAACGCCTGCCGGTAGCCGGGAAAGAGATGGTCTATCGCCAGGTTGAGAACAGCTTTACACAGCCGAATGCCGCCATGAACGTGCAGATGCTGGAGTGGGCGCTGAAGGCCACCGAAGGTTCAACCGGCGATCTGCTGGAGTTGTACTGCGGTAACGGCAACTTCTCCCTGGCGCTGGCGCGTAACTTTGAACGTGTCCTGGCCACCGAAATTGCAAAACCATCGGTCGCCGCTGCGCAATACAACATCGCGGCGAACCACATTGATAATGTGCAGATCATTCGTATGTCGGCGGAGGAGTTTACTCAGGCGATGAACGGCGTGCGGGAATTTAACCGTCTGCAGGGGATCGATCTGAAGAGCTATCAGTGTGAGACCATTTTCGTCGACCCGCCGCGCAGTGGGCTGGACAGCGAAACTGAAAAGATGGTGCAGGCGTACCCGCGTATTCTTTATATCTCCTGTAACCCGGAAACCTTATGCAAAAACCTGGAAACATTAAGCCAGACGCACAAGGTTGAACGTCTGGCGTTGTTCGATCAGTTCCCGTACACGCACCATATGGAGTGCGGGGTATTACTGACGGCTAAAAACGCGTAAGCCGGATAAGCGAAGCGCCTTCCGGCGCTTTCTGGCAGGTGGCGCTACGCTTACCTGCCCTACAAAACAGAACCGTTACTCTGGCAGCTGCTGCTTACGGTTACGCATTTTAAAGCCAATCCAGAACACCAGCGCCACCGACAGCACAGCCGGCAGGAAGTTAGAGCCAATGTCCGGGTACTCAGCGCGCACCACGGTGCTATACAGCAGGACGCCCAGAACAAAGAACGCTGCCGACAGCGCCGGTAAGCCTACCGGCATGGTGCGATTCTGATAACGCTGATGCAGGCAGTACACCGTCAGCACCAGAGAGATCATCGGGAAAACCGAGAACGGTACAATAGAGCTAAAAATTGCTGCAAACGTACCGTTAATGGATAAGCCAGCGATCAATGCCAGCAACAATGTTCCTTTATCCTGTCCTGTCTGTTTCATTACTCACCTTTCACTCATCGGATTGATGCGCCAGTTTTTCTTGTTCACGGCGATACCAGTAATAAGCCCCTTTAGAGATCATCCGCAGTTGCAATACCAGTCGCTCTTCGAGTTGCTTGCGTTGTTCAACGCTCACATCCAGTGCTTCGGCGCCCGCACTGAAGACTATTGTTACCATCGCCTCGGCCTGCGCCTCAGTGAAGGCGCGCGGCATATGGTTTTCGAGTTCAAGATAGTCGGCAAGTTCCGCAATAAAATGCTGAATCTCCCGGGCCACAGCGGCACGGAATGCTGCCGAGGTGCCAGAGCGTTCCCGTAACAATAAACGAAACGCGTTGGGATTATTGCCGATAAACTCCATAAAAGTGGAAACGGAGGTGCGGATCACGCTGCCCCCTTTAGCGATACGCTGACGCGCCTGGCGCATCAGCTGGCGCAGCATCAGCCCGCTCTCGTCCACCATGGTCAGACCCAGTTCATCTACGTCACGGAAATGACGATAGAAAGAGGTAGGCGCAATCCCGGCTTCGCGTGCGACCTCACGCAGGCTCAGACTGGCAAAACTTCGCTCAGCACTCAGTTGACTGAATGCGGCTTCCACCAGCGAACGCCGGGTTTTCTCTTTTTGTTGTGCTCTTACGCCCATCACGATAGTTGAATCCTTCCAAAGGCCCGCTGGCACTATACCAGAGAATAAAATTAATCGGTTTACCTGGCTTACAGAATGAAGGTTTCCCTGTGGTTTGTGCTCCACCACGCGAAAAGAGCACAACGATAATTGGGTTATCCCGCCAATGATGTTACTATTCTGTTGCTTTTATGTATAAGAACAGGTAAGCCTTACCATGTCACATTCCTACGATTACGACGCAATAGTTATTGGTTCCGGCCCCGGCGGCGAAGGCGCTGCTATGGGACTGGTTAAACAGGGAGCCAGAGTAGCGGTTATCGAGCGCTACCATAACGTTGGCGGCGGCTGCACCCACTGGGGCACCATCCCTTCCAAAGCCCTCCGCCACGCCGTCAGCCGCATTATTGAATTCAACCAGAACCCTCTTTACAGCGATCACTCCCGTCTCCTTCGTTCCTCATTCGCCGATATTCTCAATCACGCTGATAACGTGATTAATCAGCAGACGCGGATGCGCCAGGGGTTTTATGAGCGTAACCACTGCGAAATTCTGCAGGGCAGCGCGCATTTTGTGGATGAACATACGCTGGCGCTGGAGTGCCATGACGGTTCTGTTGAGACGATCACCGCAGAAAAATTCGTTATCGCCTGCGGCTCGCGTCCTTATCGTCCGGCCGATGTCGATTTCTCTCACCCGCGCGTTTACGACAGTGACTCCATTCTGAGCCTGCATCATGAGCCGCGCCACGTGCTGATCTACGGTGCCGGGGTGATCGGTTGCGAATATGCCTCTATCTTCCGCGGTATGAACGTGAAGGTCGACCTGATTAACACCCGCGACCGTCTGCTGGCCTTCCTCGATCAGGAGATGTCCGACTCGCTCTCGTACCACTTCTGGAACAGCGGCGTGGTAATTCGCCACAACGAAGAGTACGAGAAGATCGAACCCTGCGATGATGGCGTCATCATGCATCTGAAGTCCGGCAAAAAACTGAAAGCAGACTGCCTGCTGTACGCTAACGGCCGTACGGGTAACACCGATTCGCTGGCGCTGGAGAACATCGGTCTGACCACCGACAGCCGCGGGCAGATCAAGGTGAACAGCATGTACCAGACCGCCCTGCCGCATATCTATGCCGTAGGGGATGTGATTGGCTACCCAAGCCTGGCATCAGCGGCTTACGACCAGGGGCGCATTGCGGCTCAGGCGCTGGTGAAAGGTGAGGCGACGGCGCATCTGATCGAAGATATTCCTACCGGCATTTACACCATTCCGGAAATCAGCTCAGTCGGAAAAACCGAACAGCAGCTGACGGCCATGAAGGTGCCTTACGAGGTGGGTCGTGCCCAGTTTAAACATCTGGCGCGGGCGCAAATCGTGGGGATGAGCGTGGGTACGCTGAAGATTTTGTTCCACCGCGAGACGAAAGAGATCCTCGGCATTCACTGCTTCGGTGAACGTGCGGCGGAAATCATTCATATCGGCCAGGCGATCATGGAACAAAAAGGTGGTGGTAACACCATCGAATACTTTGTTAATACCACCTTTAACTACCCGACCATGGCAGAAGCCTATCGGGTAGCGGCGCTGAACGGCTTAAACCGCCTGTTTTAAGGTACTGTCGAAATGGCCATCCATTGCACCACGGATGGCCTCTGCCAGCTGCTCATAGCGGCTGCGCAGCGGTGAACCCGGGCGATAAACCAGACCAATGGTACGACGCGGCTCCGGCTTGATGCAGGGCAGATAGACCACGCCATCACGCCTGCGCTCGCGCGGCACGGCCAGCGCAGGCAGCAGCGTAATACCGCTTCCCGCCGCCACCATGTTACGCAGCGTTTCCAGGCTGGTTGCGCGGAAGTGGGTATCTTCATCAGCGCCTGCTTCAAAACAGAAGCCCATTGCCTGATCGCGCAGACAATGACCATCTTCCAGCATCAGCAGCTTTTCACCGGCCAGATCGGCCATCGGGACGCGATCGCGGCTCGCCCACGGATGATCTTCATAGATCGCCAGCATCATCGGCTCATCAAACAGCGGCACTTCGATAAAAGCTTCGCTCTCTTTAACCAGTGCCAGAATGGCACAGTCGAGCTTGCCGCTATCCAGCTGCGCCAGCAGCTGATGGGTTTGCGCTTCATGCAGGTACATTTCGAGCTTAGGGAAAGTCTGATGCAGCATCGGAATGATGTGCGGCAGCAGGTACGGGCCAACGGTTGGGATCAGGCCAATATGCAGCGGGCCGGACATGGTCTCCCCCTGCTGGCTTGCCATTTCCTTGAGCACTTTGACCTCGCGCAACACGGTGCGCGCCTGATCCACCAGCAGCAGTCCTGCCTGGGTGAACAGCACTTTACGACTGGTGCGCTCCAGCAGCATTACGCCAAGCTCGTCTTCCAGCTTACGGATCTGACCGCTAAGGGTAGGCTGACTGACGTGGCAGGAATCTGCCGCGCGGCGAAAATGGCGATGTTCGGCTAACGCCACCAGGTATTCAAGATCACGAATATTCATTATTCATCCTCCGTCGCCACGATAGTTCATGGCGATAGATAGCATAGCAATGAACGATTATCCCTATCAAGCGTTCTGTTGAATAATGCATCACAGAGACGAGGCGGCACTGATTACCCTTGAAGTCCTGTCCCGTCTCACGAGTTTCTCAAAACTCGAACAACTAAAGCCAACGTGAACTTTTGCGGACCCCGTGGTCCGCTTTTTTTTGCGTAAAAAAAACCGAGGGAAAAGCAAAATGGCAACCGAAGTTGCCATTTTTAGTCTTTGCTCCCTCTCCCTGTGGGAGAGGACCGGGGTGAGGGCGCCAGCCCGCACAAATCAAACTAACCGGTTTTTCGCATCCGCGATGGCTTGCGCCACCTGCTTCGGCGACACGCCGCCTTTCGCCGCACGTTTATCCAGGCACGACTGCAGCGCCAGGATCGGATACACATCATCCCCAATCACGCTGCTGAATTTCTGCAGATCGGAAAGCGGCAGGTCTTCCAGGGCTTTGCCCTGACGAATGGCTTCGACCACCGCTTCACCCACAATATGGTGCGCTTCACGGAAGGGTACACCTTTGGCCACCAGATAATCCGCCAGCTCGGTAGAGTTAGCGTAACCCTGCTGAGCCGCTTCCTGGCAGCGAGGACGTTTAACCTGAATGCCGTCCAGCACCAGAGCGGCCATATGCAGACAGTCCAGCCAGGTGTCGAGCGCGTCGAACAGGCCCTCTTTGTCTTCCTGCATATCTTTGTTATACGCCAGCGGCAGCCCTTTCAGGGTCATCATCATGCCGGTCAGGGCGCCCTGCACACGGCCGCACTTGCCGCGGATAAGCTCCAGCGCATCCGGGTTTTTCTTCTGCGGCATCAGGGATGAACCGGAGGTCACGCGATCCGACAGCTCAACGAACCCGGCTTCACCCGAGTTGAAGAAGATCAGGTCTTCGGCGAAGCGCGACAGGTGCACCATGCCGATAGAGGCATTCGAAAGCAGCTCCAGCACGTGGTCGCGATCGGACACGCTGTCGAGGCTGTTGCGTGTAGCAGAGGCAAAGCCCAGCCAGCCCGCCAGCTGTTCACGGTCGATTTCATACGCAGTACCGGCCAGCGCGCCGCTGCCCAGCGGGCTGACGTCCAGACGCTTTAAGGTATCCTGCAGACGACTTTCGTCACGCGCCAGCATCTCAACGTAGGCCAGCGACCAGTGGGCAAAGGTGACAGGCTGCGCACGCTGCAGGTGGGTATAGCCCGGCATGACCGCATCCTGGTTGTTCTGCGCGGTATCCACCAGCGCGCTCTGCAGCTGACGGTTAGCCGCCAGCAGTTCCACGACGGTATCCTTGCACCACAGCTTCAGATCGGTCGCCACCTGGTCGTTACGGCTCCGGCCGGTATGCAGCTTTTTACCCAGCTGGCCCACTTTATCGATGAGCTTCCCTTCCACCCAGCTGTGAATATCTTCCGCGTCGCTTTCAAGAATTTGCTGCGGGTTAAGGCGCACCTCTTCCAGCAGATTGTTCAGCGCCTCTTCCAGCTGCAGCTGTTCGTCTGCAGTCAGAACGCCAACGGTGACCAGCGCTTTGGACCAGGCCACAGAGCCGACGATATCCTGTTCGGCCAGGCGGTAGTCGAAGCGCAAAGAGTCATTGAACTGTTTGAACCGTTGATCCGCTGCCTGTGTAAAACGCCCACCCCAAAGTGCCATAACATGCTTCCTTAATATCTTTGAATTTCATTGCCCGGTGGCGCTGCGCTTACCGGGCCTACAAAAACCGTGAATCTATTACGCCAGAATACGCGTGCCAATCGGCGTGCCGTTAAACAGCGCCGGGAGCTGCTCCGCGTGGCGCCAGGAGGCGATATCCACCGGACGACCCAGCGCGCGCGCCGCATCCAGCGCGGCGTTCACTTTCACGATCATGCCATCGGTAATGATGCCCTGAGCGATCAGCTGCTCGGCCTTCGCCGCGGTCATCTCCGCGATGCGCTGCCCTTTGCCGTCCAGAATCCCGCTTACGTCAGAGAGCAGAATCAGGTCTGCGCCCAGAGTCGCGGCCAGCGCGGTTGCTGCCTGATCCGCATTGACGTTCATCAGTTGGCCCTCTTCGGTCACGCCGATAGAGCTCACTACCGGCAGGAAACCACCCGCCAGCAGCGTGTTAATCAGTTTTGGCGATCCCGGCTGTGCCAGCCCAACGTGGCCAAGCTCTTCGTCGAGCTGGGTTACTTTGACGCTGTCGCCATCCCCCAGGTAGAGCCCCACGGAAGCGATATGGTGCTTCTTCGCCCATGCCAGCAGGGTTTTGTTAGCCGTTCCCGCCAGTGCGCCGGTAATGATGTCAATCTGATCGGCAGGCGTCACACGCAGGCCGTTCTTCTTTTTCACCGGCAGATTCAGGCCTTTCATTAACTCATCCACCACACATCCGCCACCGTGAACGATCACCAGCGGACGTTGATGTGATTCGCGATAGTTGACCAGCGCGTTAAACAGACGCTCCAGCGCCTCTTCGCTGTCCAGCAGTACACCACCAAGCTTGATAATTAATGGGTTCATCATCACACCTTAAATAAGAGACTGCGTCTCAGCATAGCCAAAACGAATATTTGCGCACTGCATTGCCTGGGCGGCTGCGCCTTTGAGTAAGTTATCTTCTGCGGCCACCACAATCAGGTGCTCGCCCTGCACGGCAAAGCCAATATCGCAGAACGGCAGGCCAACCACGTTTTTCAGCGCCGGCACGCCTTTGTCATACAGACGCACCAGCGGTTTATCCGCATACGCCTGGGTAAAGACCGCATTTACCTGGTCTTTGGTGACGCCCGGCTTCAGGCGGCAGGTGATAGTTTCGAGGATCCCGCGCGGGAAGCTGCCCAGATGCGGAGTGAAAATAACGTCCGCACCCAGGTGGGTAGTAATTTCCGGGTGATGGCGGTGGTTGAACACACCATACGGCTGAAGGCTCACTTCACAGAAGCTGTTGGAGATCGCCGCTTTACGCCCCGCCCCGCTCACGCCGCTGGTGGCGTTGATCACCGGCCACTGGTTCAGATCCAGCAGACCGGCGTCGATCAAGGGTTTCAGGGAGAGCTGCGCTGCCGTTGGGTAGCAACCCGGTACGGCTACCAGGTTCGCTTCTTTCATCGCATCTGCGCTCCACTCCGCAAGGCCGTACACCGCTTTTTCAAGTAGATCCGGATGCTGATGGGTGAAGCCGTAATATTTTTCATAAAACGCGGCGTCGTTCACACGGAACGCACCGGAGAGATCGAATACCACGCAACCGGCCGCCAGGAACTGCGGCGCCAGATCGTGGCTGACTTCGTGAGCGGTGGCTAAAAACACCACGTCCACGCCGTCGGTAAACTCGCTGATATCCGACATTGGCTGCAATGGCAGATCGACAATCCCTTTAAGTTGCGGATGTAAATCGGAAATTAACTTTCCTGCATCATTGCTTTGCGCTGAGACAGTCAAAGCGGTTATGGTCATATGAGGATGGCGATTCACGTAGCTTACAAGCTCTGCGCCCGCATAACCGCTAGCGCCTACAATCAGCGTATTCAACATCGGGTTCCTTTATGCTCAACGTTAATGTATTTTTATTCACATTTATTGCATGAATATTGATACTATCACGACCTAAGGTGTGTCAACAATGAAAATGAATTTACCGCCATTTATCGAGATCTACCGCGCCCTGATTGCCACGCCGTCCATCAGCGCAACGGAAGAAGCGCTGGATCAGAGTAATGAGACTTTAATCAATCTGCTGGCGGGGTGGTTCAGCGATCTCGGCTTTAAGGTGGAGGTTCAACCGGTACCGGGAACCCGTAACAAATTTAACCTGCTCGCCAGCACCGGTCAGGGGGCGGGTGGTCTGCTGCTGGCGGGACACACCGACACCGTTCCGTTTGACGATGGCCGCTGGACGCGTGACCCGTTTACGCTGACCGAGCACGACAACAAGCTCTACGGGCTGGGTACCGCCGACATGAAAGGCTTCTTCGCCTTTATCCTCGACGCGCTGCGTGACGTTGACGTGACAAAACTGAAAAAGCCGCTCTATATTCTGGCCACCGCCGACGAAGAGACCAGCATGGCGGGCGCCCGCTATTTCTCTGAAAACACGGCAATTCGTCCGGATTGCGCGATTATCGGTGAGCCAACCTCCCTGCAACCGATCCGTGCACACAAAGGCCATATCTCTACGGCAGTGCGCGTGCTGGGCCAGTCCGGCCACTCCAGCGATCCGGCGCGCGGCGTTAACGCCATTGAGCTGATGCACGACGCCATCGGTCGTATCATGACGCTGCGTGACGATTTGAAAGAGCGCTATCACTACGACGCCTTCACCGTACCGTATCCAACGCTGAACCTCGGTAGCCTGCACGGCGGCGACGCGTCTAACCGTATCTGCGCCTGCTGTGAACTGCATATGGATATCCGTCCGCTGCCGGGCATGACCCTGAGCGATCTGAATGGTTTACTGACCGAAGCGCTGGCACCGGTTAGCGAACGCTGGCCGGGCCGTCTGACGGTATCCGACCTCCATCCGCCGATCCCGGGTTATGAGTGCCCACCGGACCACCAGCTGGTGGAAGTGGTGGAAAAACTGCTCGGCGAGAAAACCGACGTGGTGAACTACTGCACCGAAGCGCCATTTATTCAGACCCTGTGCCCGACCCTGGTGCTCGGCCCGGGCTCCATCAACCAGGCCCACCAGCCGGATGAGTACCTGGAAACACGCTTTATCAAGCCTACCCGGGAGCTGATTACCCAGGTTGTGCATCACTTCTGCTGGCATTAATGACGCTTCCCCTCTCTTCGGAGAGGGGAAAATCTCGCGATCTTCGTCACATTCTCATAAGCATCTCTTATCTGACGCAAAGCGAATTAAATTTCGTAAATTGCCCGCATTTATTCGTTTGCTGAACCGTTTTCGCAGCAATTGACGACGGGGGTTTTACGTGGCTTTATAAAGGGAGATGACAAAATAATGTCCGTGAGATGTCTGGCAGGGCATAAACAAAAATGATGGGGTGACTGGGTTTTTATGAACGAACAATATTCCGCGTTGCGTAGTAATGTCAGTATGCTCGGCAAGGTGCTGGGAGATACCATCAAGGATGCGTTGGGCGAGAACATTCTCGATCGCGTTGAAACAATCCGTAAGCTGTCTAAATCTTCCCGCGCAGGCAACGAAGCCAATCGTCAGGAACTGCTCACCACCCTGCAGAACCTCTCCAATGACGAACTGCTGCCTGTGGCCCGTGCTTTCAGCCAGTTTCTGAACCTGGCGAATACCGCCGAGCAGTATCACAGCATTTCGCCGAATGGCGAAGCGGCAAGCAACCCGGAAGTGATTGCCCGTACGCTCAGAAAACTCAAGGACCAACCCGATCTTAACGAAGCCACCATCAAAAAGGCCGTCGAGTCCCTGTCGCTGGAGCTGGTGCTCACCGCCCACCCGACCGAGATCACCCGTCGTACCCTGATCCACAAAATGGTGGAAGTGAACAACTGCCTGAAGCAGCTGGATAACAAAGACATCGTTGATTATGAACGTAACCAGCTGATGCGCCGTCTGCGCCAGCTGATTGCCCAGTCCTGGCATACCGATGAAATTCGTAAGCACCGCCCAAGCCCGGTAGATGAAGCCAAGTGGGGCTTTGCGGTGGTGGAAAACAGCCTGTGGGAAGGGGTACCTAACTACCTGCGCGAGCTGAATGAGCAACTGGAAGAGAACCTCGGCTATCGCCTGCCGGTGGATTTTGTGCCGGTCCGCTTCACCTCCTGGATGGGTGGCGACCGCGACGGCAACCCGAACGTGACTGCCGACATCACCCGCCACGTGCTGCTGCTGAGCCGCTGGAAAGCCACCGACCTGTTCCTGAAAGACATTCAGGTGCTGATCTCTGAGCTGTCGATGGTTGAAGCCACACCGGAGCTGCGCGAGCTGGCCGGTGAGGAGGGTGCCAGCGAGCCGTACCGTTACCTGATGAAAAAGCTGCGCAGCCAGCTGCTGGCGACCCAGGCCTGGCTGGAAGCGCGCCTGAAAGGCCAGCGCCTGCCGAAGCCGGAAGGTCTGCTGAGCCAGAACGAGCAGCTCTGGGATCCGCTGTATGCCTGTTATAAATCGCTGCAGGCTTGTGGCATGGGCATCATCGCCAATGGCGAATTGCTCGACACCCTGCGTCGCGTGAAGTGTTTTGGCGTGCCGCTGGTGCGTATCGATGTACGTCAGGAAAGCACCCGTCACACCGAAGCGCTGGGCGAGCTGACCCGTTACCTTGGCATTGGCGACTATGAAAGCTGGTCAGAAGCGGACAAACAGGCCTTCCTGATCCGCGAGCTGAATTCCAAACGTCCTCTGCTGCCGCGCAACTGGGAGCCAAGCAACGAAACCCGCGAAGTGCTCAACACCTGCAAAGCGATCGTTGATGCGCCGAAAGGATCGGTAGCCGCCTATGTGATCTCCATGGCGAAAACCCCGTCCGACGTGCTGGGTGTTCATCTTCTGCTGAAAGAAGCCGGCATCGACTATGCCCTGCCGGTGGCCCCGCTGTTCGAAACCCTGGATGACCTGAACAACGCCAACGACGTAATGACCCAGCTGCTGAACATCGACTGGTATCGCGGCTTTATTCAGGGCAAACAGATGGTGATGATTGGCTATTCCGACTCCGCCAAAGACGCGGGCGTGATGGCAGCATCCTGGGCGCAGTACCAGGCGCAGGACGCGCTGATTAAAACCTGCGAGAAAGCGGGTATTGAGCTGACGTTGTTCCATGGTCGCGGCGGCTCTATCGGCCGTGGCGGCGCGCCAGCGCATGCGGCGCTGCTTTCCCAGCCCCCGGGTAGCCTGAAGGGCGGTCTGCGTGTCACCGAACAGGGCGAGATGATCCGCTTCAAATACGGTCTGCCGGAAGTGACCATCAGCAGCCTGTCGCTGTACACCAGCGCTATTCTGGAAGCCAACCTGCTGCCACCGCCGGAGCCGAAAGAGGCCTGGTGCCATATCATGGACGAGCTGTCAGATATCTCCTGCGATCTGTATCGCGGCTACGTGCGTGAAAACAAAGACTTCGTGCCTTACTTCCGCTCGGCCACACCTGAGCAGGAGCTGGGTAAACTGCCGCTCGGATCCCGTCCGGCCAAGCGTCGTCCGACCGGTGGCGTTGAGTCCCTGCGTGCCATCCCATGGATCTTCGCGTGGACGCAAAACCGCCTGATGCTTCCGGCCTGGCTAGGTGCCGGTGCCGCCCTGCAAAAAGTGGTGGATGACGGTAAGCAGAGCGAACTGGAAACCATGTGCCGCGACTGGCCATTCTTCTCCACCCGTCTGGGCATGCTGGAGATGGTGTTCTCCAAAGTCGACCTGTGGCTGGCGGAATACTACGATCAGCGTCTGGTGAAACCGGAGCTGTGGAAACTGGGTACCGAACTGCGCGAACTGCTGGAAGGCGACATCAAAGTCGTGCTGGCTATCGCCAACGACTCTCACCTGATGGCTGACCTGCCGTGGATTGCGGAGTCTATCCAGCTGCGTAACATCTACACCGATCCGCTGAACGTTCTGCAGGCCGAACTGCTGTACCGTTCGCGTAAAGCGGAAGAAGAGGGTCAGGAGCCGGATCCACGTGTGGAACAAGCGCTGATGGTGACCATCGCGGGCGTTGCGGCGGGGATGCGTAACACCGGTTAATCCCCTTTGCCGGGTGGCGCTTACGCTTACCCGGCCTACAAAGCGCTTTTCGTAGGCCTGGCAGGCTCAGCGTCGCCGGGCGATACTTCGGTACTCCGGCCATGCTCCACGACATCACCTCCATTCTGACCGATCTGATCGCCGGCACATTGCCGCTGGGTCAGGTGCATTTCGCCTCTCCGACCGAACCGCTCCCCCAGGCATTCCCTCGCCTTGTAATTTTTCTTGAAGGCGAAACGCATGACGCCGTGTTTTCTTCGGTCGGGTTTATGGATGACCTTCGCTCCGCTACCCTGCTCAGCATCAGTTTCGGGAAGCAGCAGCTGACTCTTCAGGTCCAGCGCGACGACAACGTGTTGCGCCAGCAGCAGGTCGCCAGACGCGGGCCCAGAGTCGGTGCATTTCTGCTGCAAACCCTCGCTGAACTGCACATGCAGCCGGACGAGCAGGCCACGGCCAGACTGGTGGTCTTAAGTCTGCTCAGCCACTGCCGCGATCTGTTGGGCAGCGATATTCACACCGCCTCCCGCAGTCGGGCGCTGTTTGAAGCCATCCGGAGCTATATCGACGAACACCATGCCTCCCCCCTCACCCGCGAGTCGGTGGCGCAGGCGTTTTATATTTCACCTAACTACCTTTCTCACCTTTTTCAAAAGACCGGCAGCGTTGGGTTTAATGAATACCTGACCAGAACCCGTCTCGAACATGCCCGGCATTTGCTTAAAGGCTATGACCTGAAAATTAAAGACGTCGCCGCGCGCTGCGGCTTTACCGACAGCAACTACTTCTGTCGGCTGTTTCGCAGGCACACGGAACGCTCGCCTTCAGAATATCGCCGCCAGTATCACAGCCAGCTGACCGCCAGAAAGTAGCACTGTGATCGTCCTCTCAGTTCGCTGAGGACCTTACATTTGTCCAGTATTTGGCAAAATTGACCTCTGGTTCCCGCCGTCAGGCCCGCCGTATCCTTAATTCATACCCGCTGACTTAAGGAAAAATAATGGAACTGTATCTCGATACCGCCAACGTGGCGGACGTTGAACGCCTCGCCCGCCTCTTCCCCCTTGCGGGCGTCACCACCAATCCGAGCATTATTGCTGCCAGCGGCGAACCCCTCTGGGATGTCCTGCCTCGCCTGCAGAAAGCCATCGGCCCTCAGGGCACCCTGTTCGCCCAGACCATGAGCCGCGACGCCGAAGGTATGGTTGTCGAAGCCAGACGCCTGCGCGACGTCATCCCCGGTATCGTGGTGAAAATCCCGGTTACCGCTGAAGGGCTTGTCGCCATCAAAACCCTTAAAAAAGAGGGCATCACTACCCTCGGCACCGCAGTTTACAGCGCCTCACAGGGTTTGCTGGCGGCGTTAGCCGGGGCGAAGTACATCGCGCCGTACGTTAATCGCGTGGATGCCCAGGGCGGGGACGGCATCCGCACGGTGCAGGAGCTGCAAAGCCTGCTGGAACTGCATGCGCCGGACAGCATGGTGCTGGCTGCCAGCTTTAAAACCCCGCGTCAGGCGCTGGACTGCCTGCTCGCCGGCTGTGAAGCGATCACCCTGCCCACTGATGTAGCGCAACAACTGCTCAATACGCCGGCGGTAGAGTCAGCCATAGACAAGTTTGAGCAGGACTGGAAAAACGCGTTTGGTAGCCTCAACCTGTAAAGGAGACATAGGATGGATCGTATTATTCAATCGCCCGGCAAATACATTCAGGGTGCAGATGTGCTCTCACGCCTCGGTGATTACCTCAAACCGCTGGCCGCGCGCTGGCTGGTAGTGGGCGATAAATTTGTGCTGGGTTTTGCCGAAGAGACGCTGCGCCAGAGTTTCAAACAGGCGGAACTGTATGTAGAAATCGCCCCCTTTGGCGGCGAATGTTCACAGAACGAGATCGACCGGCTGCGTCAGTTGGCGAATAGCGCCGACTGCCAGGCAATCCTTGGCATCGGCGGCGGTAAAACGCTGGATACCGCTAAAGCGCTGGCGCACTTTATGGATGTGCCGGTCGCTATCGCTCCGACTATCGCCTCCACCGATGCGCCCTGCAGCGCCCTTTCCGTGATTTATACCGATGATGGCGAATTTGATCGCTATCTGATGCTGCCGCACAACCCGAACATCGTGATTGTCGATACCAGAGTGGTAGCGGGGGCGCCTGCGCGTCTGCTGGCGGCCGGTATCGGCGACGCGCTGGCAACCTGGTTTGAAGCCCGCGCCTGCTCGCGCAGCGGTGCAACAACCATGGCGGGCGGCAAATGCACGCAGGCGGCGCTGGCGCTGGCCGAGCTTTGCTACAACACGTTGGTTGAAGAGGGCGAAAAAGCGATGCTGGCGGCTGAACAGCATGTCGTCACGCCTGCGCTTGAGCGCATTATTGAAGCCAACACCTATCTGAGTGGCGTCGGGTTTGAGAGCGGTGGCCTGGCAGCGGCACACGCCATTCACAACGGTCTGACCGCCATCCCGGATGCCCACCATTACTATCACGGCGAAAAAGTGGCCTTTGGCACCCTGACCCAGCTGGTGCTGGAGAATGCCCCGGTTGAAGAGATAGAAACCGTTGCGGCGCTCTGTCACAGCGTTGGGTTGCCCATCACGCTTGCCCAGTTGGATATCAAAGAGGATATTCCGGCCAAAATGCGTCTGGTCGCGGAGGCGGCGTGTGCCGAAGGGGAGACTATTCACAACATGCCGGGCGGCGTGTCGCCGGATCAGGTGTATGCGGCGCTGCTGGTTGCCGACCAGTACGGTCAGCGTTTCCTGCAGGAGTGGGAGTAGCCATTATTGCCGGGTGGCGGCTGCGCCTTACCCGGCCTACAAAACCCACAGGCCCGTGCAAGCGAAGCGCTACCGGACAAAAAATCCCCGCCGAAGCGGGGATTTTTCTTTTACAGCAGATCAAACCGGTCGAGGTTCATCACTTTCACCCATGCCGCGACAAAGTCGTTCACGAACTTCTCGTGAGCATCGCTGCTGGCGTAAACCTCTGCCAGAGCGCGCAGCACGGAGTTAGAGCCAAACACCAGGTCGGCACGGCTCGCCTGGTATTTTACTTCACCACTCACGCGGTCGCGGCCTTCAAACAGCTCGCTGGATTCATCGGTGGCTTTCCACTGCGTGCCCATATCCAGCAGATTGACGAAGAAGTCAGTGCTGAGTACGCCCACGCGATCGGTAAAGACGCCGCTCTTGCCGCCATCGAAGTTGGCTCCCAGCACGCGCAGCCCGCCCAGCAGCACCGTCATCTCTGGCGCGGTCAGCGTCAGCTGCTGCGCTTTATCAATCAGCAGTGATTCGGTGGTCGACACGTCGATAGCCGCACGGTAGTTACGGAAGCCATCGGCAGCTGGCTGCAGCAGCGAGAACATCCCGATATCGGTCTGATCCTGACGCGCATCAACACGGCCTGGCGTAAAGGGTACGGTGATGTTGAAGCCAGCCGCTTTCGCCGCCTGCTCGACGCCCACCACACCGGCCAGCACGATGATGTCCGCCAGCGATGCTTTGTGGGCAGATTTATAAATGCCTTCCAGCACCGGCAGAACGCGGGCCGCGACGGCGTTCACATCCCAGCTGCGCTGCGGCGCCAGTGCCAGACGTGCGCCGTTGGCGCCGCCACGCTTGTCGCCGCCGCGGAAGGTGGAGGCCGAGGCCCATGCCACGGAGACCAGCTCACTCACCGACAGCCCGGAGGCCGCAATGTCCTCTTTCAGGCTCTGGATATCTTCTGCGGTCGGGTGGAAGAAGGGCTGCGGCAGCGGATCCTGCCAAATCAGCTCTTCTTTCGGCACTTCCGGTCCGATATAACGGGAGATCGGCCCCATATCACGGTGAGTCAGTTTGAACCACGCCCGGGCGAAGGCTTCGTTGAAGGCCTGCGGATCGTTCAGGAAGCGGCGGGAGATCTTGTCGAACTCAGGATCGAACCGCAGCGTCAGGTCGGTAACCAGCATGGTCGGCTTACGTTTTTTAGACGGGTCGAACGGATCGGGCATGATTTCCGGCGCGTTGACCGCTTCAAACTGAATCGCCCCGGCCGGGCTGCGGGTTTGCACCCAGTCGTATTTGTAGAGGTTCTCGAAGAAGTAGTTACTCCACTGGGTCGGCGTCTGCGACCAGATCACCTCCAGGCCGGAGGTAATAGCGTCCGCTCCGATACCGGTGCCGTGGGTGCTGGCCCAACCCAGCCCCTGAGCCTCAAGCGGGCCCCCTTCCGGATCGACACCCACATGGCTGGCTTTCCCTGCCCCGTGAGTTTTACCCAGCGTATGGCCACCTGCGATCAGCGCGACGGTCTCTTCATCGTTCATCCCCATGTTGCCGAAGGTGGCGCGAATAGCCGCCGCCGCCGACAGCGGCTCGCCGCTGGCATTTGGCCCTTCCGGGTTAACGTAGATCAACCCCATCTCGGTAGCTGACAGCGGATTCTTCGCCAGCGCTTCTGGGTCACGATGGGTTAACCAGGCTTTTTCATCGCCCCAGTTAACGTCCAGATCCGGTTCCCACACGTCTTCACGTCCGGCGCCAAAGCCAAAGGTTCTGAAGCCGGAGTTTTCCAGCGCCACGTTGCCCGCGAGAATAAACAGGTCAGCCCAGGAGATTTTCTGGCCATATTTTTGCTTGATCGGCCACAGCAGACGACGCGCCTTATCGAGGCTGACGTTATCCGGCCAGGAGTTGAGCGGAGAGAAACGCTGTTGGCCACGGCCCGCGCCGCCGCGTCCGTCCACTGCACGATAGGTACCCGCGCCGTGCCACGCCATACGAATGAACAGACCGGCATAGCTGCCCCAGTCCGCAGGCCACCACGGCTGTGAATCGGTCAGCAGAGCTTTAAGATCGCCTTTCAGCGCAGAGTAGTCGAGTTTGCTGAACTCTTTGCGGTAATTGAAATCTTTGCCCAGGGGATTAGAACGTTCGGAATGCTGATTAAGAAGGTCGATACGAAGTTGTTTAGGCCACCAGTCCCGGCTGTTGGTACCGGCACCCGCACTCTTGTCATAAGAGCCCTGGTGGAAAGGGCATTTACCTGCATTCTGTTTATCGTCGGACTGACTCATCGCTCTGCTCCCTATATGGTTTTACCGTTAGGATATACACCACCAGGAACAAGAGATAATTGAAACGATCCACAGATTTGATAGTTAATTCCTGTTAAGGGTACCGTTCGAACAATAAACCCTCACTTATGTGAGGGCTTTATAGTCACAGGCCCGGGCGAACTCCCAGCGTATGGCAAATTGCGTAGCTCATTTCGGCGCGGTTAAGGGTATAGAAATGGAAATCTTTCACCCCTTCGCGGCTGAGAATTTTCACCATGTCCATAGCGATATTGGCGCCCACCAGCTTGCGGGTTTCGGCATCATCGTCCAGACCTTCATACATTTTTGCCATCCACAGCGGGATACGCACGTTGGTCATGTCGGCAAATTTCTTCGCCTGTTTGAAGTTAGAGACCGGCAGGATCCCCGGAATAATTTCCACGTCGATACCCGCTGAAACGCAGCGGTCACGGAAGCGCAGATAGCTTTCAACATCAAAGAAGAACTGGGTGATGGCGCGGTTGGCACCGGCATCCACTTTGCGTTTCAGGTTGAGCAGATCCGCCTGGGCGCTTTTCGCTTCCGGGTGAACTTCCGGGTACGCCGCGACGGAGATATCGAAGTCACCGACCTCTTTCAGCAGGGCAACCAGATCGGTGGCGTACATCTCCGGCTTACCGCTGCCTGGCGGCAGGTCGCCGCGCAGCGCCACGATATGACGGATACCGTTGTTCCAGTAATCCTGGGCGATGGCGCGCAGCTCATCACGGGTGGCATCAATGCAGGTCAGATGCGGGGCCGCTTCCAGACCGGTACGGTCCTTAATGCCTTTAATGATGCTGTGCGTGCGGTCGCGCTCGCCGGAGTTGGCGCCGTAAGTTACGGAGACAAACTTTGGCTTCAGGCTGCTCAGGCGATCGATAGAGGCCCACAGGGTCTGCTCCATTTCACTGGTGCGCGGCGGGAAAAATTCAAAAGAGACGTTAATCTGGCCGTTTACTTCAGCCAGGCTCTGATTCAGTGCTTCCCGCTGGTTGGCGTGAAAAAAGCTCATACCTTACCTCATCAATCGCGTGTCGTTGTTTGTTATGTTTCGAACTTCTATACGTTTAGACGTCCAGATGTAAAAATGACGGAAAAGCGGACTGGCGTCAACTGAAAATATCATCATTGACGGTGAGGAATGCTCAGGGAAAGTGAAAATAGTTCAGGATGGTGCGGGGTGAGTGCGCGCTGGTGCCCTCACCCCAACCCTCTCCCACAGGGAGAGGGAGAAAACATGCGAATTACAGTAGCTGCGCCAGACGGTTGATATCTGACTGGATTGCCCCGGCGGTCACGTCACGGCCCGCACCCGGCCCACGGATCACCAGCGGGTTGTCGCGATACCAGCGGCTTTCGATGGCAAAGACGTTATCGCACGGCAGCAGCGCCGCCAGCGGATGTTCAGGGCGTACGGCCTCAACGCCCACGCGCGCTTTGCCGTTGGCGTCGAAACGCGCCACGTAGCGCAGCACCAGCCCCATTTCACGGGCGGCTTCCAGGCGCTGTAGCATCTGCTCGTTCAGGGCGTCGCCGTTCTCGAAGAAGTGATCGACCGATCCCTCTTCGCAGCCCGCAGGCACCAGCGACTCCACACGCACCTGATTCGGCTCGATGTCGTAGCCCGCTTCACGCGCCACAATCACCAGCTTACGCATCACGTCTTTCCCGGAGAGGTCAACGCGCGGATCCGGCTCGGTCAGCCCCTGCTGCCACGCCTGATCCACCAGGTCAGTGAACGGCACGGTGCCATCAAACTGCAGGAACAGCCAGGACAGGGTACCGGAGAAGATACCGCTGATCGCCAGAATGCTGTCGCCGCTTTCGATCAGATCGCGCACGGTGTGGTTAACCGGCAGACCCGCGCCAACGGTGGCGTTGTACAGCCAGTGACGGCCCGTTTTTTCAAAAGCGTCATGAATTTGACGGTAGTTACGGGTATTGCTGGCACCCGCCAGTTTGTTGGCGCTGATAACGTGGAAACCGTGGCTGGCAAAATCAAGATACTGATCGGCCAGCTGCTCGCTGGCGGTCACGTCCAGCACCACCAGATCGTCATACGGATGGGCGCGCATCCAGAGGAAGAGCGACTCTTCATCCTGCTCAATGGCTTCGTCATTGAAGAAGGCAAGCGCCCGGCTGGCGTCCAGCCCTTCGTAACTGAGCAGGCTGCGGCGGCTGTCCACCACCCCTGCCAGCACAAATTCAAAGCCGGTACGCGCGGAAAGCGTGGTCTGTTCACGGGCAAACAGCTCCAGCCAGCGGGAACCGATATTCCCTTTCCCGAACAGCATCAGGCCGATACGCTTTTCGGCGCGGAACAGCGACTGGTGCAGCCCCTGGATCAGGCTCTCCGTTGGCCCGGTGCGCATCACCGCCACCAGGCTGATGCCCTCTTCCGACTGCCAGGTAAATTCAACCGGCTGGCCTTTCAGCTGCTGCCAGAAACGGTGGCAGTGCAGCGGGTTACGGGTGACGCCCGCACCGACCATGGCGATCAGCGCCAGCCCCTGACGCAGACGAAGCTCGCCCGGCAGGCCCGCTTCATCAAGAATTTTCAGCGCGCTGTCGGCCACTTCTGCGGTGTAGCAGAACTGCAGCAGGTGACGGTCGGTATGCACACCCACGGCCAGGGGACGCACCTGAGCACGCTTGAGGATCAGATCAATCTCTTTATGGGCCTGTTTGAAATCCTGTCCGGCCGGAACGAGAAACTCGATCAGGCAGATATCGTCATGGCTGGTAACGATACGCGCGCCCGTGCCGGAGGCCAGCACGCGCTCGATGCGGGTTGAACCCTGATCCGGCGTATAGCTACAGCGCAGCTGCAGATCGATATCGCTGCCGGAAACCGGCTGAAGCGTGCGGGCGTGGAGAACCGGGGCCGCGAGGCGCGCCAGTTCGCTGGCTTCATCGAGACGCAGCAGCGGCAGCAGGCACGCATCTTTAACCTTACGCGGGTCGGCACTGTAGACACCGGCCACGTCGCTCCAGATGGTGACGCGAGACACCCCGGCCAGGGCGCCGATCTGCGTCGCGGAGTAGTCGGAGCCGTTACGTCCCAGCAGTACGGTTTCACCTGCGTTGCTGCGGCTGATAAAGCCGGTCACGACAATACGTTTATTCGGATGCTGCACCAGCAGCTGCTGAAGCAGCGGATAAGAGAGGCCTTCATCCACCTGCGGCTGTGCGCCACGTTCGGCACGCAGGAAGTCACGCGCGTCCAGCCAGGCAGCCTCGAGCCCCTGCT
The DNA here is from genome assembly GCF_023639785.1 of Leclercia adecarboxylata. NCBI lineage: Bacteria > Pseudomonadati > Pseudomonadota > Gammaproteobacteria > Enterobacterales > Enterobacteriaceae > Leclercia > Leclercia adecarboxylata. Next base: position 4,550,147 of record NZ_CP098325.1, read on the forward strand.
GTTGCAGAACGGCCGCCATCAGACGGGCAGACCACACTTCGCCGTGGCCCACCACTTCGGCATACACGGCATCGGTCACGCCGCTGTCGAGTAACGCGGCCAGCCGCTCCAGATCCTGGATAAAGGTGCTAATCAGGCCATCGGCTACGTCGGCAGGCAGTAAGCCGGCGATCAACTCACTCTGATAGCGGCGTAATGCTTGTTGAACCTGATGCGCAGAGAGACGATCGGTCTGGCTTAACTTCAGCCAGCTAATCAACTGGTTGGTGGTGCTGCCTGCCGCGGAGACAACCATCATGTCCCCCGGCATCGAATACTCTGCCATGATCCCCGCGACCCGCAGGTAACATTTCACATCAGCAAGACTACTACCACCAAACTTGTGCAGCTGACGACCCTTCGCCCCTGCCTGCGCTATCACACTCATGATTACCCCTTGGCTGCGACCCGGAAGCCATTTTCCAGATCGGCAATTAAATCTTCACAATCTTCAATACCGGTTGAGATACGCAACAGCGTCTCAGAGATCCCGGCGGCGGCACGCGCTTCTGGCGCCATGCCCGCGTGCGTCATGGTGGCGGCGTGGGAGATCAAGCTTTCAACCCCACCTAAAGATTCCGCCAGCGTAAACAGTGACAACCCGCTCAGGAAGCGACGCAGCGTCTGCTCATCGCCATCCAGTTCGAAACTTAACATCGCGCCAAAACCCTTTTGTTGACGCGCCGCAATCTCATGCCCCTGATTCTCCGGCAGCGACGGGTGATACAGCTTTTTCACCAGCGGCTGGGTCTTCAGGAAATCGACAATCGCCTGGGCGTTACGCTGCGCCACCTCCATACGCGGCGACAGGGTACGCAGCCCACGCAGCAGCAGATAGCTGTCGAACGCGCTGCCGGTGACGCCGATGTTATTCGCCCACCATGCCAGTTCGGTGACAACCTCCGGATCTTTTGCAATCACCACCCCGGCAACCACATCCGAGTGGCCGTTCAGATATTTAGTGCATGAATGCAATACCAGGTCTGCTCCCAGTGCCAGCGGGTTCTGTAGCGCCGGACTGAGGAACGTATTATCCACTACACTTATCGCTCCCGCATCCCTTGCAAGCTGACAAATTTTTGCAATGTCCACAACGCGCAGCAGAGGGTTGCTTGGACTTTCCACTAAAACCAGCTTTGGTTTCTCTGCCAGCGCCTGTTTCAGCGCCTGCTCATCACCCTGATCGACAAACAGCACGCGGTAGCATCCGCGCTTCGCCAGGCTGTCGAAAAGACGATAGCTGCCGCCGTAGCAGTCGTGCGGGGCCACCAGCAGATCGCCAGGTTTCAGGAACACGGTGGTCACCAGGTGAATGGCCGACATGCCGGTGTTGGTCATCACCGCGCCTGCGCCACCTTCCAGTTCCGCCAGCGCTCGCTGGGTGACATCACGCGTAGGGTTGCCACGGCGCGAATAATCATGGGCGCGTGGTTCATTAAATCCGGTGAAGTTATAGGTACTGGAGAGATGAATCGGCGGGACAACGCAGCCGTACTGTTCGTCATCATTCAATCCGCTACGCACTGCGATGGTGGCCTGTTTACGCGTCATGGTGAAGGCTTCCTGGCTTAATGGATGAAAAGTCAGGCCCCAGAGTAAACATTGATTATATGGACGTCAATACATCTGGACATCTAAACTTCTTTGCGTATAGATTGAGCAATGCGCAAATAGCCGTTAAAATTATATGCTTTAGCGCATACCGCAGAGGCAATATCCGTGTCACGACGGCATCTCTACGGTAAACTACGCGAGATTATGGCGCGAAACCCTGCGAACCGCTGCGGTGTCGGCCTCATATTAATGACAGAGAGGATTAAAGGTATCTCATGGCTGAATGGAGCGGCGAATATATCAGCCCATACGCTGAGCACGGTAAGAAGAGTGAACAAGTAAAAAAAATTACGGTTTCCATTCCTCTGAAGGTGTTAAAGATCCTCACCGATGAGCGCACGCGTCGTCAGGTGAATAACCTGCGTCACGCGACCAACAGCGAGCTGCTGTGCGAAGCGTTCCTGCACGCGTTTACCGGTCAACCGTTGCCGAACGATGAAGACCTGCGCAAAGAGCGTAGTGATGAAATTCCGGAAGAGGCGAAGGTGATCATGCGTGAACTGGGTATCGACCCGGATACGTGGGAATACTGATTTGCAGATACAAAAAAAGCGCCTTGCGGCGCTTTTTTTTCGGGATGCATCTTACTTGGAAGAGCCCGGGATGCTGAAACGCTTGTTGAAGCGGTCAACACGGCCACCGGTTGCAACATCACGCTGCTTACCAGTGTAGAACGGGTGGCACTGGCCGCACACGTCCAGGTTCAGATCATGACCCACGGTGGAGCGGATCTGGATAGAGTTACCGCAAGAGCAGTTTGCAGTAATCATTTCGTATTTAGGATGGATATCTTTTTTCATGGGAGAACCTCAGTTAAGGCCGCGTCGCTCTTCCAGCCCTAACGCCAGACACCACGCGATGTTGAATGTAAGTTCTTTGATGCAAAGTGCACCAAAGGCGGCGAATCATACAGAATTTAACCAGGGTATGCAAACTGATCCGCACGCCGCCTTTCACTAATGTGTATACTAACGCGCCACTTTTCAAGTCAGGAAGATTCGATGCCCGTTGCTCACGTTGCCCTGCCCGTTCCGCTTCCCCGCACCTTCGACTACCTGCTGCCAGACGGTATGCAGGCCGTAGCGGGCTGTCGCGTGAATGTGCCGTTTGGCAAACAGCAGCGGGTGGGCATTGTGGTTTCCGTCAGCCAGCAAAGCGAACTGCCTCTCAGTGAACTGAAAAGCGTAGTTGAGGTGCTGGACAGCGAGCCTGTCTTTTCCTCCAGCGTCTGGCGACTGCTGCTGTGGGCAGCCGACTATTATCATCACCCCATTGGCGATGTGCTGTTTCACGCCCTGCCCATTCTGCTGCGTCAGGGCAAAAGCGCCAGCCACGCGCCGATGTGGTACTGGTTTGCCACCGAGCAGGGCCAGGCGGTGGACATTAACAGCCTGAAACGCTCCCCGAAACAGCAGCAGGCGCTGGCGGCGTTACGCCAGGGCCGCATCTGGCGGCATCAGGTTGAGAGCCTCGATTTTAACGACGCCGCGCTGCAGAGCTTACGCAAAAAAGGGCTGAGCGAGCTGGCCTGCGAAGCCCCGGCGCTTATCGACTGGCGCGACGGCTTTAGCGTGGCGGGCGACCGCCTGCGCCTGAATACCGAACAGGCAACCGCCGTTGGCGCGATCCATAGCGCGTCCGATCGCTTCTCGGCCTGGCTGCTGGCGGGGGTCACCGGTTCCGGTAAGACCGAAGTCTACCTGAGCGTGCTGGAAAACGTGCTGGCTCAGGGAAAACAGGCGCTGGTGATGGTGCCGGAAATCGGCCTGACGCCGCAGACCATCGCCCGTTTTCGCGAGCGGTTTAACGCCCCGGTTGAGGTGCTGCACTCCGGCTTAAACGACAGCGAACGCCTCAGCGCCTGGCTGAAAGCCAAAAATGGCGAAGCGGCGATCGTGATTGGCACCCGCTCATCCCTGTTCACGCCGTTTAACAATCTCGGCGTGATCGTCATCGACGAAGAGCACGACAGCTCCTATAAGCAACAGGAAGGCTGGCGCTATCACGCCCGCGACCTGGCGGTGTACCGCGCCCACAGCGAGCAGATCCCGATTATTCTTGGCTCAGCCACCCCTGCGCTGGAGACGCTGCACAATGTGCGCCAGCGAAAATACCATTTATTACGCCTGACGCGACGGGCGGGCAATGCCCGGCCAGCCATTCAGCACGTGCTGGATCTGAAAGGTCAGCAGGTGCAGGCGGGATTAGCCCCGGCGTTGATTACCCGCATGCGCCAGCATCTGCAGGCCAACAACCAGGTGATCCTGTTTCTCAACCGTCGCGGCTTTGCCCCGGCGCTGCTGTGCCACGACTGCGGCTGGATAGCCGAGTGCCCGCGCTGCGATCACTACTACACCCTGCATCAGGCTCAGCACCATTTGCGCTGTCACCACTGCGACAGCCAGCGGCCGGTGCCGCGCCAGTGTCCCTCCTGCGGCTCCACCCATATGGTGCCCGTCGGGCTGGGCACAGAGCAGCTGGAGCAGGCGCTTACCCCCTTCTTCCCCGGCGTGGCCATCTCGCGTATCGACCGCGATACCACCAGCCGCAAAGGGGCGCTTGAGCAGCAGCTGGCGGAGGTGCATCGCGGCGGGGCGCGCATCCTGATTGGTACCCAGATGCTGGCGAAAGGGCACCACTTCCCGGACGTCACCCTGGTGGCACTGCTGGACGTTGACGGGGCGCTGTTCTCCGCGGATTTCCGTTCTGCAGAGCGCTTTGCCCAGCTCTATACCCAGGTGGCAGGCCGTGCCGGGCGTGCCGGTAAACAGGGCGAAGTGGTGCTGCAGACCCACCATCCCGAGCATCCGCTGCTGCAAACCCTGCTGCATAAAGGCTACGATGCCTTTGCCGAGCAGGCGCTGGCGGAGCGCCAGACCCTGCAACTTCCGCCGTGGACCAGCCATGTGATTATCCGCGCAGAGGATCACAACAACCAGCAGGCACCGCTGTTCCTCCAGCAGCTGCGCAATCTGCTGCAGGCCAGCCCGCTGGTGGATAATCAGCTGTGGATTTTAGGTCCGGTTCCGGCATTAGCCCCCAAACGCGGCGGACGCTATCGTTGGCAAATTCTGCTGCAACACCCTTCCCGGGTGCGTCTGCAACATATCGTTAGCGGCACGCTGGCGTTAATCAATACCCTGCCGGAAGCGCGTAAAGTGAAGTGGGTGCTGGACGTCGATCCTATCGAAAGCTGAAAAAGGGTGGGAGGCGGATCGAAAAATTCAACATGACTCACACTTTTTATGAAAATTCTGTAACCGCTTCCATTCGCAATCTGATAAAACTGACTCAGTCAGAAGAGCGGTGATTCGCCTGCGAGGAGAAGAGGTTGAAGTCCAGGAAAGAGGTTGCCTCGGCGACCATGAAAGATGTTGCCCTGAAAGCAAAAGTCTCAACGGCAACGGTATCCCGAGCCCTAATGAATCCCGACAAAGTCTCGCAAAGCACGCGAAATCGCGTTGAGCAGGCTGCGCTGGAGGTAGGTTATCTGCCCCAGGCCATGGGCCGAAACGTCAAACGAAACGAATCCCGCACCATACTGGTCATCGTGCCTGACATCTGCGATCCCTTTTTTAGCGAAATCATCCGCGGCATCGAAGTGACCGCTGCAGCCCAGGGCTATCTGGTGCTGATTGGCGACTGCGCGCACCAGAACCAGCAGGAAAAGACCTTCATCGACCTGATTATCACCAAGCAGATCGACGGCATGCTGCTGCTCGGTTCCCGTCTGCCTTTCGATGCCAGCATTGAAGAGCAGCGCAATCTGCCGCCAATGGTGATGGCCAACGAGTTCGCTCCTGAACTGGAGCTGCCTACCGTCCATATTGATAATCTCACTGCCGCATTCAATGCCGTGAATTATCTGCAGGAGCTGGGTCATAAACGTATCGGCTGTATCGCCGGGCCGGAAGAGATGCCTTTGTGCCACTATCGTCTGCAGGGCTATGTTCAGGCGCTGCGCCGCACCGGGGCGACAGTGGATCCCCACTATATTGCCCGGGGTGACTTTACTTTTGCTGCTGGCGGCCTGGCGCTGGAAAAACTGCTGTCGCTGCCGCAACCGCCTACGGCGGTATTCTGCCACAGCGACGTCATGGCGCTGGGTGCGCTCTCTTATGCCAAACGGCGCGGCCTGAACGTGCCGAAAGATCTCTCAATTATTGGCTTCGATAACATCTCTCTGTCTGAATTTTGCGATCCGCCGCTCTCAACGGTGGCGCAACCCCGCTATGATATTGGCCGTGAAGCGATGCTGCTGTTACTGGATCAGCTGAACGGACAAACGGTCAGCAGCGGCTCCCGTTTACTGGACTGTGAATTGATTGTTCGGGGTTCAACCCAGGCACTGACTTAAAGTAAACGCCTTTCAGACGTCCTCATCTGGTCAAAGGCCCGTCGCTTAAGTAACATGACGGGCTGACAAACGAAAAAATACAGCGAAACGATAGTGGCACAACGAGATTATGTACGTCGCGGCCAGCCGGCACCTTCGCGACGCAAAAAGAGTAGCTCACGGAAACCGCAACGCAGCCTGCCTGCGGTCTCGCCTGCCATGGTCGCGATTGCGGCGGCAGTAGTGGTGGCATTCATCGGCGGCCTCTGGTTCATTACGCACCATAAAAAAGAAGAAGCAGAAGCGCTACAGGGCAACAAAGTTGTCGGCAACGGCTTGCCTCCGAAACCGGAAGAGCGTTGGCGCTATATTAAAGAGCTTGAAAGCCGCCAGCCGGGCGTGCGTGCACCTACCGAGCCCTCTGCCGGTGGCGAGGTGATGGATCCTAATCAGCTGACCAACGAACAGCGCCAGTTGCTGGCCCAGATGCAGGCGGATATGCGCCAGCAGCCTACGCAGCTCAACGAAGTGCCGTGGAATGAGCAAACGGCGGCGCAGCGCCAGCAAACGCTGCAGCGCCAGCGCCAGGCGCAGCAACAGGTTCAGCAGCAACAGTGGGCGCAAACCCAGACGGTACAGCAGCCGAAAGCACAGCCGCGGGTGACAGAGCAGCCTTACCAGCAGCCGCGTACCGCGCAAACGCAACCGGCGCAACAGCCGAAGACGCAGCCTGCGAAGCAAAATACCAACACACAGCCGTATCAGGATCTGATGCAAACGCCTGCCCACACTACCGCGCAGCAGCCGAAGGCCGCCCCGGTCACCAAAGAGACCGAGGCGCCGAAACAGACGGCAGAGAAGAAAGACGAACGTCGCTGGATGGTACAGTGCGGCTCCTTTAAAGGCGCAGAGCAGGCGGAAACCGTGCGTGCCCAGCTGGCGTTTGAGGGCTTTGATTCACGCATCACCACCAATAACGGCTGGAATCGCGTGGTGATCGGCCCGGTCAAAGGCAAAGATAACGCCGATGGCACCATCTCTCGTCTGAAGATGGCTGGCCACGCAAACTGCATTCGACTCGCTTCCGGGGGTTGAAACCCCCAAAATCCCCCCCATCTATCATTCTATTCAGCCCTGAGCACTGGCTCGGGGCTTCTATTCCGAATTTGTAACCAGGGGGTCTGCTCGTGACAACAATAGTAAGTGTACGCCGTAACGGCCAGGTGGTGATTGCCGGTGATGGCCAGGCCACGCTGGGTAATACCGTCATGAAAGGCAACGTGAAAAAAGTGCGTCGTCTGTATAACGACAAAGTGATCGCCGGTTTTGCGGGCGGTACCGCTGACGCCTTCACGCTGTTCGAGCTGTTTGAACGTAAACTGGAAATGCATCAGGGCCATCTGGTGAAAGCCGCCGTTGAGCTGGCGAAAGACTGGCGCACCGACCGTATGCTGCGCAAGCTTGAAGCACTGCTGGCGGTAGCCGATGAAAACGCCTCGCTGATCATCACCGGTAACGGTGACGTGGTGCAGCCAGAAAATGATTTGATTGCTATCGGTTCCGGTGGCCCGTACGCCCAGGCCGCTGCCCGCGCACTGTTGGAGAACTCCGACCTGGGCGCGCGCGATATCGCTGTGAAGGCGTTGGATATTGCAGGTGATATCTGCATCTACACCAACCACTTCCACACCATCGAAGAATTGCCGTCTAAGGCGTAAGGATTTCTCATGTCTGAAATGACCCCACGCGAAATTGTCAGCGAACTGAACAAACACATTATCGGCCAGGATAACGCCAAGCGTTCTGTGGCGATTGCCCTGCGTAACCGCTGGCGTCGTATGCAGCTGGACGAAGAGCTGCGCCATGAAGTGACGCCAAAAAACATTCTGATGATCGGACCGACCGGTGTCGGTAAAACCGAGATCGCCCGTCGTCTGGCGAAACTGGCCAACGCGCCGTTCATTAAAGTTGAAGCGACCAAGTTTACCGAAGTGGGCTATGTCGGGAAGGAAGTGGACTCTATCATCCGCGATCTGACCGATTCCGCGATCAAAATGGTTCGCGTCCAGTCCATCGAGAAAAACCGCTATCGCGCCGAAGAGATGGCGGAAGAGCGCGTTCTGGATGTACTGATCCCACCAGCGAAAAACAACTGGGGCCAGGCAGAGCAACCTGCCGAGCCGTCTGCTGCCCGCCAGGCGTTCCGCAAAAAACTGCGTGAAGGCCAGCTGGATGACAAAGAGATTGAGATCGAGCTCGCAGCCGCGCCAATGGGCGTGGAAATTATGTCTCCGCCGGGTATGGAAGAGATGACCAGCCAGCTGCAGTCCATGTTCCAGAACCTGGGCGGGCAGAAGCAGAAGCCGCGTAAGCTGAAAATCAAAGACGCCATGAAGCTGCTGATTGAAGAAGAAGCAGCGAAACTGGTAAACCCGGAAGAGCTGAAGCAGGACGCCATTGACGCGGTTGAGCAGCACGGCATCGTGTTTATCGATGAGATCGATAAAATCTGTAAGCGCGGCGAATCCTCCGGCCCGGACGTTTCCCGTGAGGGTGTACAGCGCGACCTGCTGCCGCTGGTTGAAGGCTGCACCGTTTCCACCAAGCACGGCATGGTGAAAACCGACCACATTCTGTTTATTGCGTCCGGTGCGTTCCAGGTGGCCAAGCCGTCTGACCTCATTCCTGAGCTGCAGGGTCGTCTGCCGATCCGCGTTGAGCTGCAGGCGCTGACCACGGAAGATTTCGAGCGTATCCTGACCGAGCCGAACGCCTCCGTCACCGTGCAGTACAAAGCGCTGATGGCAACCGAAGGCGTGAACATTGAGTTCACCGAAGACGGTATCAAGCGTATCGCTCAGGCCGCGTGGCAGGTTAACGAAACCACCGAGAACATCGGTGCGCGTCGTCTGCATACCGTGCTGGAACGCCTGATGGAAGACATCTCTTATGATGCAAGCGACCTTAACGGTCAAAGCATTACGATTGATGCCGACTATGTGAGTAAGCACCTTGATGCTTTAGTAGCAGATGAAGATCTGAGCCGTTTTATCCTATAATCGCGGTCATTGCATATTCATCACTGATGATGGGGCTGAAAAGCCCCATTTTTATTGGCTAAATAACTATGACTGAAATCAGCCGTACACGTGCCTGGCTGGAAAGCCTGCGGCCTAAAACGCTTCCTCTCGCTTTCGCCGCCATTATTGTCGGCACCGCTCTCGCGTGGTGGCAAGGGCATTTCGACCCGCTGGTGGCCGCTCTGGCGCTGGTTACCGCCGGGCTGCTGCAAATCCTCTCTAACCTGGCCAACGATTATGGCGATGCCGTTAAGGGCAGCGACAAACCCGATCGTATCGGGCCCCTGCGCGGAATGCAGAAAGGGGTGATCACCCAGGAGCAGATGAAACGGGCGCTGATTATCACCGTCGCGCTGATCTGTCTTTCCGGGATTGCGCTGGTGCTGGTGGCCTGTAAAACGCCGGCGGATGCGGTTGGCTTCCTGGTACTCGGCCTGCTGGCGATTGTCGCGGCGATCACTTATACCGTCGGCACCCGCCCTTACGGATACATTGGGCTGGGCGATATTTCCGTCCTGGTGTTCTTCGGCTGGCTGAGCGTGATGGGCAGCTGGTATCTGCAGGCGCACACGCTGATCCCTGCCCTGTTCCTGCCCGCCACCGCCTGCGGCCTGCTGGCGACGGCAGTGCTCAATATCAACAACCTGCGCGACATCGACAGCGATCGTCAGAATGGTAAAAACACGCTGGCGGTCCGTTTAGGGCCGGTGAACGCGCGCCGCTACCACGCGTGCCTGCTGATGGGGGCGCTGTTCTGCCTGGCGCTGTTTAATCTGCTGTCGCTGCACAGCCTGTGGGGCTGGTTGTTCATCCTTGCCGCGCCGCTGCTGATCAAACAGGCGCGCTACGTGATGCACGAGCAAAGCGCCTCAGCTATGCCGCCAATGCTGGAACGCACGGTAAAAGGCGCGCTGTTAACTAACCTGTTGTTCGTGATAGGGATTGTTCTCAGCCAGACGCTAAATTAGCTGACAAATATCAATTAACAATTGATGATTTTGCAAACAATGCATTTCGCGCGATATACTGAAATCACTTGCAGCAACAGAGCGTTAAACCTATGAAATACGATACCTCCGAGCTTTGTGACATCTACCAGGAAGATGTTAACGTCGTAGAACCGCTGTTCTCCAACTTCGGTGGACGGTCGTCATTTGGCGGACAAATCATCACGGTGAAATGTTTTGAGGATAACGGGTTGCTGTACGATCTGCTCGAACAGAACGGCCGTGGTCGTATTCTGCTGATCGACGGCGGGGGCTCCGTGCGTCGCGCGTTAATTGATGCCGAACTGGCCCGTCTTGCCATGCAAAACGAATGGGAAGGCATTGTGGTTTATGGCGCGGTGCGTCAGGTAGACGACCTCGAAGAGCTCGATCTGGGCATTCAGGCGATTGCTGCCATTCCGGTGGGTGCAGCAGGCGAAGGCATTGGCGAAAGCGACGTGCGCGTTAATTTCGGCGGTGTGACGTTCTTCTCCGGCGATCATCTCTATGCCGATAATACCGGCATTATCCTCTCTGAAGATCCGCTGGATATCGAGTAATAAAAAAGCCGGGTGGCGGCTTCGCCTTACCCGGCCTGCTCATTCTCTCTTACGCCGTTAAGCGTAAAAGATAACGGGAATCAGACTTCTTCCATACGTCCCAGCAGGGCATGCAGGCGATCCTGCCAGCCGTTCTGCTGTTCGCGCAGGTGGTGGTTTTCACGCTCCAGCTCTTCGCGGCCATGCTGAGCAGTCTGAATTTCCTGCGACAGCGCGTTGTTTTTTTCTTTCAGCTCTTCGATTTCCATCTGCAGCAGGGTGATGGTATCAATCGCCTGCTGTACTTTGGATTCCAGTTTCTCAAACACTTCTAACGACATAATCCTACCTCTCCTGAATTTGCAAGGCGACGCTTGACGTAAACGCGCACAACACCTGGTGTCGATTGTATGGAGCCCCGTCCTCCCTGTCCAGCGGCAGACCGCGCAGATTGCGGTTTGCAACACTTTTCAGCCTCCTCCTGGTGCGTTCCCGTCATATACCCCTAAATTGTTAACGCTTTAGTTAACGGAATGCTTCAAGCCACCTTCGTCCTTAAACACTTGTGCACACTTTATGGCGCGTTATCGCTCATTTTGTTGACGCGGCACACACATTTTAATTTCGATATTTCTCGTTTTTGCTCGTTAACGATAAATTAACACTATGTCTACAGGACATCGTGGCGGTTACGACAATCGTCGCGCCAACAATAACCATTAATTCTTTTCAGGATCCGATTATGAGTGAAACATCAACCTTAAAAGGCCAGTGCATCGCAGAGTTCCTGGGTACTGGGTTGTTGATTTTCTTTGGCGTAGGATGTGTGGCTGCACTGAAAGTGGCGGGTGCCAGTTTCGGGCAGTGGGAAATCAGCATCATTTGGGGTCTGGGCGTGGCGATGGCCATCTATCTGACGGCGGGTGTTTCTGGTGCGCATCTTAACCCTGCGGTCACCATCGCGCTGTGGCTGTTTGCCTGCTTCGACAAACGCAAGGTGATCCCCTTCATTGTTGCGCAGTTTGCCGGTGCCTTTTGTGCCGCGGCGTTAGTTTACGGGCTCTATTACAATCTGTTTATCGACTTCGAGCAGACGCATCAGATGGTGCGCGGCAGCGTCGAGAGTCTGGATCTGGCCGGTATCTTCTCAACCTATCCGAACCCGCATATCAATTTTGTGCAGGCGTTCGCAGTTGAAATGGTCATTACCGCTATTCTGATGGGCGTCATCATGGCGCTGGGTGATGACGGCAACGGCATTCCACGCGGGCCGCTGGCGCCGCTGCTGATTGGCCTGTTGATTGCCGTTATTGGTGCATCCATGGGCCCGTTAACCGGTTTTGCGATGAACCCGGCGCGTGATTTAGGGCCGAAAACTTTCGCCTTCTTTGCTGGCTGGGGCGACGTGGCCTTCACCGGCGGTAAAGATATTCCTTACTTCCTCGTGCCGCTGTTCGGGCCGATTGTTGGGGCGGCGTTGGGCGCATTTGGCTATCGCAAACTGATTGGTCGCCACTTACCGTGCGACACCTGTGTGGAAGAGGAGAAAGAAACGACTTCCGCCACGCAACAAAAAGCTTCGCTGTAATCTGACTACGGGACAAAAACCATGACCGAAAAAAAATATATCGTTGCGCTCGACCAGGGCACGACCAGCTCCCGCGCTGTCGTTATGGATCATGACGCGAACATCGTCAGCGTGTCACAGCGCGAATTCGAGCAAATTTATCCGAAGCCAGGCTGGGTCGAGCACGACCCAATGGAGATCTGGGCGTCACAAAGCTCGACGCTGGTTGAAGTGCTGGCAAAAGCCGATATCAGTTCCGACGAGATTGCCGCTATCGGCATCACCAACCAGCGTGAAACGGCCATTGTCTGGGAGCGCGAAACCGGTAAGCCGATTTACAACGCCATCGTCTGGCAGTGCCGCCGCACCGCAGATATTTGCGAGAAGCTTAAGCGCGACGGCATGGAAGAGTACGTGCGTAGCGCCACCGGCCTGGTGGTGGACCCGTACTTCTCCGGCACCAAGGTAAAATGGATCCTCGACCACGTTGAAGGCTCCCGCGAGCGGGCAAAACGCGGCGAACTGCTGTTCGGTACCGTGGATACCTGGCTTATCTGGAAGATGACCCAGGGACGCGTCCATGTGACCGACTACACCAACGCCTCGCGTACCATGCTGTTCAACATCAACACCCTGGAATGGGATGACAAGATGCTGGAGGCGCTGGACATCCCGCGCGCCATGCTGCCCCAGGTACGTAAGTCCTCGGAGATCTACGGCCAGACCAATATCGGCGGTAAAGGCGGGACGCGTATTCCTATCGCCGGGATCGCCGGTGACCAGCAGGCGGCGCTGTTTGGCCAGCTGTGCGTGAAGGAAGGAATGGCGAAAAACACCTACGGTACCGGCTGCTTCATGCTGATGAACACCGGCGAGAAGGCGGTGAAATCCGAGCATGGCCTGCTGACCACCATCGCCTGTGGCCCGCGCGGCGAAGTGAACTACGCCCTGGAAGGCGCGGTATTTATGGCGGGGGCCTCCATCCAGTGGCTGCGCGACGAAATGAAGCTGATCAGCGACGCCTTTGACTCCGAGTATTTCGCCACCAAGGTGAAAGATACTAACGGGGTGTACGTGGTGCCGGCCTTTACCGGGCTGGGTGCGCCGTACTGGGACCCGTATGCTCGCGGGGCGATTTTCGGCCTGACGCGTGGGGTGAACTCCAACCACATCATTCGCGCTACGCTGGAGTCGATTGCCTATCAGACCCGCGACGTGCTGGAAGCGATGCAGGCCGACTCGGGTATTCGTCTGCACGCCCTGCGCGTGGACGGCGGCGCGGTCGCCAACAACTTCCTGATGCAGTTCCAGTCCGATATTCTGGGTACCCGCGTGGAGCGCCCGGAAGTGCGTGAAGTGACGGCGCTGGGTGCGGCTTATCTTGCCGGTCTGGCGGTGGGCTTCTGGCAGAACCTCGACGAACTGCAGGAAAAAGCGGTCATTGAGCGCGAATTCCGCCCGGGCATCGAAACCACCGAGCGCAACTACCGCTACAGCGGCTGGAAGAAAGCGGTGAAACGCGCCCTGGCGTGGGAAGAGCACGACGAGTCGTAATCCACCTCACATTCCCTCTCCCTGTGGGAGAGGGTCAGGGTGAGGGCATCAGGCCGCACCCTCTCCACTCTGTGATAAACTTCGTGCAATTCCTTTTGATTGCACGAGTATCTGATGAAACGTGAACTTGCTATCGAGTTTTCCCGCGTAACCGAAGCTGCTGCCCTGGCAGGCTACAAATGGCTTGGCCGTGGCGATAAAAATACCGCTGACGGCGCAGCCGTCCATGCCATGCGCATCATGCTTAACCAGGTCAATATCGACGGCACCATCGTAATTGGCGAAGGTGAAATCGACGAAGCGCCAATGCTCTATATCGGCGAAAAAGTCGGAACCGGTAAAGGCGATGCGGTGGATATCGCCGTGGACCCCATTGAAGGCACCCGCATGACCGCCATGGGCCAGGCTAACGCGCTGGCGGTGCTGGCCGTGGGCGATAAAGGCACCTTCCTTAACGCGCCGGATATGTATATGGAAAAGCTGATTGTCGGCCCCGGGGCAAAAGGGATTATCGACCTGAATCTGCCGCTGGCGGATAACCTGCGTAATATCGCTGCCGCGCTCAATAAACCGCTGAGCGAACTGACGGTCACTATCCTGGCTAAACCGCGTCACGATGCGGTAATTGCCCAGATGCAGCAGCTTGGCGTGCGCGTCTTTGCCATCCCCGACGGCGACGTGGCGGCCTCCATCCTCACCTGCATGCCGGACAGCGAAGTCGACGTGCTGTACGGCATTGGCGGCGCACCGGAAGGCGTGGTTTCTGCTGCGGTGATCCGCGCCCTCGACGGCGATATGCACGGGCGTCTGCTGGCTCGCCATGACGTAAAAGGCGACAGCGAAGAGAACCGCCGTATCGGTGAACAGGAGCTGGCACGCTGCGCGGCCATGGGGATTGCAGCCAACACCGTTCTGCGTCTGGACGATATGGCCCGCAACGATAACGTCATCTTCTCCGCCACCGGGATCACCAAAGGCGATCTGCTGGACGGCATCAGTCGCAAAGGCAACATGGCGACCACCGAAACGCTGCTGATCCGCGGTAAATCACGCACCATCCGCCGCATCCAGTCGATTCACTATCTGGACCGCAAAGATCCCGACGTGCAGACCCACATTCTGTAAAACCGTTTGATCAATTGAGCTTTCCGGCCCGTCCGGGCTGGAAATCTCCCCCTCATGAAAGGAAGATAGATCCCGAGATCAGCACAGGAGAACATCATGGCAGACTGGGTAACAGGCAAAGTCAAAAAGGTAGAGTTCTGGACCGATGCGCTATTTAGCCTCACCGTTCACGCGCCCATCCATCCCTTCACGGCAGGGCAATTTGCCAAGCTGGGACTGGAGATCGACGGCGAGCGCGTGCAGCGCGCCTACTCCTATGTTAACGCGCCGGATAACCCGGATCTTGAGTTCTATCTTGTCACCGTTCCCGATGGCAAACTCAGCCCGCGTCTGGCGGCGCTTAAACCCGACGATGAGATCCAGATTGTCAGCGAAGCCGCTGGCTTCTTCGTCCTGGATGAAGTGCCGGACTGCGAGACGCTGTGGATGCTGGCGACCGGCACTGCCATCGGCCCTTACCTGTCGATCCTGCAATACGGGCAAGACCTCGACCGCTTTAACAATATCGTTCTCGTGCATGCCGCACGCTATGCCGCAGACCTGAGCTACCTGCCGCTGATGCAGGAGCTGCAGAAGCGCTATGAAGGGAAAGTAAAAATCCAGACGGTAGTGAGCCGCGAAACGGTAGCGGGGTCCCTCAACGGGCGTGTCCCGGCCCTGATTGAAAATGGCGAACTGGAAGCCGCCGTGGGTTTGAAAATGGACGCCGACACCAGCCATGTGATGCTGTGTGGCAACCCGCAAATGGTGCGCGACACCCAACAGCTGCTGAAAGAGACCCGGCAAATGACCAAACATTTACGCCGTCGGCCGGGCCATATGACCGCTGAACACTACTGGTAATCAGCGGTACTTTACGTCGATCGTATCTTTACCGTATTTATTCTCGCCCTGGGTGCCAACGAACGCGCCCAGGTCGACAATAATCATCACAAAAATAATGGTGGGGATCAGCCTGCCAACCACCCACGGCAGCATGGATGGCAGCATCGACCAGTTGCCAGCCAGCAGCATCCACGCCAGAACCACCAGCAGCGCCCACAGCCCGGAACGTCCACGATCGTGCAGTCGTTTAACCAGTACCGCTGCGGTCGGCCACAGCAGCGACACCAGCGCGAAGGCCGCCTTCTGGGTGCTCAGCCAGGCGTTATTGGCAAAAATAAACAGAGCCAGCATGGCGACAATCCATACACCAATCCAGATCCAGAAATCACGGCGTCCAATACGCCCTTTGAATGAAAACAACCACTGCTGTATGGTCATGTCGGGTTCCTTAAAATCATTGCGGAGCGTAGTTTACCCTGGAGTCGCATCCTTTTGACAAGCCAGCCGGATCCCGTTTTAATCGTGGGCAGTAACATTCAGAGACTTTATTGATGAAGATGTGGTTTCACCTTATTTGGCTGGGTTTAACACTGTTAAGTGCGGGCTTTTCTCTGCGTGCTGCCGAGACATCCGCACCGGCTACCGCACCCTACGTGATGCCAGGCGCACCGACGTTCGATCAATCCATCAGCCTGTTCCGTGAAGCCTTTAATCAGGATAATCCAACCCTGCCGCTCAATGAGTTTCGCTCTATCGACGGCACCCGCGATACCCCGAACCTGACCCGGGCTGCCAGCAAAATTAATGAGAATCTGTACGCCTCCACGGCGCTGGAGCGTGGAACCCTTAAAATCAAGAGTATGCAGGTCACCTGGCTGCCGATTCAGGGGCCGGAACAAAAGGCCGCCAAAGCCAAGGCGCTGGAGTATATGAGCGCTATTCTGCGTGCTTTCACCCCTGCGCTGACCAAATCCCAAAGCCAGCAAAGACTGCAAAAGCTGCTTAGCGCCGGTAAAAACAAACGCTACTACGCCGAAACGGAAGGCGCGGTTCGCTATGTGGTGGCAGATAACGGCGAAAAGGGGCTGACCTTCGCTGTTGAACCGATTAAGCTGGCGTTATCTGAGACACTCGGCGGGTCGAATTAATGACAAAAAGCAAAGCCTTTCGAGGGAAAATCTCTATACTGATTCACAGACCATGCTGCCCTGTCGGGTGGCCATATTCCTTAATTCGCTCTTGAGCGTGGAGAATTGAAATGCGACATCCTTTAGTGATGGGTAACTGGAAACTGAACGGCAGCCGCCATATGGTAAACGAGCTGGTAGCTAACCTGCGTAAAGAGCTGGCTGGCGTGACTGGCTGTGCTGTTGCTATCGCTCCGCCGGACATGTACCTGGATATGGCTAAGAAAGCGGCTGACGGTAGCCACATCGTTCTGGGTGCGCAGAACGTTGACGTTAACCTGTCTGGCGCGTTCACCGGTGAAACCTCTGCCGAAATGCTGAAAGATATCGGCGCGAAATACATCATCATCGGCCACTCTGAGCGTCGCACCTATCACAAAGAGTCCGACGAGTTCATCGCGAAGAAATTCGCTGTACTGAAAGAGCAGGGTCTGATCCCGGTTCTGTGCATCGGTGAAACCGAAGCAGAAAACGAAGCAGGCAAAACTGAAGAAGTGTGCGCACGTCAGATCGACGCAGTGCTGACCACCCAAGGCGCGAGCGCGTTCGAAGGCGCGGTCATTGCTTACGAGCCAGTATGGGCGATCGGTACCGGCAAATCTGCAACCCCAGCACAGGCTCAGGCCGTTCACAAATTCATCCGTGACCACATTGCGAAAGCAGACGCGAAAGTCGCTGAACAAGTGATCATCCAGTACGGCGGTTCCGTAAACGCAGCGAACGCCGCAGAGCTGTTCACCCAGCCGGACATCGACGGCGCGCTGGTTGGCGGCGCATCCCTGAAAGCAGACGCTTTCGCGGTGATCGTTAAAGCAGCAGAAGCCGCTAAAAAGGCGTAAAAACCTTCTTTCCTCTCCCCTCTGGGGAGAGGAAAATTACAATTTCCCCAGCACGCTAAACCACAGATAATCCAGCGGCAGCAGCACCAGATACGTTGCCACCGCCAGCGCCAGACAGAGCAGCATCCCTGCCCGCGCAGGCACCTTTCCCAGCCCCATCGCCACCACAATCGGCGACGCCTGATACGGCAGCAGCGGCGTGGAATACCCCAGCACCTGAATCATGATCACCGACAGCAGCGGAAAACCGGTCGCGTCCGAGAAGCTTTGCGCCAGCGTGGTATACAGCGCCGGCACGCCGTTGGCGGTCATGATGAAGTTCAGCGCGGTGGTGATGCCGGTCAGGGCCAGGAAACTGGTGAACGGCGCGTCGGCATCCAGCGGCATGACGCGCATCAGCGCCTCACCCACGGCATTGCCAATACCGGTTTGCGTCACGGTGATCGCCAGCCCCAGAATGCCCGCCACGTAGATACAGGTGCGCATATTCACCCCGGCCGAGAACTCTTCGCCGGTGATAAAACCCACCCGCGGAAGCATGACCACAATCGACGCCGCAAGCCCCGTCCACGCCGGGCCAATGCCGTGCCAGCTTTCGGTCACCCACATCACCAGTACCACCGCCAGCAACCAGGCGAGGCGCTTTTCGTCGCGGCCCATGGGTTCCGGCGGCGTCACATCTTTCGCCGGTTTGGGCGCGCCGGGGAACAGCCAGCAGATCAGGCCGATGAGAATCAGGCCCTTAAGAATGCCCAGCACCGGGGTATGCAGCAGCAGGTAGGGAACATAGTTGAGATGAATACCGTATGAACCTTCCGCCGCCCCGCTCATCACCAGATTAGGCACGTTGGCAGGCAGGATAGTGGCCGAGAGCTGGAAGGTGCCAAACCCCACCGCCAGGGCCAGGCCGAACCACGCCCGGGAACCGTCGGCTATGCCCGCCCGCTTCGCCATCGCCGCCACTATGGGCATCAGCAGCGCAATACGCCCCATGTTAGACGGCATGACAAACGCCAGCGCATAGGTGAGCAGCACCACGCTTGCCACCATCAGCGGCCAGGAGTCAGTCAGCCGGGAGGATAATGCCCGCGCCGCCCTGTCCGCCAGCCCGGTTTTACGGATCGCCACGCCGAGCACAAATCCGCTGAACACCAGCCAGAACGCCGACGACGCGAAGCCGCCGAAGATCACCTCCGGCGGCGCAATTTTGGCGATCATCGCCGCGGTAAAAAACAGCAGCGCGGTGATAAATTCCGGCAGCAGCGAGGTGGCCCAGAGCACGATAGTGACGCCGATAATCAGCGAGGGCAGAAACAGCGGGTGGGTGAACCAGAGCGACATGCCTGTCTCCTGTAGAATTTTTCAGCAAGTCTACGGCGACAGGCAGGGCGAGTAAACGCTATTTATGGTGGGGTCAATTCAGGATATGGCATTGATGATCCTGCAATTCCTCAGCAGAGGCGCGGTTAAGCGTCAGCAGATTGCGCTCGTTCGCCAGCAACACAAACGACCCGTCGGACTGCTTCGCCATCGCCAGCGCAAAGCGCCCCATATGGTCCCGCGCTTCCGGGAGCTCTTCTGCCAGCATCATAAACGGACTGCGCTTCACCAGCTCTGCCTCCGTTACCCGCCGCGCCAGATACTCGTGTCCTTCCAGCCCGCCGGGGAACGGCAGCCACTGGGTGCTGATTTGCCCCTGATGCGCATTGAGCTTCTCGCGCACGTCCGGACGCAGGCAGGAGATGTGGATATGAAAATGGTTTTGCGTGCGCCCGGTCGGGGAGTTGATGGTCAGTGAAACCGCGCTGTCAGGCACTCGGGTCCCCCGCTTGATGCTCATAAAGCTGCGCGACTGCCACGCCAGCCAGAAGAAGTTCGGCGTATGGGCCTCGGTCAGGAGAGGGCTTTCGGTACCCTTGATGCGGTACGTTGGCATCAGCAGATACTGCAGCGGCCCGTTGCGGTCTTTAAACACCACATATCCCGCATCCGTCTTAACCTGCACGCAGGGCGCCGGATTACGGTGCTGCATCTGATTTGGCACACACTGGTCAAGAACGATATGCCGCAACGCGTTTGGGTTACCCGTTTTCATCCATAGCCAGCCGCCCGCGGCGAGCGCGATGACAACCAGCACCAGCACGATTATTTTTTTCACAACGCGTTCCCTGTATCCGTTTGAGGGGAAAGAGTAACGCATAAAGATGACCAAATAAAAAACCCGGCGGATTTCTCACACCGGGTCACCGTGTCGTTCTTGAAAACGCTTAACGCTTACTGATCTGATCGAAGGTGCCGCCATTCGAGAAGTGATCTTTCTGCGCTTTCGTCCAGCCGCCGAAGACCTGATCGATAGTGAACAGCTTCAGTTTCGGGAACGCGTTCTCATATTTCTTCGCTAC
This sequence comes from Leclercia adecarboxylata, assembly GCF_023639785.1. Taxonomy (NCBI): domain Bacteria; kingdom Pseudomonadati; phylum Pseudomonadota; class Gammaproteobacteria; order Enterobacterales; family Enterobacteriaceae; genus Leclercia; species Leclercia adecarboxylata. The sequence continues at coordinate 4,570,240 of NZ_CP098325.1, forward strand.
CGCCTCATCACGTGGACGGTAGAAGTTCTTCGCCGCGATCTCCTGGCCTTCCGGAGTGTAAAGGTACTTGAGGTACGCTTCAGCCACGGCCTGGGTGCCTTTCTTAGCCACCACTTTATCGACAACCGAGACGGTTGGTTCAGCCAGAATGGATTCGCTCGGGGTGACGATTTCAAACTTGTCTTTGCCCAGCTCGTTGGTGGCCAGCAGCGCTTCGTTTTCCCACGCAATCAGCACGTCGCCAATGCCGCGTTCAACGAAGGTGTTGGTTGCCCCGCGCGCACCGGAATCCAGCACTTCAACGTTCTTGTACAGCGCTTTTACGAACTCCTGCGCTTTGGCCTGATCGCCATTGTTCTGGTGCAGGGCGTAACCCCATGCAGCCAGATAGTTCCAGCGTGCACCACCTGAACTTTTGGGGTTCGGGGTGATGACAGACACGCCCGGCTTAACCAGATCGTTCCAGTCATGGATCTGTTTCGGGTTACCTTTGCGTACCAGGAACACGATGGTGGAGGTATAAGGTGCAGAGTTGTCCGGCAGACGTTTGATCCAGTTTTTATCGATACGGCCGCGTTGTGCAATGGCGTCCACGTCATACGCCAGCGCCAAAGTCACGACATCGGCTTCGATACCGTTAATCACGGAGGTCGCCTGCTTACCAGAGCCACCGTGCGACTGGCGGATCACGACGTTATCGCCGGTTTCCTGTTTCCAGTGTGCGGCGAACGCTTTGTTGTACTGCTCATACAGTTCACGTGTCGGATCGTAAGACACGTTCAGTAACTGGATATCCTTTGCCAGAACGCTGGTCGATGCCAGCAATAAAGTTAACCCCACGCCCCATTTGTTCATCATCCGACTCGCTTAATATGGTGTTTGATGGATGCAGCGTGCCAGAAAGCGAACCAATGATTAAAGAATAAAAAAAGATTGGCTATAACGAGGAGGAATAAAAAGTAAGCGGCAGGCTTAAAAAGCTGTGCGGGCTGTTGCCCTCACCCCGCCCCTCTCCCACCGGGAGAGGGTGCAAACATTAAAAACGGCCACCTGGGTGACCGTTTTTCGTTTACCTTGTAGGCCGGGTAAGCGCAGCGCCACCCGGCAACAACAGGCTGATTAGTACAGTTTTTTCGCGCAGTCCAGCCAGTCACCTTTGAACGGACGCTTCATATTTTCGATAGCGTCGATGATGTCATGGTGAACCAGTTTTTCGTTCTGAATACCGACGCAACGACCGCCAAAGCCCTGCAGCAGCAGTTCGATGGCGTAGGCACCCATACGGGAGGCCAGGATACGGTCGTAAGGGCCCGGGGAACCGCCGCGCTGGATGTGGCCGAGAACGGTCGCGCGGGTTTCGCGTTTGGTTTCGGTTTCGATGTACTTCGCCAGCTCGTCCACGTCACAGATGTGCTCGGTGATGGCAACGATAGCGTGTTTTTTACCTTTGGCGATACCGGCTTTGATTTCGGCAACCAGGTCTTCACGGCTGAATTCCACTTCAGGAACCACCACGAACTCACAGCCGCCCGCAATGGCTGCCGCCAGGGTCAGGTCGCCACAGTAGCGGCCCATCACTTCAACGATAGAGATACGCTGGTGAGAAGAGGAGGTGTCACGCAGACGGTCAATCGCTTCAACAACGGTGCCCAGCGCGGTGAAGTAACCGATGGTGTAGTCGGTACCTTTGATGTCGTTGTCGATAGTGCCTGGCAGGCCAATGCACGGGAAGCCCATTTCAGTCAGGCGTTTTGCACCCATGTAAGAGCCGTCGCCGCCGATAACAACCAGCGCGTCCAGGCCACGTTTTTTCATGTTCTCGATAGCCACTTCACGGATGCGCTCGTCGCGGAATTCCGGGAAGCGTGCGGAGCCCAGGAAGGTGCCGCCACGGTTAATCATGTCGGAAACACTGTAGCGGTCGAGCTGCACCATGCGATCTTCATACAGGCCCAGATAACCGTCATAGATACCAAAAACTTCCAGACCTTCCGTCAACGCAGCACGAACCACACCACGAATTGCTGCGTTCATGCCGGGCGCATCACCGCCGCTTGTCAACACACCGATTTTCTTAATCATGACTACCTCTGAACTTAGGAATGCAAAAATGAAATCTGTTGCCGGAAGACGTCTATCGACCAACGAATACTGCAAATAGTATATCAATCACTTCCAGCTGAATTGATTCAGGTCAGACCAAATGGCGGTTATTTTTCCACAAAATGCTGCCCTGGTTCACTTTTTTACAACGAATTACGAAAGCTCAAAATGTCCATTACCTGGCTTAGGTACGACTGAGCAGGGATCCTGGTGAATAATGACGTCTGACCCCGGGAAACGCTGCAAAATCGCCTGCTCAACCTGTTCAGCCACCAGATGTGCCTGAACGAGCGGCAGGTTATCTTCCATTTCTAAATGAATCTGAATAAAGCGGGTCGGCCCTGACTGCCGCGTGCGAAGATCGTGAGCGCCCCTGACGCCTGGCCAGGAGGTCACAATTTCAAAGATTTCATGCCGTTCTGCGTCTGGCAGTGCGCGATCGAGCAGCGATTGCACCGCATCGTATCCCATACGCAACGCACTGTATAAAATATAGAATCCAATCCCTAACGCAAACAACGCATCGGCCCGGTGCCAGCCATACCAGGCCAGACCGAGCGCAATAAGAATCGCGCCGTTCATCATAACATCAGACTGATAATGAAGCATATCCGCCCGTACCGCCTGACTTTGGGTTTTGCGTACCACCCAGCGCTGGAACGTTACCAGAACTAATGTGCTTATAAGTGCAATTATTGTCACCACCACGCCAACGCCCGGATCTTTCATCGGCGATGGGGTATACAGGTGCTGAATACCGGTCAGGAAAAGGAACAGCGCCGAGCCGGAAATAAACATACTTTGCGCCAGTGCCGCCAGCGACTCCGCTTTGCCATGACCAAAGGTATGTTCTTCATCCGCGGGTTGCAAAGAGTAGCGCACCACCCAGAGATTAGTGACCGAGGCGGCAATATCCACGAGGGAGTCGACCAGCGCCGCCAGAATACTCACCGAACCGGTATACCACCACGCGAAGATTTTAATCACTAACAGGCACGACGCCATCGTCGTCGCGGCGATTGCGGCCCGGCTGACCAGCCGTCCATAGGATTGATTCATAAACACTCCTGTCATGCTATGCCGCTAGTATAACGGATGCAGGGGAGTCAATAAGATGAATAAACGGTTAACGCATTTTAATGACGGGCAAAAAAAACCCCCTCATCATGAGGGGGAAGACAGGGATGGTGTCTATGGCAAGGAAAACAGGGTCTACTGGTTACTACGGGTATTGCTACTAAAAAGCGTCGATTCGGCGTTCTTCTGCATCCGTGCAACCTCGCGCAACTGATCCATACGTTGCTGGTGTTTCTGGTTCAAAACCGCTTGCTGCTCTGGCGTTAGCAGGTGAAACATCTGGTTGCGGACCCGGGCCATTTCGACCTGGCGGGCAACCTGTTCCTGCGCCATCTTATCTGCCTGAGCGCGTACAGCGTTTTCGTCAAAATTTTCTGCGGTGACAAGGCGATGCATTGTCTCCATTTCGCTAACATTAACAGGGGGCTGGTCATGCCGGGCCCGCTGCATCAGATCTCGCATCTGTTGACGCTGATGTTCGGTTAAACTTATGCCGTCAAACATATGGCCCTGGCCGCTTTGCTGCGCAATGCCCTCTGCTGAGGAACGGTTATCGCCGGTGATAGCTCCAGCAGCCTGGCTAAATGCACTAAACGCCAGCGTTGAGGCCATGACGGCAGCGGTAACTATGCGCATCACTTACTCCCAAAATCTTTCGTGTCGCGATTCAACGAGAGACAGTCTACGATTCAGGCTGCAAACATGCGTCAGGGGGTGTAAAACAACGTAAAGTCATGGATTAGAGAGCCTTGATGACGTAATTTCTGCCTCGGAGGTATTTAAACAATGAATAAAATCCTGTTAGTTGATGATGACCGAGAGCTGACATCCCTTTTAAAGGAGTTGCTCGACATGGAAGGCTTTGACGTGTCAGTTGCCCATGATGGGGAACAGGCCCTGAGTCTACTCGACGATAGCATCGACTTGCTTTTGCTCGACGTCATGATGCCGAAGAAAAACGGTATCGACACCCTTAAAGAGCTGCGCCAGACACACCAGACCCCCGTCATTATGCTGACCGCACGCGGCAGCGAACTTGACCGCGTACTCGGCCTTGAGCTGGGCGCGGATGACTATCTGCCTAAACCCTTTAACGACCGCGAGCTGGTGGCCCGTATCCGTGCGATCCTGCGCCGTTCCCACTGGAGCGAGCAGCAGCAGAACACCGACAACGGCTCACCTACGCTCGAAGTCGACTCCCTGAGCCTGAACCCAGGCCGCCAGGAAGCCAGCTTTGACGGCCAGGCGCTGGAGCTGACCGGCACCGAATTCACCCTGCTCTATCTGCTGGCACAGCATCTCGGCCAGGTGGTATCACGTGAACATCTGAGCCAGGAAGTGCTGGGTAAACGCCTGACACCGTTCGACCGCGCAATTGATATGCACATTTCCAACCTGCGCCGTAAATTGCCGGAACGCAAAGATGGTCACCCGTGGTTTAAAACCCTGCGTGGACGCGGTTATCTGATGGTTTCCGCTTCATGATAGGCAGCTTAACCGCCCGCATCTTCGCCATTTTCTGGCTGACGCTGGCACTGGTTTTAATGCTGGTTTTGATGTTACCCAAACTCGACTCACGCCAGATGACGGAGCTCCTCGACAGCGAGCAACGTCAGGGTGTGATGATCGAGCAGCACGTAGAAGCAGAGCTAGCCCTCGATCCGCCCAACGATTTGATGTGGTGGCGCAGGCTGTTTCGCGCGATTGAAAAATGGGCGCCTCCCGGGCAACGCCTGCTGCTGGTCACCAGCGAAGGCCGCGTGATTGGTGCGGACCGCAATGAAATGCAGATCATCCGTAACTTCATTGGCCAGGCCGATAACGCCGATCATCCGCAAAAGAAAAAATACGGTCGGGTGGAGATGGTGGGGCCATTCTCCGTTAATGACGGAGAGGATAATTACCAGCTCTACCTGATTCGCCCGGCGAGCAACTCCCAGTCCGACTTTATCAACCTGCTGTTCGACCGCCCGCTGTTGCTGCTGATTGTCACCATGCTGGTGAGTTCACCGCTGTTGCTATGGCTTGCCTGGAGTCTGGCGAAGCCGGCGCGCAAACTGAAAAACGCCGCGGATGAAGTGGCGCAGGGGAACCTGCGGCAGCATCCGGAGCTGGAAGCCGGGCCGCAGGAGTTCCTGGCGGCGGGTGCCAGTTTCAACCAGATGGTCGCGGCGCTGGAGCGGATGATGACCACCCAGCAGCGCCTGCTCTCGGATATCTCCCACGAACTGCGCACCCCGCTGACGCGCCTGCAGCTGGGTACTGCCCTGCTGCGCCGTCGCAGCGGCGAGAGCAAGGAGCTGGAGCGTATCGAAACGGAAGCGCACCGTCTGGACAGCATGATCAACGACCTGCTGGTGATGTCGCGCAATCAGCAGAAAAATGCCCTGGTCAGCGAAACGGTGAAAGCCAACCATCTGTGGCATGAGGTGCTGGACAACGCGGCATTCGAAGCGGAGCAGATGGGGAAATCCTTCACCGTCAACTTCCCGCCGGGCCCGTGGCCGCTGTACGGTAACCCCAGTACGCTGGAAAGCGCGCTGGAGAATATCGTCCGTAACGCCCTGCGCTATTCGCATACCAAAATTGAGGTGGCGTTCTCGGTGGACAAGGACGGCATTACCATTAACGTGGATGACGATGGTCCTGGCGTCAGCCCGGAAGACAGGGAGCAGATTTTCCGTCCGTTCTACCGTACCGACGAAGCCCGCGACCGTGAATCTGGCGGCACCGGGCTGGGTCTGGCCATCGTCGAGACCGCCATGCAGCAGCATCGCGGCTGGGTGAAAGCAGACGACAGCCCGCTGGGGGGATTACGGTTAACCCTCTGGCTGCCGTTGTATAAGCGTTCGTAACCGTATGTGCCGGGTGGCAGCTTCGCCTTACCCGGCCTACTTTCTGCGGGAACTATTTCCCCCACAATCTTCGGGAATTATTCTCGATCTTGCCGCTTAAACGCCGCTTCTGCATCGTTCTTGTCCAGCTGGTCGACAGGCCCGCAGCAGACAGCAGACGCTGATACTGTTCATCGTCAAACGGCATATGCCAGGCAATGGCGCAGGCGTCATGCACCGATACGTCGCTCAGGCGGGAGACGAGCGTCAGCGGCGCATCCGCGGATACCTGCCCTGCCAGCACCACGCGATAGAGCCAGCCGGTTTTCGCCGCGTTCTGCATTTGCGTGGCCATGTCGTTAATGCCGAAATGGAAGTTGAGCTTGAAGCACGGCGAGCGCGGCTGGGTCACCTGGATCAGGGCTTCGCCCCAGCGAAAAATGTCGCCGATAAAGACGTTCTTCTCCGTCAGCCCCTCGGTTGACAGGTTTTCGCCAAACGCCGGAGAGACAAACAGATCCGCCTGCGCCGGATATTCGCTGGCCCAGTGCTGGTAATGTTCGCGCGGATAGTGGCACAGCGCCCGATCCGGCCCGCCGTGGATTTTCTTTTCCGCCTGCTCATCCCCCGCCAGGCCCAGCTCGGTTAACGTCAGTTCCCCGTCAACCTGCAGTTTGGCAATCGCGCTCGGGCGGCTACCCTCGTAGTCCCTTATTTTTCCGGTGAATACATTAACGGGATAGTCCATCGCGGCTCCTTGTGCAGATTGTGGGTATAAAAAAAGCGAGTCATCAGACTCGCTTCTCACAGAAGGCTTTGCAACCTTATTTTTTAGCAGCGAAACGTGCCGCAGCTTCGTCCCAGTTTACAACGTCCCAGAAGGCTTTGATGTAGTCCGGGCGACGGTTCTGGAACTTCAGGTAGTAAGCGTGTTCCCACACGTCCAGGCCCACGATTGGGAAGCCGGATGCGCCAGAGATCGCTTCACCCATCAGCGGGGAGTCCTGGTTAGCAGTAGAAACGACCGCCAGCTTGTCGCCTTTCAGAACCAGCCACGCCCAGCCAGAGCCGAAACGGGTAGCAGCCGCTTTTTCGAACTCAGCTTTGAAGTTCTCAACGGAGCCGAAGTCACGCTCGATAGCGGATTTCAGGTCACCCTGCAGGGTGGTGCCGGTTTTCAGGCCTTTCCAGAAGAAGCTGTGGTTAGCGTGGCCGCCAGCGTTGTTACGCAGTACGGTTTTCTTGTCAGCTGGCAGTTGATCCAGTTTGGTGATCAGCTCTTCAGCGGACAGGTTGGCGAATTCTGGCAGGCTTTCCAGCGCCGCGTTGGCGTTGTTAACGTAAGTCTGGTGGTGTTTAGTGTGATGGATCTCCATCGTCTGCTTGTCGAAATGCGGCTCAAGGGCGTCGTAAGCGTACGGCAGGGATGGCAGGGTATAGCTCATAATCATCTCCATTATTGTCGGGCGGCAAACGTGTTAATGCCGCGTAAGCAGTTGGTTCATTATAGTTAATTAAATGATATTGAAAATGTTTATCAATGCCGTAGTTTTAATAAGGTTATAACTTTTCGTTATGTCACTGATCTGGCGGGGCGTGCGGGGGACTCAGGGGCTGTGAATATTCTATTACGCTGCGTTATGGCTGCGATGACGCCACTGAACCGGCGTCATCCCCACTTCGCGGTTAAACACCACCGAGAAATAGTTGCTGTCCTCAAAGCCACACTGCATGGCCACTTCGCTGACCATCAGCTCGGTGTGCTGCAGCAGATACTGGGCATGGCAGATCCGTAGCTGACGCAGATAGTGGTTCACCGTCATGCCGGTCTGGGTACGAAACTGCTGGCGCAGGGCGCGCTCGCTGCACTGCTCCTGCTCGCAAAACTTCTCCAGCACAAAGCTGCGGTTCAGGCTGCCAGAAAGCGCGGTGATAAGCTTATCCAGAAGCGCTTCCGGCTCGCTGGCCGCGGGGTTGTCCGGGGCGTAGCGGTAGCGCTTGAGCATAATCGTCAGTTGGGCAAACAGCAGTTCCGCCAGTTCAAAGGCATGGGGGTCGTCCTTCTGGCTCTCCTGCTCCAGCTGGGTGATGACCTGGCGCACCTGCGCCATGCCGTTGCTGCCGAGCCGCCAGTGCGGTGCGCCGCGGGCGTTCAGAAAACCGGGGATGTTGGCTCCCCAGTCCACATTAAGCTTCAGCCGGTCTGGGCAGTAGATGATGTTCTGCAGCACCAGATCGTTCACCGAGGCGTAGGAGTGTTTGTCCTCGGCGCGGATGTAAAACAGGTCGCCGCGGGTGATGCGGTAAGGGCGATCGTTGAGGATATGCAGGCCGTTGCCACGCCACACCAGCACCAGCTCGCAGAAATCATGGGTGTGCTCGGCAAAGACATTTTGCGGATAGCGGTCCGCCACCGCGACGGCCTGGGCATCGGATGCAAAAAAATCGGCTCTGCGAAGAATCAACTGTCCTGCCACGTCACAACCTCACCGGGGAATAACCTGACATTATTACCCGCTTTGCGGCAATAAAACGGTGATTTTCCTCGCGTTACTGAAGTGACGCATCCCGGCCCTGGCGAATATCGCGCGGGGACCAGTCAAACTCCCGGCGAAACAGGGTCGAAAAGTGGTTACTGTCGCCGAAACCGCAGCGATAGGCGATATCCGTAACGCTATCGTCGGTATGGCGCAGCAGATGGCGCGCTTTAATCAGCCGCAGGCGGTTCAGGTAGCGCTGGGGCGTCTGGCCGGTGTGCTGTTTCAACTGGCGATGCAGAGTGCGCAGCGACAGAGAGAAGTTATCCGCCAGCGTCTCCCAGCAGACATCTTCCGCATAGTGATCTTCCAGCCAGGCCATCAGCTGATTGAGGCGGGCGTCGTTATTTGCTGCCCCTTCCACCAGGCTGCCACGGCGCAGCAGCACCAGCAGCTGCATAAAGAGGATTTCACGGCTGGCGAGAGCGTGGGTTTCCTGGCCCTCTTCCGACTGCTCCATCTGGCTCACCAGCTGGCGCACCTGTTGCAGCGTGGCCTGGTTCACCCGCCAGTGCGACGGGTAGTGGCCGTCCTGCTCCTGAGGCAGAAGCTGGTTTAATCCCGACAAAAACTGGAACGCTTCCGGGGAACGATAGAGCACGTTAGTCAGGCACAGGTTGTCGGTATGTTCATACATGTGCCGGTCGTGATCGCGCACAAAGCACACCGTTCCGCCGCTGATGGTGTACGGCTGTCCGTTGAAGACATGGATACCCGTCCCGTGCTCGACAATCACAATCTCATGAAAATCATGATGATGTTCCGGAAAGGCAGCCTGGGGCAGCCGCGGCTCAATCGCCACAGGCGAGTGGCCTGAAGGGAAAAAATCCACGCTGTGCAGTACGGTCATAACGGGTCACCAGATGATAAGAGTTCTCAAAATAGTAATTTAGGGTTCCCCGGCTCACCTTAAATTTTCGACAGCAAATGGCGCAAAGCCTGTCGCTTTTTCAAGAAACGGCGGGAAAGATCCGGAAATGCGGACACCGTCACACCGCCTGTTTTTGCCGCAAAAAACAGAAATTGTGAACTCTCTCACGTTCATCTTTGAATTCTTGCCAGCGCCTGAAATGCGCTGTCAGTGGCAAGAAGGTCGCTTTCCCTTCCCTTTTTTACACTCACTCGCAATGACTTCAATAAGGATCGGACCATGACTTTCCGCCATTGCGTGGCTGTCGATTTAGGTGCCTCCAGCGGCCGGGTAATGCTGGCAAGCTACCACCGCGGGGCGCGGACGCTTGTGCTTCGCGAAATCCACCGTTTCATTAACTGCCTGCAAAAGCAGGACGGATTTGACTGCTGGGATATCGACGCTCTGGAAGCGGAGATCCGCACTGGGCTGAATAAGGTATGTGAAGAGGGCATTCGCATCGACAGCATCGGGATTGACACCTGGGGCGTGGATTACGTGCTGCTGGACAGCAACGGCCAGCGCGTGGGCCTGCCGGTCTCCTACCGCGACAGCCGCACAGATGGCGTGATGACGCATGCCCTGGAGCAGCTCGGCAAAGCGGAGATCTATGGCCGCAGCGGCATTCAGTTCCTGCCCTTTAACACGCTCTATCAGCTGCGTGCCCTGGTGGAACAGCAGCCGGAGCTGGTAGCGAAGGTCGCCCATGCCCTGCTGATCCCGGATTATTTCAGCTACCGCCTCACCGGCCAGATGAACTGGGAATATACCAACGCTACCACCACCCAGCTGGTGAACATCAATTCCGATAACTGGGACGAGAACCTGCTCAGCTGGACCGGCGCACCCCGGGACTGGTTTGGCACCCCCACCCATCCGGGCAATGTGATCGGTCACTGGATCTGCCCGCAGGAGAATGCCATCCCGGTGGTAGCCGTCGCCAGCCACGACACCGCCAGCGCGGTGATTGCCGCGCCGCTGGCATCAAAGGATGCGGCGTATCTCTCCTCCGGCACCTGGTCGCTGATGGGCTTTGAGAGCAAAACCCCCTACACCAGCGATAGCGCCCTGGCGGCCAACATCACCAACGAGGGCGGCGCGGAAGGCCGCTACCGGGTGCTGAAAAACATCATGGGTCTGTGGCTGCTGCAGCGTGTGCTGAAAGAGCAACACATCAGCGACCTGGCGGCCCTGATTAGCGAGACGGAAACCCTGCCCGCGTGCCGTTTCCTGATCAATCCCAATGACGACCGCTTTATTAATCCGGCCAACATGAGCGCCGAGATCCAGGCCGCCTGCCGCGAAACCGCGCAGCCGGTGCCCGAGAGCGCCGCCGGACTGGCACGCTGCATCTTCGACAGCCTCGCCCTGCTGTATGCCGAGGTGCTGCACGAGCTGGCGACCCTGCGCGGTAAGCCGTTCAGTCAGCTGCACATTGTGGGCGGCGGCTGCCAGAACCAGCTGCTCAACCAGCTGTGCGCCGACGCCTGCGGCATTCCTGTGTTAGCCGGGCCGGTGGAGGCCTCCACCCTCGGCAACATCGGCATCCAGCTGATGACCCTCGACGAATTGACCAACGTCGACCAGTTCCGTCAGGTGGTGACCGGCAACTACGGCCTCACCACCTTTACCCCGAATCCCGATCATGAGATTGCCCACTACCGGGCGCAGTTTCAGCAACAACGACCGACTAAGGAGCTTTGCGCATGACCACTCAACTTGAACAAGCCTGGGAACTGGCTAAACAGCGTTTCGCCGCCGTGGGCGTGGATGTCGAGGAGGCTCTGCGTCAGCTCGACCGTCTGCCCGTCTCTATGCACTGCTGGCAGGGCGACGACGTTGCCGGTTTTGAGAACCCCGGCGGCGCGCTGACCGGCGGGATTCAGGCCACCGGTAACTATCCGGGCAAAGCGCGTAACGCGACGGAACTGCGTGCCGATCTGGAGCTGGCCCTGAGCCTGATCCCGGGCCCGAAACGCCTGAACCTGCACGCCATCTATCTGGAGTCCGACGCGCCCGTCGAACGCAACGCCATCAAACCGGAACACTTTAAGAACTGGGTCGAGTGGGCGAAAACCAACAAGCTGGGGCTGGATTTTAACCCCTCCTGCTTCTCGCACCCCCTGAGCGCCGACGGGTTCACCCTCGCCCACGCCGATGACGAGATTCGCCAGTTCTGGATCGATCATGTGAAGGCCAGCCGCCGCGTGTCGGCATACTTTGGCGAGCAGCTGGGCACCCCGTCGGTGATGAACATCTGGATCCCGGACGGGATGAAAGACATCACCGTTGACCGCCTTGCCCCGCGTCAGCGCCTGCTGGCGGCACTGGATGAGGTAATCAGTGAGAAACTGAACCCGGCCCACCACATCGACGCCGTGGAGAGCAAGCTGTTCGGCATTGGCGCCGAAAGCTATACCGTGGGCTCTAACGAGTTCTATATGGGTTACGCCACCAGCCGCCAGACCGCGCTGTGCCTGGATGCAGGCCATTTCCATCCGACCGAAGTGATTTCCGACAAGATCTCCGCCGCGATGCTGTATGTGCCGCGCCTGCTGCTGCACGTCAGCCGTCCGGTGCGCTGGGACAGCGACCACGTGGTGCTGCTGGACGACGAAACCCAGGCCATCGCCAGCGAAATCATCCGCCACGATCTGTTTGACCGCGTGCACATCGGGCTCGACTTCTTCGACGCCTCCATCAACCGCATCGCGGCATGGGTTATTGGCACCCGCAACATGAAAAAAGCCCTGCTGCGCGCTCTGCTGGAGCCCACCAATGAGCTTCGCGCCCTGGAAGCCGCAGGGGATTACACCGCGCGCCTGGCCCTGCTGGAGGAGCAAAAATCGCTGCCGTGGCAGGCGGTATGGGAGATGTACTGCCAGCGTAACGATGTCCCGGCGGGCAGCCAGTGGCTGGATAACGTCCGGGCGTATGAGCAGGACGTATTGAGTCAGCGCGGGTAACTGCCCCCTCACCCCTGCCCTCTCCCCAAAGGGGAGAGGGAGCAAACCATCCCCTCGCCCCTTTGGGGAGAGGGTTAGGGTGAGGGGAAACCCCGCCCCGATTTAACAGGAAATGAAAGACTATGCACACCATCACTCAATCCTGGTTTGTCCAGGGCATGATTAAAGCCACCTCCGACGCCTGGCTGAAAGGCTGGGACGAGCGCAACGGCGGCAACCTGACGCTGCGCCTCGATGAAGCGGATATCGCCCCGTTTGAAGCGGATTTTCACGCCAAACCGCGCTATATCGCCCTGAGCCAGCCGATGCCGCTGCTCGCCAACACGCCGTTTATCGTTACCGGTTCCGGCAAATTCTTCCGTAACGTGCAGCTCGATCCCACCGCGAATTTAGGGGTGGTAAAAGTGGACAGCGACGGCGCGGGCTACCACATTCTTTGGGGGCTGACTGACGAAGCGGTACCCACCTCTGAACTGCCGGCCCACTTCCTCTCCCACTGCGAGCGCATCAAAGCCACCAGCGGGAAAGATCGCGTGATCATGCACTGCCACGCCACCAACCTGATCGCCCTGACGTTTGTGCTGGAGAACAACTCAGACGTCATCACCCGCCAGCTGTGGGAAGGCAGCACCGAGTGTCTGGTGGTGTTCCCGGATGGGGTGGGCATTCTGCCGTGGATGGTGCCGGGTACCGACGAAATCGGCGAAGCCACAGCGGCCGAGATGCAAAAGCGTTCCCTGGTGTTGTGGCCGTTCCACGGCGTGTTCGGCAGCGGCCCGACGCTGGATGAGACCTTTGGTCTTATCGACACCGCCGAGAAATCTGCCGAAGTGCTGGTGAAAGTCTATTCGATGGGCGGCATGAAGCAGACCATCACCCGGGAAGAACTGATTGCGCTGGGCAAACGCTTTGGCGTTAACCCTGTGCAGTCAGCGTTAGATCTGTACAAATAAGAACATCGCGCCCCGCGCATGACGGGGCGAACCTACACCTGCAAACCCTACAAACTCAATTAAGTGGAGTAAAAGCAATGAAAATAAAGACAAGCTTGATCCTCACCGTTGCCGCCCTGGCGTTGTCCGGTTCTGCTTTCGCGGAAGTGAAAATCGCCCTGGTGGCGAAATCCTTAGGTAATGGCTTCTTTGAAGCGGCAAACGTGGGTGCCCAGGAGGCAGCCAAAGAGTTGGGTGATGTCAAAGTGATCTACACCGGCCCGACCACCACCACCGCGGAAGCGCAGATCGAAGTACTGAACGGGCTGATCGCCCAGGGCGTGGATGCGATCGCCATCTCCGCAAACGATCCTGATGCCGTGGTGCCGGTGCTGAAAAAAGCGATGCAGCGCGGGATCAAAGTGGTCTCCTGGGATTCCGGCGTGGCGAAAGCCGGGCGCCAGATCCATCTCAACCCGTCAAACAATGCGCTGATTGGCGAGACCAACGTCAAGCTGGCCGCCGAAGCGCTGAAAGCACTGAACGTGGAGAAAGGCGACGTGGCGGTACTGAGCGCCACGCCAACTTCCACCAACCAGAATACCTGGATTGCCGAGATGAAAAAGGTGCTGCCGCAGTACCCGTCCGTCAATCTGGTGACCGTGGCCTATGGCGACGATCTGTCTGACAAGAGCTACCGCGAAGCGGTGGGCCTGCTGAAAACCTGGCCGGATCTGAAAGTGATCGTCTCCCCGTCGTCGGTGGGTATCGTGGCGGCGGCACAGGCGGTGAAAGATCAGGGCAAAATCGGCAAGGTGTACGTTACCGGTTTAGGGTTGCCGTCTGAGATGGCCGGCGCGGTGAAATCCGGTGCCAGCAAAAGCTTCGCCATCTGGAACCCCATCGACCTCGGGTATGCCGCGACGTATTTAGCGGACGATCTGGTGAAGGGTACGGCGACGAAACAGGAAGCCAGCATGGGCAAACTGGGCAAAGTGAAGCTGGATGCCGACGGCACCGGCGCCATGGCTGAGCCGTTTGTTTACGATGCCAGCAATATTGATAAGTTCTCGAAGATCTTCTGATGCGTTTTGTAGGCCGGATAAGCGTAGCGCCATCCGGCAAAACGGCGGGTGGCGCTACGCTTACCCGCCCTACAAAATCCCCTATGGTGGAGAACTATCATGACCCCATTGCTTCAGCTCAACGGCATCACTAAAGTTTTCCCTGGCGTGCGCGCCCTTGAGAACGTGCAGCTTGAGCTCTGGCCCGGCAAAGTCACCGCACTGATCGGTGAAAACGGCGCGGGCAAATCGACGCTGGTCAAAGTCATGACCGGCATTTACCAGCCCGACGCGGGCGAAATCCTCTATAAAGCGATCCCCATTCAGCTGCCGACCCCTGACTCGGCGCATAAAGTGGGCATTACCGCCATCCACCAGGAGACCGTGCTGTTCGATGAGCTGTCGGTCACCGAAAACATTTTTGTCGGCCAGTACCTCTGTAAAGGCATTTTCAAAAAGCTCGACTGGCCAGAGATGCACCGACGGGCGCAGGCGATCCTCACCCGTCTGGAGGTGCAGATTGATCCGCGCGCGACGCTGAAAACCCTGAGCATCGCCCAGCGGCATATGGTGGCGATCGCCCGGGCGCTGTCGTTTGACGCTCAGGTGGTGATCCTCGATGAGCCCACCGCCGCCCTGTCCCAGCACGAAATCCTCGAGTTCTACCAGATCGTCGAGCGCTTAAAGCAGGAGGGGAAAGCCATCCTGTTTATCTCCCACAAGTTCGACGAGATTTTTGAACTGGCGGATCACTACACCATCCTGCGCGACGGCGTGTTTGTCGGTGCCGGGGCCATCAACGACATCACCGAGGAGCGGATGGTGGCAATGATGGTAGGCCGCGCGATAACCCAGACCTTCCCGAAAGTAGCATGCGAGAAGGGCGACACCGTGCTGGAGGTGAAAGATCTCTGCCACCCCACCGAGTTTGCCCATATCTCCTTTACCCTGCGCAAAGGCGAAATCCTCGGCTTCTACGGGCTGGTGGGCGCCGGGCGTACCGAGCTGATGCAGGCGCTCTCGGGCGTTTCTCGCCCCTCCTCCGGCAGTATTGTGCTGAACGGTAAAGCACAGCATTTCCGCCAGCCAGCGGACGCCATCAAGGCCGGGATCGTCTGCGTGCCGGAAGAGCGCCAGAAGCAGGGGGCGATTATTGAGCTGTCGATTGCGCAGAACATCAGCCTGCCGCAGCTTGGCAAACTCAACGCCAGCGGCGTGCTGAATGACGAGCGCGAGTGGCAGCTGGCCGACGACTACGCCAGACGCCTGCAGGTGAAAGCCTTTAGCTGGAAACAGGCGGTGGAGACCCTCTCCGGCGGCAACCAGCAGAAAGTGGTGATCGGCAAATGGCTGGCGACCCATCCGGACGTCATCATCCTGGATGAACCGACCAAAGGGATCGATATCGGCTCCAAGGCGGCGGTGCACCAGTTTATGTCCGAGCTGGTGGGCCAGGGGCTGGCGGTGATCATGGTCTCCTCCGAACTGCCGGAAGTGATGGGCATGGCCGACAGAATTATCGTCATGCATGAAGGATTAATGGTGGCGGAGTATCAGGCGGGGGGCGCGACGGCGGAAACCATCGTCAGCGCCGCCAGCGGTGCCAGACAGGAGGCCGCATAATGGTGCAACAACTGCTTAAACACCGCGAAGCATTGCTGGCGGCGGTGATCGTGCTGATGGTGATCGCCATCGGCACCCGCGTCCCGTCGTTTATCGCCCCGGGCAACCTGGTGGAGATGTTTAACGACACCTCGATTCTGGTAATCCTCGCCCTCGGGCAGATGATGGTGCTGCTGACCAAAGGCATCGACCTGTCGATGGCGGCGAACCTGGCCCTGACCGGGATGATTGTCGCCCTGATCAACTTTAACTATCCCGAGGTGCCGGTCTGGGTGCTGCTGATTCTGGCTACCGTGCTGGGCCTTGTGATGGGCGTTATCAACGGCCTGCTGGTGTGGAAGATGGGTATCCCGGCGATTGTGGTCACGCTCGGCACCATGAGCATCTACCGCGGGATCATCTTTTTGCTCTCCGGCGGCGGCTGGGTCAACTCTAACCAGATGGGAGCGGATTTCCTCGGCCTGCCGCGTGCGTCGGTGCTGGGCTTGCCAGTGCTGAGCTGGTGCGCCATTGCCGCCCTGCTGCTGGTGGGCTACTTCCTGCGCTACAGCCGCACCGGACGCGCCCTCTACACCGCGGGCGGTAACGCCACGGCGGCGTACTACACCGGGATCAACGCCGGCAAAATGCAGTTCGTCAGCTTCTGCCTCTCCGGGGCGCTGGCCGGGTTCTGCGGCTATCTGTGGATCTCGCGCTTCGCGGTGGCCTATGTCGACGTGGCGAACGGCTTTGAGCTTCAGGTGGTGGCGGCCTGCGTGATTGGCGGCATCAGCACCATGGGCGGTACGGGCCGGGTGTTAGGTTGCCTGTGCGGCGCGCTGTTCCTCGGGGTCATCAACAATGCCCTGCCGGTCATCGGCGTGTCGCCGTTCTGGCAGATGGCGATTTCCGGGACGGTGATCGTGATTGCGGTGCTGCTCAATGAACGCGGCAACAAACGCAAAGGGCGGCTGATCCTGCGCGATGCGGCGCTGGCACGTCAGAAACAGGCGGTGAGATCATGAGTAAAATTATGACGTCTGAAGAGATCAAACATGCGCCCGCTGCGCCGGGCATTTTCCGGCGCCTGCTGTGCTGGGAAGGCTTTCTGCTGGCGGTGACCCTGGCCGTGTTCGTGGTCAACGCGCTGGCCTCCCCTTACTTCCTTGATATCTGGAACCTGTCGGACGCCACGTTCAACTTCACCGAGAAAGCGATCATCGTCCTGCCCATGGCGATGCTGATTATCGCCCGTGAAATTGACCTGTCGGTGGCCTCCACTATCGCACTCAGCTCCACGGTGATGGGCTTTTGCGCCGCCGCCGGGCTGGACACGCCCTTGCTGGTCTGCGTGGGGTTAGGCGTGGGCCTGCTGTGCGGGCTGTTCAACGGCCTGCTGGTGACCCGCTTTAACCTGTCGTCGATTGTTATCACCATCGGCACCATGAGCCTCTATCGCGGCATCACCTACATCCTGCTGGGCGACCAGGCGTTGAATGCATACCCGGAGAGCTTCGCCTGGTTTGGTCAGGGGTATGTCTGGGGAGCGCTCTCCTTTGAGTTCGCGCTGTTTATCGTGCTGGCGGGGGTGTTTGCCTGCGTGCTGCACAAAACCAACTTCGGGCGTCGCACCTACGCCATCGGCAATAACCCGACCGGGGCATGGTACTCCGGCATCAACGTCAAGCGTCATAACCTGATCCTCTTTGCCCTGGTAGGGCTGATGGCCGGGCTGGCCTCGGTGCTGCTCACCTCGCGTCTGGGCAGTACCCGCCCGACCATTGCGATGGGCTGGGAGCTGGCGGTGGTGACCATGGCGGTGCTCGGCGGGGTAAACATTCTGGGCGGTTCCGGCAGCATGGTGGGCGTGATCATCGCCGCCTTCCTGATGGGGCTGGTGACCTTCGGCCTGAGCCTGCTCAACGTGCCGGGCATCGTGATGTCGGTGATCATCGGCGCGATGCTGATTGTGGTGATCTCCCTGCCGATTATCACCCGCCGGATTATGCAGCGAAGACGGATCTAACTGCCGGGTGGCACTGCGTTTACCCGGCCTACGAAGCCGTAGGCCCGCGCAAGCGCAGCGCCGCCGGGCATAAAAATCACCGTAATTAAGGAGAATTATCATGAGCTTTATGTTGGCGCTGCCGAAAATCAGCCTGCACGGCGCAGGCGCAATTGGCGATATGGTTAAGCTGGTGGCGAACAAACAGTGGGGTACCGCGCTGATTGTTACCGACGGTCAGCTGGTGAAAATGGGCCTGCTCGACAGCCTGTTTACCGCCCTCGACGCACAGCAGATGCCCTATCACCTGTTCGACGCGGTGTTCCCGAACCCGACGGAAGAACTGGTCCAGCAGGGCTTTGCCGCTTTCCAGGATGCGCAGTGCGATTACATCATCGCCTTCGGCGGCGGCAGCCCGATTGACACCGCCAAAGCGATTAAAATTCTCACCGCCAATCCCGGTCCGTCTACCGCTTACTCCGGCGTCGGCAAAGTGCTCAACCCCGGCGTGCCGCTGGTGGCGATCAACACCACCGCTGGTACGGCGGCAGAGATGACCAGCAACGCGGTGATCATCGACTCTGCCCGTCAGGTCAAAGAGGTCATCATCGACCCGAACATCATCCCGGATATCGCCGTGGATGACGCCAGCGTGATGCTCGATATTCCGGCCGCCGTGACGGCAGCCACCGGCATGGATGCCCTGACCCACGCCATCGAAGCCTGGGTCTCCGTCGGTGCCCACCCGCTCACCGATGCCAACGCGCTGGAGGCGATTCGCCTGATCGCCCGCTGGCTGCCGGAGGCGGTCAACAATGGCCACAATCTCGTGGCGCGCGAGCAGATGGCGTACGGGCAGTATCTGGCGGGCATGGCCTTTAACAGCGCCGGGCTGGGGCTGGTGCACGCCCTGGCCCACCAGCCGGGGGCCACGCACAACCTGCCGCACGGCGTCTGCAACGCCATCCTGCTGCCGATCATCGAAAACTTTAACCGCCCGAACGCCGTGGAACGCTTTGCCCGCGTGGCCCAGGCGATGGGCGTGGATACCCGCGACATGAGCGACGAAACCGCCAGCATGGAGGCGATCAACGCCATTCGCGCCCTGAGCACCCGCGTCGGGATCCCGTCCGGCTTCAGCAAGCTGGGCGTGACCAAAGCCGACATCGAAGGCTGGCTCGACAAAGCCCTCGCCGACCCATGCGCTCCCTGCAACCCGCGCAGCGCCAGCCGCGACGAGGTGCGCGAACTCTATCTGGAGGCATTATGATCCGCAAAGCCTTTGTGATGCAGGTTAACCCTGACGCACACGAGGAGTATGAACGTCGCCACAACCCCATCTGGCCCGAGCTGGAAGCGGTGCTGAAAGACCACGGGGCGCACCACTACGCCATCTGGCTCGATAAAGAGCGTAACCTGCTGTTTGCCACGGTAGAGATTGAGTCCGAGGAGCGCTGGAACGCGGTGGCGAATACCGACGTCTGCCAGCGCTGGTGGAAATATATGGGAGAAGTCATGCCCTCTAATCCGGATAACAGCCCGGTGAGTAGCGGGCTGAAAGAGGTGTTTTACCTGGCCTGATGCGTTAACGCTGCCGCGCTCGCGGCAGCGATCTCCCGCTTGCTGCTCAACGTAAACGCCGACACCAGCGTAATCGCCAGCACAAAACAGCCCAGCATCAGATAGGTATCCTGGAAGCCGATCCGGTCATACATATTTCCGGCAAAGGCGGAGAGGAAAATCGCCGCCAGCTGCTTGGAAAAGTTGAAACCAATCAGGTAGATGGTCGCTGACAGCCGGGTATCGAACACCCCGGTGATGTACTTAAATGCGCCCACCAGCAGGAAAGGAACTTCCAGGGCGTGCAGCATCTTCAGGGCCACCACTTCGACGGCGGTGGTAGCAAATGACGACCCGATTATGCGCGTCGCCATAATCAGCCCGGCAATCAGCAGCGTATTCTTCGCACCGATGCGGTTAATGATCCACGGCGAGCAGAACATGATGATGGCGTTACAGATTTCACCCGCGGTGGTGGCAAAACCAAACGCCCGCGTGCCCGCCTCTGGCGTAGCGAAGAAGGTTTTAAAGAAGGTGGCGAACTGCTGATCGAAGACGTCATACACGCAGGCCACGCCAATCACGTACAAAATGAACATCCACATTTTGCGCTGGCGGAACAGGTTAATCACGGTTCTGACGGTGATCTGCGGCTGGTTAGCGCCCAGGGCGTTCATCACCTGCGCGGTCTGGTTGGGCTTCGGTTTTGCCACCACTAACAGCAGCATCAGCACCAGCGCCGCGGCGGAGCCCATCCAGAACACATACGAGGGATCGATGCCGAACAGGATGCCCCCTGTCGAGGCGCACAGCCCCCAGCCCAGACAGCCGAACATGCGCGCTTTGCCATATTCAAAAAAACTGTTGCGGCTCACGCGCTCGATGTAGGCCTCAATGGCCCCCGATCCCGCCGAGAAGACAAAGCCGATATACAACCCGCCGCTCAGCGCCCCAAGCCAGATGTTGGTTTTCAGCAGCGGAGCGAAGACGTAAAGGAAGAACGGCGCGAACAGAAACAGCAGCACCGCGATGATCCACAGCAGGTGTTTTTTCAGCCCCAGCTTGTCGGACACCACCCCCAGCACCGGCTGGAAGGAGATGGCGGAGAGCGAGATGCAGGAGAAGACAATCCCGGTATGGGTTTTATTCAGGCCGATGATATCCGACAGCCAGATCGGCAGGAACGGAAAGCAGGTGGCCATAATGAAGAAGTAGAGAAAGAAGAACGATCCGAAGATCCAGAAGTTCGGATTGTCTTTGTGGGTACAGGCAGTCGTGTTCATTATTTTTATCCTCAACTCAGGGCCGGTTGCCCGGCCCGTTGCCCTTATACGCGTTCAACACCAATCAGAATGGCGGTTTCCGGATCCAGAACCGGCAGCGCCAGCCCCGCCTGCATCAGCCATTCACCGCTCACCGTTTGCGGTGCTTCCATCCAGGCCGGCAGCTTGCGCATGGTGTGGCCCCCTTCACCGGTCAGGCGGATATTGGGGTGATCCAGCAGCGTAATGCGGTACCGGGCGTTGGCCGCCAGGCCCGGCATGCGCAGCGGCATCATCAGGGTGTAATCCGGCATCGCCATCTGGCTGACAATAAACAGCCCCTGCCCCCGATCTGCGCTCACAATCCCCTGCGCCAGGGTGGTGCTGTCAGGCATGTCCACGCGCCACTGGGTGCCGTGGTGGATCACCTCCCGCCACTGCTTATGCAGGGCAGCGTAGTGCCGGTAACCCTCGTGCTCCTGCTCGTCCACGGTTAACGGATCCAGCTCCAGCCCCATATGCCCGAACAGCGCCGTCAGGCCGCGGAAGGCGATGCTGTGCTGGCGGAAGGTGGCGTGGCATTTATGATGACCGATATGCGCGCCCATCACCTCCGGCGGGAAGAAATAGCTCATACCACGCTGGATGGTATTCCGTTCCAGGGCGTCGTTATTATCAGACGCCCAGAAGCGATGGCAGCGGGTCAGCACTTCATAGTCGATGCGTCCTCCACCAGAGGAGCAGGATTCAAACTCCACGTGCGGGAAGCGCTCGCCCAGAGTATCCAGCAGACGATAGAACTGCCGGGTCTGGGCGTCGGCGGCGGCTTTGCCGTTATGCCCTGGCTGCACCAGCTCGCGGTTCATGTCCCACTTCACATAGTCAACCTTATGCTCACCCAGCAGCCAGCTCATCCGCTCCAGAAGGTAGTTGAAGGCGGCAGGAATGTTAAGGTTCAGCACCCACTGATGGCGGCCGGTGGCCTGTTCGTACCCCGGTAAGGCCAGCACCCAGTCAGGGTGGGCGCGGTACAGATCCGAGTTCGGGTTAATCATCTCCGGCTCGACCCAGATACCAAACTCCATCCCGAGCTCTTTCACGTGGTTAATCACCGGCGTTAAGCCGTTGGGGTATTTTTGCTCGTCGAGATACCAGTCGCCCAGCGCGGCGTGGTCGTCGTTGCGCCCCTTAAACCAGCCATCATCGATGATAAAGCGCTCAACGCCCAGCGAAGCCGCCTCGGTGGCCATCCGCATGATGTACTCAGGATTGTGGTTAAAGTAGATCCCCTCCCAGGTATTGAGATGCACCGGGCGCGGTTTGTTTTCCGGGAAGCGAATAATGTTGCTGCGCAGATAGCGGTGGAACTGCTGGCTCATGCCGTTCAGCCCTTGCGCGGAGTAGCTGGCGTAGAGGCGTGGCGTCCAGAGGGTTTCGCCCTCACTGATTGCCATTTCACCCGGCAAATAGAGCGCTTCAGCCTGCAGATAGCGACGGCCATCGGTTTTAGCCTCGGCGCGCAGGCGATGGTTGCCGCTCCAGCCCAGATGCACGCCCCAGACGTCGCCGTGCATTTCGCCAAAGCCCGGCGTGCCGCTAATCAGCGCCGGGAAATGTTCATGAGAGCTGCGGCCGCGGCGGTTTTCGATCACAAAGCTGTCGTGCTCCAGCAGCAAGCGATGCGGCTGGAACTCACGGATCCAGCGGCCATGAAAGGCCATCACTTCCCGGGCACGTTCCGCCAGCGGGAGGGTGACGGCCAGGCGCTCAACCTGCCACGGCTGGCTTTTGAGATTGGTCAGGCCGTGGCGGACGGCGAGCACGCCGCTGTCATCAAGGGCTATCTCGCTGGTCAGGCGCAGACCGGCGTTGTGATCTTCGGCGGTGAGGGTCAGGGTTTGCCCCTCCTGCGATACCGCAAGGGTACGGAACTTCGGCGAGCCATCCAGCCCCTGGCGGTGGCCTTCAATGCCCGGGGCGCCAAACAGGCCGTGAGCAAGTTCCGCCATCAGCGTCACCGGCGTGTCAACGTCCAGTCTGCCGTTAGCAACCGGGCGGGAAAGGGTAGCCGCATCCTGCGGCGAAAAGTGGCGAAGGTGCGGTCCCCAGTAAAGAATTTCGGCGAACGGGTGGGTTTTGATCACCACATCCACCGTTTCGCTCGCGAGTCGTAAAACAGCCTCTTGCATCGGACATCTCCTGTCATCGGGATATCCTGAGTTTTGATCCGAAACGTTTCGGATACAAACCAAAACGTTTCGGTTTTGTGATCGGGTTTAGAAATTGGGGAAAATTATGCCGTCTGTCCCGGAGAGAAGTCCGGCTGCCACAGCACCTGAAGCTGGCTGAGTTCGCCGCCGTTAATCAGTTGCAGCACCATATCGGCAATCTGCTTGCCCACGCCCTGGCGGGTGGACTGGATCACCGCCGCCACGTCAACATCAACAATGCTGTCCTGCGGCAGGCCATCGTAGACCACCAGCGATACGGCGTGCTCGCCGGTTAAACGTCCCATCTGCGCCAGCGCCATCGCTGCGCCATCGCCGTGGGTGTTGCAGTCGGTGACGATCGCCGTCGGAGGCACGTCCAGCCCCAGTAGCGCCTGCGTGGTGGTGTATCCCGCGCGGCGTGAAGGGGGCATAGTGCGCAGCCATTCGCTGGAGAGCCCCGCCTCTTTCAGCGCGTCAAGATAGCCCTGACGGCGCTGGGTGATGAACGCCTGATTGTGGCTTTCACCCAGGTAGGCGATGCGCTGATGCCCGCGTGCAATCAGGCGTTGAGTGGCGGTGTGGGTACCTGCATAGTTATCAAAGTCAAACCAGGCGTAGGGCTCAGGCAGATGGCTGCGACCGAGCGCCAGGAACGGGAACCCGACGGCCTGGAGCTGCTCAAGGCGCGGATCGTTGTCGAGCGTGTGCGCCACAATCAGCGCATCCACGCGTCGGCTCTGCACCATGCGCATGTAGCTGTGCTTGTCGGCCAGGTCGTCGTCGGCAATGAGCAGTAAGTCGATCTCGTGCCGGGCTAACTCGTGGCTAATTTCGCCGACCATCTCCATAAACACGCTGTTGTTGAGCGGAACGGGATGCACCGGAAAGACCAGCCCCACGGCGTCGATCTTGCCCATCTTCAGACGGCGGGCAAGGGTGTTCGGGCGATAGCCACGTCGCTGCGCTTCGGCCTCCACGCGGGCACGCGTCTCGCTGGAAACGTCAAAATAGCCGTTGAGGGCGCGGCTTACCGTCGTTACCGACAGGCCCAGTTCTTTAGCAATGGCTTTAAGCGACATGATTTTCCGTGTCTTTGGGTTAGTTTTGTTCCGCCACCATGAGCGCGTACGTATCGGGCTCAAGGGCTTTGAAGATGTGCGGCTGGTCGGCAGGATAGCAAATATAGTCCCCCTGCCCCAGCTCCTCGGGTGCTTCGGTCAGGCCAATCAGCGCCCGCCCCTTCATCACAATCATATGCTCAACCGACCCCGGCGGATGGGGATGCGAGATACGGTCGGCCCCCGGCTGGGCCATCAGAATATAGATATCGCGTCGGGCGCCCGGCGGACAGGCCGCCAGCAAAATGGCTTCAAAGTTGGCCTGCTCCGCAACCACTTTAGTGCCTTCCCCGAGGCGGATCACCTGTGTGGTGGGCTGCTGCGGTTCGAGCAAACGGGCAAAGGGGATATCCAGCGCCACGCACAGCGACCACAGGGTTTCGAGGCTGGGATTGCCGTTGCCGGACTCCAGCTGGGAGAGGGTGGACTTGGCGATCCCGGCACGGCGGGCAATTTCCGCCAGTGAAAGCCCGGTCCGCATGCGCTCTCGCACCAGACTTTTGGCGATCACGCTGATTGGCTGCGTCATAAACGGCCTCATATACTGTTAAATCGAACGAATCGTTCATCTTGATAAACGATCTTATTGCGTTCATTATAATGGATACTCGTTCGATATGGCTAAATTTGTATGAAACACTCTCTCTCATGTCTTAAAGGCGACACCATCAAAGCGATTATCCTGGTGTGTCTGGCGGTGGGCGTCGTGGGAATGTCCTACGGCTCGCTGGCGATGGCGTATGGCTTTCCGCTGTGGGTGCCGTTTGTGCTCTCCATTTCGGTACTGGCGGGCGCGTCGGAATTTATGTTCATCGGCATCGTCGCCAGCGGCGGCAACCCTCTTGCTGCGGCCGCCGCCGGGCTGCTGGTTAACGCTCGCCATGTGCCGTTTGGCGTAACGGTGCGTGAGCTGGTGGGCAAACGGGGCGCCAGCTTCCTGGGCTGCCACATTATGAACGACGAAAGCGTGGTGTTTGGCCTGTCGCAAAAAACGCCGGAACAGCGCAAAGCCGCCTACTGGCTCTGCGGCCTGGGCGTAGCGATAATCTGGCCGCTGGGCACCCTGCTGGGGGCAATGGTCGGCAAGCTGCTGCCCGAACCGGAAACCATCGGGCTGGATGCGGTCTTCCCGGCCATCTTGCTGGCCTTAGTCGTGCCTGCCTTTAAAAACCGTACCACGCTGATCCGCGCCTGTAGCGGTGCGGCGCTGTCGCTGGCCGCGGTGCCCTTTGCACCGGTAGGCCTGCCGGTACTGCTCTCTCTGCTTGGCCTTGCCACGAGGAAGAAATAATGGAAAACATGACCGTCTTTATCCTCGGCATCGCCCTGCTCTCTGGGGGCACCTACCTGATGCGTCTTGGCGGGGCAAAACTGGGCAGCCGGTTAGCCCTGTCGGAACGCGCCCAGGCGTTGCTTTCCGATGCGGCAACGGTGCTGCTGTTTTCGGTGGCGCTGGCGACCACCTTCTACGAAGGGGAACATTTTGCCGGGATGGCGCGGGTGGTGGGCGTGGCGTTTGCGGTATTCCTTGCCTGGCGCAAGGTGCCGTTGATTTTCGTGATCGTCGCGGCGGCGGTGGTAACGGCGTTATTACGCCTGGCGGGCATAAACTAAAAAAGCGCCCCGGGGGCGCTCTTTCGACAGATGCTGTGTGCTTATTTGTTCAGTTCAGCGGTCATGTGCACGCGGTTACCGGTGAAAGCCTGGGTAATGGTGTAAGACGATGCGCCCGCCTGCTGAGCCTGTGCGGCGATTTTCGCTTCTGCGCCGTCAATGGTGCTGGCGGAGGCGGTAACAGACTGGGCAGCGAAAGAACCGAAAGAAGTAGCCAGAGCGATAACAGCGACAAAAGTTTTGATGCTTTTCATGATAGTGACCCTTTCATTAAGTTGTTTGGTGTAAGGCGCCGTGCCTTGATGTGATAAATAATAGGCCTCATCGCCGACAACTGATAGCGGAAGGATTTGCTATAAAGATTCAAAATTACTGACAAACTTATCAGAGCCAAAAAATAGCCTGCCCGGGTAGCCGCGGCAGGCTTTATTTTGTGAAGAAGCGATCGCTGAAAACGAAAAAAGCGCCCCGGGGGCGCTCTTTCGACAGATGCTTTTTGCTTATTTGTTCAGTTCAGCGGTCATGTGTACACGGTTACCGGTGAAGGCCTGGGTAATGGTGTAAGAGGACGCACCCGCCTGCTGAGCCTGTGCGGCGATTTTCGCTTCTGCGCCGTCAATGGTGCTGGCAGATGCGGTAACAGACTGAGCAGCGAAAGAACCGAAAGAAGTAGCCAGAGCGATAACAGCGACAAAAGTTTTGATGCTTTTCATGATAGAGACCCTTTCATTAAGTTGTTTGGTATAAGGCGCCGTGCCTTGATGTGATAAATAATAGGCCTCATCACCAACAACTGATAGCGGAAGGATTTGCTAATATCATTCAAAATTACTGATCAAAAATCAGGCGCTGCGGATGGGTATACACCGTGGCTCTTCCCGGCTTGCAGAACCCCACCAGCGTCAGATTGCAGCGCTCGGCCACCTCAACCGCCAGCGTAGTGGCGGCGGATACCGCAAACAGGATCTCCACCCCACACATCGCCGCTTTTTGCACCATCTCGTAGCTTGCCCGGCTGGAGACCAGCGCGGCGCCCTGTTGCCAGACGGCGCTTTCACCGGCCCGGCGGCCAAGCAGCTTATCCAGCGCCACATGGCGCCCGACATCTTCGTGCCCACCCGCAATCTCCCCGGACGGCAATACCCAGGCAGCGGCGTGGGTACACCCGCTCAGGTTCCCTACCGGCTGTACCGAGTTAAGATTTTGCAGCGCAATGTTGAGGTTGGTCAGGGTAAAGGTCTGGGTGAAGGGCAGCGGCGCGATGGGTTTATCGATATCGTTTAGCTGCTCAACGCCGCACACCCCGCAGCCGGTGCGCCCGGCCAGGGCGCGCCGGCGCGCCTTGAGGGCCATAAAGCGTCGGCTGGAAAGCTCTATCTGCACTTCCATCCCGTTGCAGACCGGCACCACATCCATGCCGTAGATCTCCTGCGGGTGGTCGATAATCCCTTCCGAGAGCGAAAAGCCAAGGGCAAACAGGGGCAGATCTTTTGGCGAAGCCATCATCACGACGTGCGAAATACCGTTATAAACCAGCGCCACGGGCACTTCCTGCGCCAGCCAGTCCGCAATGGGCTGGTTCAGCTGTGGGGGTCTGCGCACCTCACAGGCCACGACGCCGACGGGCTGGGAGGGGGTATCTCGGTTCTCTTTTGACACGACTTCATTCCTGGGCAACTTCGCAAGTAAGGGCGCTATTGCACCATAAATAGCGGGGTTTCGCGCCGGAGATGGATCAATTTTTCGCAAGAGCGCTGTCAGGCGGTGTTACTCCCTGTGAGGAAGCCTGGCAAGCGGGTTGCTACAGCCTTGTAACACGCAGGGTTAATAAAGTGATTTAGTTCACATTTTTAAATTAGCACGCTTAGATTTCGTTCACTTTGTTTTAACTCCATTCAAACAAGCCTACCGACAATGTGGTATTCTGACGCTTATCCCTCGCGGAATTGAGGGAATACAAAATTCCATCCCTTTACGGTCATTTTGTAGCCGTAAAGTAAAACTATATGCACCTGAATAATGCGCGTTGCAGGAAAGCAGCAAAACGCCCCTGCGACACGCCCTGTGAAGGGTGGCAATGTCGAAACAAGGAGTGACCCATGCAGGTCAGCAGAAGGCAGTTCTTTAAGATCTGCGCTGGCGGTATGGCAGGCACCACGGCAGCAGCACTGGGCTTTGCGCCTGGCGTCGCGCTGGCGGAAACACGGCAGTACAAACTGCTGCGCACCCGCGAAACCCGTAATACCTGTACGTACTGCTCCGTCGGTTGTGGGCTGTTAATGTATAGCCTCGGCGACGGTGCAAAAAACGCCAAAGCATCTATTTTCCATATCGAAGGCGACCCGGATCACCCGGTCAACCGCGGCGCGCTGTGCCCGAAAGGGGCAGGTCTGGTGGATTTCATCCACTCAGAAAGCCGTCTGAAATTCCCGGAATATCGCGCTCCTGGCTCCGACAAATGGCAGCAAATTAGCTGGGAAGAGGCGTTCGATCGCATCGCTAAGCTAATGAAACAAGACCGCGATGCCAACTTCATGGCGCAAAACGCCGAAGGCACCACCGTCAACCGCTGGCTCTCCACCGGCATGCTGTGTGCGTCTGCCTCCAGTAACGAAACCGGCTATTTAACCCAGAAATTCACGCGCGCACTCGGTATGCTCGCGGTCGACAACCAGGCGCGTGTCTGACACGGACCAACGGTAGCAAGTCTTGCTCCAACATTTGGTCGCGGTGCGATGACCAACCACTGGGTCGACATCAAGAACGCCAACCTTATCGTGGTGATGGGCGGTAACGCCGCTGAAGCGCACCCTGTCGGGTTCCGCTGGGCGATGGAAGCCAAAATCCACAACGGCGCGAAATTGATTGTGATCGATCCCCGCTTTACGCGTACTGCGTCAGTGGCGGATTTCTACACCCCTATTCGTTCAGGTACTGACATCACCTTCCTGTCAGGCGTATTGCTGTACCTGATGACCAACGAAAAATATAACCGTGAATACACCGAGGCCTACACTAACGCCAGCCTGATCGTGCGTGAGGATTACAGCTTCGATGACGGCCTGTTCAGCGGTTATGACGCGCAAGCGCGCAAGTACGACAGAACCAGCTGGAACTATGAGCTGGATGAAAACGGCTATGCGAAACGCGATACCACCCTGCAGCATCCGCGCTGCGTGTGGAACCTGCTGAAAACGCACGTCTCGCGCTATACGCCGGAGATGGTTGAAACCATCTGCGGTACGCCGAAGGCCGACTTCCTGAAGGTGTGCGAGTACATCGCCGAAACCAGCGCTCACGATAAAACCGCGTCGTTCCTCTATGCCCTGGGCTGGACGCAGCACTCCGTTGGCGCGCAGAACATCCGTACCATGGCAATGGTGCAGCTGCTGCTCGGCAATATGGGGATGGCGGGCGGCGGCGTGAACGCCCTGCGCGGTCACTCCAACATTCAGGGGTTGACCGATCTCGGCCTGCTTTCGCAGAGCCTGACCGGTTACATGACCCTGCCGAACGAGAAGCAGACCGATCTCCAGACCTACCTTACCGCCAACACGCCAAAACCGCTGCTGGAAGGCCAGGTGAACTACTGGGGCAACTATCCGAAGTTCTTCGTCTCGATGATGAAGGCTTTCTATGGGGATAAGGCAACAGCCGAGAACAGCTGGGGCTTTGACTGGTTGCCGAAGTGGGACAAGGGTTACGACGTTCTGCAGTATTTCGAGATGATGCACCAGGGCAAGGTCAACGGCTATCTGTGCCAGGGCTTTAACCCGGTGGCCTCGTTCCCGAATAAGAACAAGGTTGTGGCCTCCCTGTCGAAGCTGAAGTTCCTGGTGACCATCGATCCGCTCAACACCGAAACCTCAACCTTCTGGCAGAACCACGGCGAGTCGAACGACGTTGATCCGTCGAAGATTCAGACCGAAGTGTTCCGCCTGCCATCCACCTGCTTCGCGGAAGAGAACGGCTCTATCGTTAACTCCGGTCGCTGGCTGCAGTGGCACTGGAAAGGCGCGGACGCCCCGGGCATCGCCATGAACGACGGCGAGATCCTGGCCGGTATCTTCTTACGTATGCGTAAGATGTACGCAGCAGAAGGCGGCGCCAATCCGGAGCCGGTGCTGAACATGACCTGGAACTATTCGACACCGGAAAACCCGGCGCCGGAAGAGGTCGCCATGGAGAGTAACGGCAAGGCGCTGGCAGATGTGATCGACCCGGCCACCGGCACCGTGCTGGCGAAGAAAGGCGATCAGCTCAGCACCTTTGCACACCTGCGCGATGACGGCACCACCTCCAGCGGCTGCTGGATCTTCGCCGGGAGCTGGACGCCGAAAGGCAACCAGATGGCCAACCGCGATAACGCCGATCCGTCAGGTCTGGGTAACACGCTGGGCTGGGCATGGGCGTGGCCGCTGAACCGCCGCATCCTCTATAACCGTGCCTCCGCAGACCCGCAGGGCAAGCCGTGGGATCCGAAGCGTCAGCTGCTGAAGTGGGACGGCGCGAAGTGGGGCGGCGTGGATATTCCGGACTACAGCACCGCTGCACCAGGCAGCGACGTCGGGCCGTTTATCATGCAGCCGGAGGGGATGGGCCGCCTCTTTGCTATCGATAAGATGGCAGAAGGGCCGTTCCCGGAACACTACGAGCCGTTTGAGACGCCGCTGGGCACTAACCCGCTGCACCCGAACGTGGTCTCTAACCCGGCCGCCCGTATCTTTAAGGGCGATCTTGAAGCGCTGGGTAAAAAGGACAAGTTCCCGTACGTGGGTACGACCTATCGTCTGACCGAGCACTTCCACTACTGGACCAAGCACGCGCTGCTTAACGCTATCGCGCAGCCGGAACAGTTCGTGGAGATTGGCGAGAAGCTGGCGAACAAACTTGGCATCGTCCAGGGCGATACGGTGAAGGTCTCCTCCAACCGCGGCTATATCAAGGCCAAAGCGGTGGTGACCAAGCGTATTCGCACCCTGAACGTTCACGGACAGCAGGTGGACACCATCGGTATCCCGATCCACTGGGGTTACGAAGGGGTGGCGAAGAAAGGGTTTATTGCCAACACCCTGACGCCTTTCGTCGGCGATGCGAACACGCAGACGCCGGAGTTTAAGGCCTTCCTCGTGAACGTGGAAAAGGTGTAACGGAGACGACTTATGGCTTATCAATCGCAAGACATTATTCGTCGTTCCGCGACTAACGATCTAACCCCCGCGCCTCAGGCGCGGGACCACCAGCAGGAAGTGGCGAAGCTTATCGATGTCACCACCTGTATCGGCTGTAAAGCCTGTCAGGTGGCCTGTTCAGAGTGGAACGATCTGCGTGATGAAGTGGGTCACAACGTCGGGGTGTACGATAACCCTGCCGATCTGACCGCCAAATCCTGGACGGTGATGCGTTTCTCGGAAGTGGAGCAGAACGACAAACTGGAATGGCTGATCCGCAAGGATGGCTGTATGCACTGCGCCGATCCGGGCTGCCTGAAGGCCTGTCCGTCAGAAGGGGCTATCATTCAGTATGCCAACGGTATCGTCGACTTCCAGTCTGAGCAGTGCATCGGCTGCGGCTACTGCATCGCCGGCTGTCCGTTTGACGTGCCGCGCCTCAACCCGGAAGACAACCGCGTCTACAAATGTACGCTGTGCGTCGACCGCGTTAACGTCGGCCAGGAACCGGCCTGCGTGAAGACCTGCCCAACCGGCGCTATCCACTTTGGCTCCAAAGAGGATATGAAAACGCTGGCGGCAGAGCGCGTGGGTGAGCTGAAAACCCGTGGTTACGACAATGCAGGCCTGTACGATCCGGCCGGTGTTGGCGGCACGCACGTGATGTACGTGCTGCACCACGCCGACAAGCCGAATCTCTATCACGGCCTGCCGGAGAACCCGGAAATCAGCGCCACGGTTAAATTCTGGAAAGGTATCTGGAAACCCCTGGCCGCCGTTGGCTTTGCGGCAACCTTCGCTGCCAGCATCTTCCACTATGTCGGTGTCGGCCCGAACCGTGCAGATGAGGATGAAGACAACCTGCATGAAGAGAAAGACGAGGTGCGCAAATGAAAAGACGTGACACCATCGTGCGCTACACGGCGCCGGAACGTATCAACCACTGGGTTACCGCCTTCTGCTTCATGCTGGCGGCGATAAGCGGGCTGGGGTTCTTCTTCCCCTCTTTCAACTGGTTGATGCAGATCCTGGGTACGCCACAGCTGGCGCGCATCCTGCACCCGTTTGTCGGGGTGGTGATGTTTGCTTCATTCATCATCATGTTTTTCCGCTACTGGCACCACAACCTAATCAATCGGGATGATATCTTTTGGGCGAAGAATATTCGTAAGATCGTCGTCAACGAGGAAGTGGGTGATACCGGACGCTATAACTTCGGCCAGAAATGCGTATTCTGGGCGGCGATTATCTTCCTGGTGCTGCTGCTGGTGAGTGGGGTGATCATCTGGCGTCCGTATTTCGCGCCTGCTTTCTCAATCCCGGTGATCCGATTTGCGTTAATGCTGCATTCATTTGCAGCAGTAGCGTTAATTGTGGTTATCATGGTGCATATTTACGCCGCCCTCTGGGTGAAAGGCACCATTACCGCGATGGTGGAAGGCTGGGTAACGAAGACGTGGGCGAAGAAACATCACCCACGCTGGTACCGGGAAGTCCGCCAGAAACAGGAAAAGCCATCTGAATGAGTATTCGCATAATCCCGCAAGATGAGCTGGGTTCGAGCGAGAAACGCACGGCGGAAGTGATTCCGCCGTTACTGTTCCCCAGACTTAAAAACCTCTATAACCGCCGCGCAGAACGCCTGCGCGAGCTGGCAGAGAGCAACCCACTCGGCGACTATCTGCGCTTTGCGGCGCTGATTGCCCACGCCCAGGAAGTGGTGCTTTACGACCATCCGCTGCAGATGGACCTGACCGCGCGCATCAAAGAGGCGAACGAGCAGGGCAAACCGCCGCTGGATATCCACGTTCTGCCGCGCGATAAGCACTGGCACAAGCTGCTGCACTCCCTGATTGCTGAGCTGAAGCCAGAGATGAGCGGCCCGGCGCTGGCGGTGATCGAGAACCTCGAAAAAGCCTCTGAACAGGAACTGGAGCTGATGGCGAGCGCGCTGTTTGCCTCCGATTTTGCTTCCGTCAGCAGCGATAAAGCCCCGTTCATCTGGGCCGCGCTGTCGCTCTACTGGGCGCAAATGGCCAGCCTGATCCCAGGTAAAGCCCGCGCTGAATACGGCGAAGCGCGCCAGTTCTGCCCGGTTTGCGGTTCGATGCCGGTATCAAGCATGGTGCAAATCGGTACCACCCAGGGCCTGCGCTATCTGCACTGTAACCTGTGTGAAACCGAGTGGCACGTAGTGCGCATCAAATGCAGCAACTGCGAGCAGACCCGCGATCTGCACTACTGGTCGCTGGAAAACGAGCAGTCTGCGGTGAAAGCCGAAAGCTGCGGCGACTGCGGCACTTACCTGAAGATTTTGTATCAGGAAAAAGACCCGAAGGTGGAGGCCGTCGCCGACGATCTCGCCACGCTGATTCTGGACGCTAAAATGGAGCAGGAGGGCTTTGCCCGCAGTTCTATCAACCCGTTCCTGTTCCCGGGTGAAGGGGAGTAATCTCCTGTAATAGTGCCGGGCGGCGCAGGCTTGCCCGGCCTACAGTTTTATCTCATCCTTCCAGCGCATGCTTTAATCGTGTTTAAAGAGTTGCATGCGCTTTTGCGAGCCGCTTTCCAGATTTATATCCCCACCAAAATCCTCTGTTTTCATCCGCATAAAACCAGGCTATAACGCTGTGTATTCATACAGGAAAAGGAAATATTCATGGCACTGGAAAAGGGTATTGAGCAACTGGTTCAGGAGTTTATCGCCGCAGGGAAACCCTCTTCGCGTAGCCAGAATATTGATGTCCGGAGAGCGGGCTATATTGCCAGTGCGGTGCTTGCCGGAGAGAGGGAAACGCGTGTTCAGATGGCAACGCTGGAGCTCGACGGAATCGTTTTTCGTATCTTCTCGCCGCTCAATGCCCCTGAAACGCTGCCCGCCGTTGTCTACTATCACGGCGGGTGCTTTGTCAGTGGCGGCTTTGATACTCATGATAACCAGCTGCGTCAGCTGGCGTATTACGGCAACTGCCGGGTTATTGCGGTGCAATACCGTCTTGCACCTGAGCACACCTTCCCGGCTGCACATGATGACGCGGAGAAAGGTGCCAGCCTTGTCTGGCAAAACGCCGAACGGTTTGGTGTAGATAAAAACCGCATCACGCTGTGTGGAGACAGTGCGGGCGGGCATCTGGCACTGATAACGTCGCTAAGGCTCAAGACAACAGCTCTGTGGCAGCCCGCGCAGCTGATCCTTATCTATCCAATGCTCGACGCAACGGCCTGGTTTGAAAGTTACACCCGCAATGGTTCAGACTACGTTATTACCCGCGACACGCTGCTAAGCGGCTACGACATGTACCTTTCCCATACCGCACGGCAACACCCTGAAGCAAGCCCACTGTGGCGGGATGATTTTAATGGCCTGCCAAAGACCCATATCATCACCGCTGAGTTTGACCCGTTATGTGATGAAGGCGAAGCGTTGCATCATCATTTGACCGAGCAAGGCGTGAACTGTACCTGTCAGCGCTGGTCTGGAGTGATCCACGGTTTCTTTCAACTCGGCGGTATTAGCCAGGCGGCACGAGATGTTATTCGGGATATCGCATGGCGAGTGGCCGCTGTTGCGCCTGCCAGTGCAATTCCGGAACGGGAATAAATTAAGCAAAACCATCTTTACAATAAAGTAATTAGCATTTGCGCCATTCAAATTTGCACATCAGAATAAATCGCCCAAAGCAATGTGATAAAGGAAGAAAAATAATCACATTCACCTCTCATTATTATTAATTATCTAACTTCTTTGATTAATGGATTATATCAATGAATAAAATTTCTCTGGCGATTTTACTGACCGCCTCCCTCAGCAGCAGTCTGGCACTGGCAAACCATCACACTTTTTCTGTTGGTTTTGCGCACAGCGAAGTGCATGGCTTTGACAATCTGAACGGCGTAAATGCCCAATATCGCTATGAATTCGGCTCACCGCTGAGCCTTCTTGGCTCGTTCTCCTGGATGAAGGCGCACGCAAAGCAGGATTATTTAGCCGCCAGCGACATTGTTCATAATGATATAGATCTCAATTATTACTCTTTACTGGCGGGCCCGGCGTATCGTCTGAATGATTACGTCTCTTTCTATGCCGTCGGTGGTACAGCATGGGTCAAAGCGACCGGAAATACCCGTTGGGTTAATTACGGTAATAATGAAGTAAACCATAATGGTATTTCTGAAAAATCAGCTTCTTTTGCGTGGGGCGTCGGAATGGTAATGAACCCGTTCAATGCGCTCTCAATTAATTTCGGCTATGAAGGCACCAAAGCAAAACTGGATCGCAACAAATCGATCAATGGTTTTAACGTCGGCATGGGCTACCGTTTTTAAACCAACGGGCTGGTTTTAAAATGAGAGTTACCCCTTCACGTAGGGTAACTCTCATACCAGAAGATTACTCTTCCTCGTTACCGCCCTCTTCATACGCGCCAAACGGCTTCGCGGGCAGCACGATATAGGTTCCCTCAAATACCGCGCCTGGGGTCTCGTCACCGAACAACTCCACCAGCATCTGCACGCGGGCTTTACGGCCACGCGCCAGGCGATCAAGATCGCCGCTCAGCGAGCCCAAATCAGCCACAGCGCTCGGTTTGCCGATAATGGGACGGCTGTAACGGATATGGGCGTCGGCCAGAATAATGGTGCCACCCAGATGGCGTTCGCGCAGCATTAGCCAGATAAGGCCCCAGCCGGTGAGCGTCGCCAGCGAGAACAGGCTGCCGGCAAACAGGGTGTGATGCGGATTCTGGTTACCAACCTCCGGCATGGTGGTGATAAATTTTTGCCCGGTGTACTGCTGAATACGCACCCCCATCTTTTCACTCAAGGGGATATGCTGATACCAGGCCTGCTGCAGCTGACCACACCAGTCGGCGCGATGCAAAATATCATCCAGCGAGGCGATGGGCTTAATCATCAGGAAGTGACGAATCGGGGTAGTTTGTGGGGCGGTGATTTCGCCCTGGTTAATAAAGCCCAGCTTGGCAAAGAACTCCACCGCGTCTTCACGCGCGCTACAGGTGACGCGCTTTACGCCCTCCTGACGGGCCACGGACTCCAGCGTCATCGCCATCAGCGTGCCAAGACCTTTATCCTGCACGGAAGGGTGTACCGCCATAAAGCGGATAGAGGCTTCGTTATCGGCATTGATATACAGTCGCCCTACGGCGACAAGGTTGCCCTCTTCATCCATCACCATCTGGTGATGCGCCATCGCGTCCCAGGCGTCGCGCTCCGACCCTTTCGGCTGATGCAATGGCTTACGCAGCATCTCCCAACGGAACTGGTAGTAAAGCGCTAATTCTTCTTCTGTTTGCGGTACTCTAAGGTGATACATAGCTGTACTCTCTCTGGTTACCCGCGGCCATACCGTCAGCTCACTCATATCTGGAGCCAGAAAGTGACAGGGCCATCATTAACCAGCGAAACCTGCATATCTGCAGCGAATCGTCCGGTCTGTGTATGCATCTCTTGCTGGCGGCAACGCTCGACAAAATAGTCATAGAGCGCTTCTGCCCGATCCGGCGCGGCCCCTTTAGAGAAGCCAGGGCGCATGCCGCGCTCGGTATCGGCCGCCAGCGTAAACTGTGAAACCACCAGCACGCTACCACCCGCCTGCTGGACGTTAAGGTTCATCTTGCCATCCGCATCGCTGAAGATGCGGTAGCCCAACACGCGCTCGCATAAGCGGTTGGCTTTCTGCTCGTCGTCATCCCTTTCGACACCTAACAGGACTAAAAGTCCCGGACCAATTTCACCCGTCACTTCCCCCTCCACGGTGACGCTGGCACGGGATACGCGTTGAATTAATGCAATCATGGTTGGTCTGCTTCTCGTTGTTTTTCGGCTTCTGCTGCTTTTTTTAGCTCGCGGTATACCCCGAGAGTGACAGTAATTTCTGCGCCAAGCAAGACGATACACCACGTCCAGTAAACCCAGAGGAATAAGATGGGGATCACCGCCAGTACGCCATAAATCAGCTGATATGAAGGGAACATGGTGATGTAAAGCGCGAACCCTTTCTTGCCCAGTTCAAACAGCAAAGCGGCAACCAGCGCCCCCACCATGGCATCCCGGTTAGGCACGCGCGTGGTTGGAACAATACTGTAAAGCAGCCAGAAAGAGAGCCACGAGAGCAGCAGCGGGAAGATGCGCAGCACATCGTCAATCACGCTGTTGAGTTCGCTTGCCCAGCGTAACGAGAGCAGATAGGAGCTGATCGCCAGGCTGGCCCCGGCCAGCAACGGTCCCAGAGTCAGGATCATCCAGTAAACCGCAAACGAATAAATTTTCGGACGTGCGCGGGTGCTGCGCCAGATAGTATTCAGCGCACTATCAATGGCATACATCAACAGCAGTGCGGTGACGATGAGCCCACACGCGCCTACCGCCGTCATCTTGCTGGAGTTAGCAACAAACTGTTCAATGTAATTCTGAATGACATCGCCGGTTGCCGGCATGAAGTTGGCAAAGACAAAATGCCGGAGCTGCAGGCTGACATCTGAAAACATCGGAAAAGCGGCAAAAAGCGCAAAGATGACTGCCACCAGCGGCACAAGAGAGAGCAGCGACACGTAGGCAAGATTGCCTGCCAGCGTCGTCATATTGTCCTCATCGATGCGGTGCCAGAGGAGTTTTAGCCACGCGCGAAACGGCCTGGTGTGGTGGCTGGCTTTTTGATGAACGTTTTTTAGCATAACTGCTTCGCAAAATAGTCAGGTATCGTCTGTTTTCCGGTCACCAGAATTGACGTGATACCCAGCTGGTTAGCTCCCTCTATATTATCGACGTTATCGTCAAAAAAGACGGCATCCGCGGCTGAGAATCCTTCGGCCTGCAAAACGGCCTGGTAGATGCGCGCCTCCGGCTTACGCATTCCCATCTCCTGGGAGAGATAGATCTTGTCAGCTGCCGCTTTCACGTCGGGATACTCTTCCGGCCAGAAGGTGGTGTGCAGACGGTTGGTATTGGAGAGCACCACCACCCGATGCCCCTGCTCGCGCAGTTTGTGCATGATGGTAATCACATCAGGACGGATGCCGACAAAGATCGCCTGCCAGCCGTGGGAAAATTGTTCGTAACTGAGCGAAAGCGCCATCTCCTGGCAGAGCTTTTCGGCAAAGACTTCATCGGTTATTTCCCCGCGCTCATGCTGGTGGAAAGCCTCGCCCATGGTAAAACTTTGCTTTAGCGTGGCCAGCGGAACGCGGCTGAAATTACTCCATGCACCCAGCACACGATTGAAATCGATATCGACGATTACGTTTCCTAAATCAAAGATATAGAGCATGTATTTCTCCTTTTCGCCGTGAAAAGTAACTGTAGCGGGAAAGAAGATGTTTGGCTATGCGCCAGCTTCAGCTTAAAGAAAGGAACGGCCCGACGTTCACCATCGGACCGGGAGAGGATTAACCTGCCTGCTGTTCGTCGTTTGAATTGACTTCAATGATTTCAACTTTGCTCGATTTAAGGTGCGTTTGTAGCGCAGAGCCGGGCAGTTCGTCGGTAAAGAGCGCCGTCGCCTGCGCTACGTTACCAATTTCAACCGCAGCAGAGGCGTGGTATTTCGTATGATCGGCCGCCAGTAAGATGTGCCGGGCGTGGGACATCATGGTTTTCACCACGCTGGCTTCATTGACATCGAACTCCATCATCGCCCCGTCTTGCTCAATCGCACCGACGCTGGTCACCAGATAATCAGCGCGAAAGCCAGAGACGAACGCTGTAGCGGCAGGCCCGATTATGCCCCCATTGTGCGGGCGAAGCGTGCCGCCGGGTACCATAACCTCAAAGCGAGGGTTCTTATAAAGAATGTGCGCGACCCGCAGGCTGTTGGTGATGATGCGCAGATGATTATGGTTGAGCAGCGCCCGGGCAACATGCTCAACCGTCGTCCCAATGGTAATAAAAATGGTTGAGCCATCGGGAATGTAGTCGGCGATGGCTTCGGCTATCGCCCGCTTCTCTTCGGTCATTGAGACTTCGCGCTGCTCGAAGGCGGTGTTAACCACGCTGGATGCCCTACCCGCGCCACCATGATGACGCGTAATCAGCCCCTGTTGACTCAGCTTGCGAATATCCCGGCGCACCGTTTGCGTGGAGACATCCAACAGTTGCGCCAGTTCATCGATATTCATATAGCCACGATCGGCTATCAGCGTCAGCAGTTGATCGTGGCGCGGGTTGCCGGTCAGTTCGGTAAGAGTCATGGGCTGTCCTCTGAAAACCATCACGCCCCGCATTTTATACAAAAAGTGACAAAAAAGAGCGGGTTTGATCACAGTCGGGTATACCCGCCCGTCCGCCGGACTTCGTACATTTCAGTGCCGCAACAGCGCTGGCAAAGCGTACGGCCTCTAACGGCGTGCCCTTTTGCCCCAGGCTGACCGCCAGCGCACCGTGGAAAACATCTCCCGCCCCGGTGGTATCAACGACTTTCACCTCAAAGCCAGGCTGATGACATACCGCGCCGTTTTCCAGCCAGAAGCAGCCGTCGCGGCCCTGCGTGACATACACATGTCCATTTGTGAGCGTTTGTGCTTTTTTCAGCGCCTCTTCTGCGTCGTTCAGCTGTGTTAAACGCCGCAGTCCCGGTGCAGAGAAGGCGGCGTGATCGCTTATAGCAATCAACTCCGCGATATCCTGCGGGGTAACATCCGCATCAAGCAGGGTGGGCACGCCCTGCTGGCGGGCGAGTGTGAACGCCTGTCTGGCCCCCTCATGCCAGCGCACGTCTGCTAATACAATATCCCACTGAGAAAAGTCGATTTCATGCAGCCAGTCTGCCGCAGCAGGAAGATCCGGGCTGGGATAGTTGGCAATAACGCGTTCGCCGTCTGCATCCACCAGCACGGCGGACTGGGACGAGCGGGCACCTTTCACTATGCGCGTATAGCGGGTGTTCACCCCCAGGGATTCCAGCTCCGTGAGCAATCTTGCCCCGGTATCGTCGTCCCCCACCCGGCCAATAAAATCCACCTCAGCCCCCAGTTTTGCCGCCGCCACCGCCGCCGTAGCAGCCGGGCCACCGCCCACCTCCGTATAATCTTTTGCGACATATTTCCCACCTTCTTTCGGTAGATCATCGAGATACCAGATGCGATCCAGCACGGTAATGCCGACACAAACGATGCGAGTCATGGTGATTCCTTCTGCGTTTTCTGTTGCGCTCATTTTAATTTCACCAAATGTTTAAAAAGTGACCCATGTCTATTTTTTGACTATAAATTACAAATACGATCAAAAACAGACAACAAAAACGCGCAAAAATTGACACGATATGACAGGAGAGAGGCATGTCAGCAATCGCATTTATCGGTTTAGGGCAGATGGGCGCGCCAATGGCGAAGAATCTGTTGCAACAGGGCCACCAGCTTCAGGTCTTTGATGTGAATCCGCAGGCGGTTCAGTCGCTTGTGGAAAGCGGCGCGAAGGCGGCGGCAACACCCGCGCAGGCCGCAACAGACGCCGAGTTCGTCATCACCATGCTGCCCAACGGCGACCTGGTGCGTAGCGTGCTGTTTGGGGAACACGGCGTTTGCGAAGGCTTATCCCGCGACGCGCTGGTGATCGATATGTCCACCATTCATCCCCTGCAGACCGACGCCCTGATCCGTGACATGGCTGAGCGTGGTTTCAGCCTGATGGACGTGCCTGTCGGACGCACTTCAGACCACGCCATCGCCGGTACTCTGCTCCTGCTGGCAGGCGGCACGGCGGAGCAGGTTGAGCGCGCCACCCCCGTGTTAATGGCGATGGGTAATGAGCTTATCAACGCCGGTGGGCCGGGCATGGGCATTCGCGTAAAGCTTATCAATAACTACATGAGCATCGCGCTAAACGCCTTATCTGCCGAGGCGGCCGTGCTCTGTGAAGCCCTCGGCCTCTCCTTTGAGGTGGCGCTGAAGGTAATGAGCGGCACCCCTGCGGGCAAAGGGCACTTCACCACCTCATGGCCGAACAAGGTGCTGAAAGGGGATCTTTCACCCGCCTTCATGATCGACCTTGCACATAAAGATCTGGGGATCGCCCTGGACGTAGCCAACCAGCTCCACGTCCCGATGCCGCTGGGTGCCGCCTCCCGCGAAGTTTACAACCAGGCACGCGCCGCCGGGCGCGGGCGCGAAGACTGGACAGCCATTCTCGAACAGGTTCGCGCATCTGCCGGGCTGAAAAAATCACACTGATACGAAAGGACTGAGTAATGACGATCTACACCCTGAAAGATATCACCCGACCTTCCGGCGGTTTTGCGATGCTGGCCGTCGACCAGCGCGAAGCGATGCGCCTGATGTTTGCCGCGGCAGGCGCGCCGGTGCCGGTCACTGACCAGCATCTGACGGATTTTAAGGTCAATGCGGCGAAAATTCTGTCGCCATACGCCTCTGCGATCCTCGTCGACCAACAGTTTTGCTACCGCCAGATTGTGGAGCAGCAGGCGGTGGCCAAAAGCTGCGCGATGATTGTGGCGGCCGACGAGTTTATTCCGGGAAACGGCATTCCCGTCGACAGCGTGACAATCGACAAGAACGTCGACGCGCAGGCCGTCAAACGCGATGGCGGCAAGGCGCTGAAGCTGCTGGTGCTGTGGCGCAGCGATGAAGATCCGCAGCAGCGTCTTGAGATGGTGAAGGCATTTAATTCGCTGTGCCACGACAACGGCCTGCTGAGCATTATCGAGCCGGTGGTGCGCCCGCCACGTCGCGGTGCCGCATTTGACCGCGAGCAGGCAATTATCGACGCGGCCAAAGAGCTGGGGGACAGCGGTGCCGACCTCTACAAAGTGGAGATGCCGCTGTTCGGTAAAGGCACGCAGCAGGCGCTGCTGGCGGCCTCGCAGAAGCTGAACGAGCACATCGCCATGCCGTGGGTGATCCTCTCGTCCGGTGTGGACGATAAGTTATTCCCACGCGCCGTGAGTGTTGCCATGCAGGCGGGGGCATCGGGCTTTTTAGCCGGGCGCGCCGTCTGGTCCTCGGTGATTGGCCTGCCGGATACCGATCTGATGCTTCGCGATGTTTCTGTACCGAAACTGCAGCGTCTGGGTGAGATCGTCGACGAAATGATGGCCCGCCGCTAAGAGAGGACCCGAACATGAAATGGTTTAACACCTTGAGCCATAACCGCTGGCTCGAACAAGAGACCGACCGCATTCTTGATTTCGGTAAAAACGCCGCCGTACCGACCGGCTTCGGCTGGCTGGGCAATAACGGGCAGGTGCGCAGCGATATGGGCACGCATCTTTGGATCACCGCCCGTATGCTGCACGTTTATGCAGTGGCGGCGAACATGGGTCGTCCCGGTGCGTATGCCCTGGTTGAGCACGGCATCAATGCCCTGAACGGCCCACTGCGCGACAAACAGCACGGCGGCTGGTACGCCTGCGTTAACGACGAAGGGGTGATGGATGCCTCCAAGCAGGGCTATCAGCACTTCTTCGTGCTGCTGGGCGCGGCGAGCGCCGTTACCACCGGACACCCGCAGGCGCGCAGGCTGCTGGACGACGCCATTGAGGTGATTGAGCGCTACTTCTGGAGCGAACAGGAGCAGATGTGCCTGGAATCCTGGGATAAAGCCTTCAGCAAAACGGAAGATTA
This sequence comes from Leclercia adecarboxylata, assembly GCF_023639785.1. Classification (NCBI taxonomy): domain Bacteria; kingdom Pseudomonadati; phylum Pseudomonadota; class Gammaproteobacteria; order Enterobacterales; family Enterobacteriaceae; genus Leclercia; species Leclercia adecarboxylata. The sequence goes on from NZ_CP098325.1 coordinate 4,612,796, forward strand.
CCGTGGCGGTAATGCCAACATGCACGCCGTGGAAGCCTTCCTCATCGTCTATGACGTGACCCACGACCGGAAATGGCTCGACCGCGCCCTGCGCATCGCCTCGGTGATTATTCACGACGTGGCACGCAAAGGTGAGTATCGCGTTAACGAGCATTTCGATACCAACTGGAACCCGATCCGCGACTACAACATCGATAATCCCGCCCACCGTTTTCGCGCCTACGGCGGCACACCGGGGCACTGGATTGAGTGGGGCCGCCTGATGCTGCACCTGCGCGCCGCGCTGGAAGCCCGCTTTGAAACCCCACCTGCGTGGCTGCTGGAAGACGCAAAAGGACTGTTCCACGCCACCATCCGCGATGCCTGGGCGCCAGACGGCGCGGATGGGTTCGTCTACTCCGTTGGCTGGGACGGCAAGCCTATTGTGCGCGAACGCGTGCGCTGGCCGATCGTCGAGGCGATGGGCACAGCGTATGCGCTCTACACCGTAACCGGCGAGGCGCAGTACGAAGCCTGGTATCAGAAATGGTGGGATTACTGCATCAAATACCTGATGGATTACGAGAACGGATCCTGGTGGCAGGAGCTGGATACCAACAACGAGGTGACCACCAAAGTCTGGGACGGCAAGCAGGATATTTACCATCTGCTGCACTGCCTGGTGATCCCCCGCCTGCCGCTGGCCCCGGGCTTAGCCCCTGCCGTAGCCGCCGGATTACTGGATAGCCAGGCCAAATAATAAAGACGGAGTTTTCTATGCGTACCCTACACAATATTGATCTGAAAAATAACGAACATGGCTTCACCCTGCGCTGGCAGGACCGTCTGATTTTGTCCCACTCCACCGATGAACCTTGCCTGTGGATCGGCGCGGGCGTTGCCGATATCGAAATGTTTCGCGGCAACTTCAGCATCAAAGACAGGCTCAACGAAAAAATCGCCCTGACGGACGCGACCGTTACACAGCAAAGCGCAGGCTGGGCGATCCGCTTTACCCGTGGCGATGCGGTGAGCGCGACGCTGCTGGTGGGCGTGGATGAAAAAGGCCGTCTGGAGCTGAAGCTGAAAAATGATGCCACCTGTCACAACCGCATCTGGCTGCGGCTGGCGGCCCAGCCTGAAGATCATATCTACGGCTGCGGCGAGCAGTTCTCGTATTTTGATCTGCGCGGCAAGCCGTTCCCGCTGTGGACCAGCGAACAGGGGGTGGGCCGCAATAAGCAGACCTACGTAACCTGGCAGGCCGACTGCAAAGAGAACGCGGGCGGCGATTATTACTGGACCTTCTTCCCCCAGCCTACCTTCGTGAGCACCCAGAAGTACTACTGCCACGTGGATAACAGCTGCTACATGAACTTCGACTTCAGTGCGCCGGATTTCCACGAACTGGCGTTCTGGGAAGATAACGCCACGCTGCGCTTCGAATGTGCGGAAACCTACGTCGATCTGCTGGAAAAACTCACCGGCCTGCTGGGGCGTCAGCCGGAGCTGCCGGACTGGGTTTACGACGGCGTGACGCTGGGCATTCAGGGCGGCACCGGGGTGTGTCAGCAGAAGCTCGACGCCATGCGCCAGGGCGGGGTGAAGGTGAACGGCATCTGGGCGCAGGACTGGTCCGGTATCCGCATGACCTCCTTCGGCAAACGCGTGATGTGGAACTGGAAGTGGAACAGCGAGCTGTATCCGCAGCTTGATGAGCGTATTACGCAGTGGAAACAGGAAGGGGTGCAGTTCCTCTCCTACATCAACCCGTACGTCGCCAGCGACAAAGATCTCTGCGAAGAGGCGGCAAAACGCGGCTATCTGACCAAAAATGCCGACGGCAAGGACTACCACGTTGAGTTCGGCGAGTTCTATGCGGGCGTTATCGATCTGACCAACCCGGAAGCCTACGGCTGGTACAAAGAGGTCATCAAAAAGAATCTGATCGAACTGGGCTGCGGCGGCTGGATGGCCGATTTCGGGGAATATCTGCCGACCGACACCTTCCTGCACAACGGCGTCAGCGCGGAGGTTATGCATAACGCCTGGCCGGCTCTGTGGGCGAAATGTAATTACGAGGCGCTTGAAGAGACCGGCAAGCTAGGCGAGATCCTCTTCTTCATGCGCGCGGGCTACACCGGCAGCCAGAAGCACTCGGTGATGATGTGGGCAGGGGATCAGAACGTCGACTGGAGCCTGGACGATGGTCTGGCGTCGGTGGTGCCTGCGGCGCTCTCTCTGGCGATGACCGGTCACGGGCTGCACCACAGCGACATCGGCGGCTATACCACCCTGTTCGAGATGAAACGCAGTAAAGAGCTGCTGCTGCGCTGGTGCGATTTCAGCGCCTTTACGCCGATGATGCGTACCCACGAAGGCAACCGCCCCGGCGATAACTGGCAGTTCGACGGCGACGCCGAAACCATCGCGCATTTCGCGCGCATGACCACCGTGTTTACCACCCTGAAGCCGTATATCAAAGCCGCCGTCGCGCAGAACGCGAAAAGCGGCCTGCCGGTGATGCGCCCGCTGTTCCTGCACTATGAAGACGATGCGCGCACCTACACGCTGAAATACCAGTATCTGTTTGGCCGCGATCTGCTGGTGGCACCGGTTCATGAAGAGGGCCGCCGCGACTGGACGCTCTATCTGCCGCAGGACAGCTGGGTGAATGCGTGGACGGGTGAAACCTGCCAGGGCGGTGAGGTGACCGTTGATGCCCCGCTCGGCAAACCGCCGGTCTTCTACCGCCAGCAAAGCGAATGGGCAGATCTGTTTGGCACCTTACGTCATATCTGATAAGGCTCGCCCGCAGGGCAACCTGCGGGCAGACGGAGAACAATGATGAGTCAACATACTTCCGATCCGGCAACCCTGCGCCTGCCGTTTAAAGAAAAACTCGCCTATGGGATGGGCGATCTCGGCTCGAACATCCTGCTGGATATCGGCACGCTCTATTTGCTGAAATTTTATACCGACGTGCTGGGCCTGCCAGGGACCTACGGCGGGATCATCTTCCTGATTGCCAAGTTCTTTACCGCCTTCACCGATATGGGCACCGGGATCATGCTCGACTCCCGGCGCAACATCGGCCCGAAAGGCAAATTCCGCCCGTTCGTACTGTATGCCGCCTTTCCGGTGACCTTGCTGGCGATTGCCAACTTCGTCGGCACGCCGTTCGAAATCACCGGCAAAACGGTGATGGCAACGGTGCTGTTTATGCTGTACGGCCTGTTCTTCAGCATGATGAACTGCTCTTACGGCGCGATGGTGCCCGCCATTACCAAAAACCCGGACGAGCGCGCCTCGCTGGCCGCCTGGCGTCAGGGTGGCGCCACGCTTGGCCTGCTGCTCTGCACCGTGGGTTTTGTGCCGGTGATGAACCTTATCGAGGGCAACGACCAGCTTGGCTATATCTTTGCCGCCACGCTTTTCTCGCTGTTCGGGCTGTTCTTTATGTGGTGGTGCTATAAGGGCGTGACCGAGCGCTACGTCGAGACGCAGCCGGTTAATGCGACGCAAAAACCAGGGCTATTGCAGTCGTTTCGCGCCATCGCCGGGAACCGTCCGCTGTTTATCCTGTGCATCGCTAACCTGTGCACGCTGGGTGCCTTTAACGTCAAGCTCGCTATCCAGGTTTACTACACGCAGTACGTACTGAACGACCCGATCCTGCTGTCGTACATGGGCTTCTTCAGCATGGGCTGTATTTTTATCGGCGTCTTTATGATGCCCGGCGCAGTGCGGCGTTTTGGAAAGAAAAAGGTCTACATCAGCGGGCTGATGATTTGGGTGGCGGGCGATCTGCTCAACTACTTCTTCGGCGGCGGCTCGGTAAGCTTTGTGGCGTTCTCCTGCCTGGCGTTCTTCGGTTCCGCGTTTGTGAACAGCCTGAACTGGGCGCTGGTGTCCGATACCGTGGAATACGGCGAGTGGCGCACAGGAGTGCGCTCTGAGGGGACGGTCTACACCGGCTTCACCTTCTTCCGGAAGGTTTCGCAGGCGCTGGCGGGCTTCTTCCCCGGCATCATGCTTACGCAAATCGGTTATGTGCCCAACGTGGTGCAGTCCGCCGGAACGGTTGAAGGGCTGCGGCAGCTGATTTTCATCTACCCCAGCCTGCTGGCGGTCATCACCATCGTGGCGATGGGCTGCTTCTACAACCTCAACGAGAAGATGTATGTGCGCATCGTGGAAGAGATCGAACTGCGCAAACGTACAGCATAAATGACTTGAGCGAGCGTCCTGCGGGGCGCTCTGAGGATCGACCATGACACATACTCCTGATCCGTTAACACTGAAGTTGAGCCTGCGAGAGAAGTGCGCCTATGGGATGGGCGATTTTGGCTCGAATCTGATGCTGTGTATTGGCACGCTGTATCTGCTGAAGTTCTACACCGACGAGCTGGGCATGCCAGCCTTTTATGGCGGCATTATTTTTTTGGTCGCGAAGTTTTTCACCGCTTTTACCGACATGCTGACCGGCGTGCTGCTGGACTCCCGACGCAATATTGGCGCCAGGGGGAAATTCCGCCCCTTTATTCTCTATGCATCGGTACCCGTCGCGCTGGTTGCAGCGGCACAGTTTATGGCTAACGACTTTAGCCTGACGGTGAAAACGGCGCTCGCTACCGTGCTCTTCATGATGTTTGGCCTCTGCTATAGCCTGATGAATTGCGCCTACGGTGCGATGGTCCCGGCCATCACCAAAAACCCGAACGAGCGCGCGCAGCTTGCGGCGTGGCGTCAGGGCGGCGCAACCGTGGGGCTGTTGCTCTGCACCGTTGGCTTTATGCCCATTCAGGCGCTGTTCGTCAGCCAGCCCTCCCTCGGCTATCTGGTGGCGGCGCTGGTATTCGTCACCGGCGGTCTGTTCTGTATGTGGTGGTGCTACAGCGGCGTGAAAGAGCGCTATGTGGAGCTCACGCCCGATCACCATAAACCCGGCATTCTGAAATCATTCTGCGCGATTTTCCGCAATCCGCCGCTGCTGGTGCTGTGCATCGCCAACCTGTGTACCCTCGCCGCGTTTAACATCAAGCTGGCGATTCAGGTCTATTACACCCAGTACGTGCTGAACGATCTGCATCTGCTGTCATGGATGGGCTTTTTCAGCATGGGTTGCATTCTGGTCGGCGTGTTTCTGGTGCCCGGCGCGGTGAAACGCTTTGGCAAGAAGCCGGTCTATCTGGGCGGGCTGGCGCTATGGGCGGTGGGTGACGTGCTGAACTTCTTCTGGGGGACCAGCTCCCTGCTGTTCGTGCTGTTTTCTTGTATGGCCTTTTTCGGCACGGCGTTTGTGAACAGCCTGAACTGGGCGCTGGTGCCGGATACCGTCGATTACGGCGAATGGAAAACCGGCATTCGCGCCGAAGGATCGGTGTATACCGGCTATACCTTTTCGCGCAAAATCTCCGCGGCGCTCGCCGGTTTCTTGCCCGGTATCATGCTGACCCAGATCGGCTACGTTCCCCATGCGTTGCAAAGCGCCAGCACGCTGTTGGGGCTGCGTCAGCTCATTTTTCTCTGGCCTTGCGGCCTGGCGGTTATCGCCGCCATCACTATGGGATTCTTTTATAAGCTCAACGAAGCACGCTTCGCTTTTATTATCGAGGAGATTGGAAAAAGGAAAAATCAATCAACGAACGTTGCTATGACGTACGGCTCGGAAAAGCAGGTATCAGCTACCAGCCCTTCGCCATAAAAAAGCCGCTGAGGGATCAGCGGCTTTTTACTTGCCGGGTGGCGCATGGGCTTACCCGGCTAACGGATTGACCGTATTACTCTTCTTTCGCACCGCGCATTGCGCGTTTACGATCGTTCTCAGTCAGGTGACGTTTACGGATACGGATAGAAGTTGGCGTTACTTCTACCAGTTCGTCGTCATCGATGAATTCCAGAGCCTGCTCCAGAGTCATCTTAACCGGTGGAACCAGAACCGTTGCTTCGTCAGTACCGGACGCACGCATGTTGGTCAGTTTCTTACCGGTCAGGCAGTTTACAGTCAGATCGTTAGAACGGCTGTGAATACCGATGATCTGGCCTTCGTAAACTTCTGCGCCGTGACCCAGGAACAGCTTACCGCGATCCTGCAGGCTGAACAGTGCGAACGCAACCGCTTTGCCCTGACCGTTAGAGATCAGCACGCCGTTGTTACGCTGGCCAACTTCGCCCGGACGAACGTCGTCGTAGTGGCTGAAGGTGGAGTACAGAAGACCGGTACCGGAAGTCATGGTCATGAACTCTGAACGGAAGCCGATCAGGCCACGGCTTGGGATCACGTAGTCGAGACGTACGCGGCCTTTGCCATCTGGATTCATGTTTTTCAGGTCGCCTTTACGCTCACCCAGTGCCTGCATTACAGAACCCTGGTGTTGCTCTTCGACGTCCAGCGTTACGTTTTCGAACGGCTCTTGTTTACGGCCATCGATTTCGCGGAAGATAACTTTCGGACGGGAAACCGCCATCTCGAAGCCTTCACGACGCATGTTTTCGATCAGAACTGACAGGTGCAGCTCACCACGACCGGAAACGCGGAATGCGTCAGCGTCTTCCGTTTCTTCAACGCGCAGCGCAACGTTGTGCACCAGCTCTTTGTTCAGGCGGTCAAGGATCTGACGAGAGGTAACGAACTTACCTTCTTTACCACAGAACGGAGAGGTGTTGACGTTGAAGAACATGGTTACGGTAGGTTCATCAACAGACAGGGCTGGCAGCGCTTCAACCGCTTGCGTGTCGCAAATGGTATCGGAGATGTTCAGCTCGCCCAGACCGGTGATCGCGATGATGTCGCCCGCTTCAGCGATGTCACTCTCGATACGCTCAAGACCCAGGTGAGTCAGTACTTTACCGACTTTACCGTTACGGGTTTTGCCTTCGCTATCGATGATAGTGACCTGCTGGTTAGGCTTCACTTTACCGCGCTTGATACGACCAATGCCGATGACACCAACGTAGTTGTTGTAGTCGAGCTGAGAGATCTGCATCTGCAGGGTGCCGTCGAGATCGACGTTCGGTGCCGGAACATGATCAACAATCGCCTGGTACAGCGGGGTCATGTCTTCAGCCATGTCTTCGTGGTCCAGACCCGCGATACCGTTCAGCGCAGAAGCGTAAACAATCGGGAAGTCCAGCTGTTCGTCGGTCGCGTCCAGGTTAACGAACAGGTCGAAGACCTGATCAACAACCCAGTCAGGACGTGCGCCAGGACGGTCAACTTTGTTGATTACCACGATTGGCTTCAGGCCATGGGCGAATGCTTTTTTGGTTACGAAGCGCGTCTGCGGCATTGGGCCGTCAAATGCGTCAACCACCAGCAGCACGGAATCCACCATGGACATCACGCGCTCAACTTCACCACCGAAGTCGGCGTGCCCTGGGGTATCAACGATGTTGATACGGTAGTCATTCCATTTGATCGCGGTGTTTTTAGCGAGGATGGTAATCCCACGCTCTTTCTCCAAATCATTGGAGTCCATCACGCGTTCTTGAGTTTCGGCACGTGCATCAAACGTACCGGATTGCTGCAGCAGCTTATCAACCAGGGTAGTTTTACCATGGTCAACGTGCGCGATGATGGCGATATTACGCAGATTTTCGATCACAACTTTGCCTCAGGCATTTAGAAATAGCGCGTTATTGTACACGGATTAATCGCACTACAAAACAGGATCACAAACATCCCCCGCAAACAAGTATCGCAGAGATGCTTTGTGATCGCTTTCACGGAGCGGTAAAAGGGCACTTTAACGTAAATTGCACCAATGTGGTGCTCAATGTTCACATTGAAGCACTATACTGGTGCAACAAAACCATCGTGGTGCAGCCCTTTTGCACTATGGTGCGCATGATAACGCCTTTTTGGGGTGTTTTAAAAGTTGGCACAGATTTCGCTTTATAAAAAATACGGCAACAAAAGGCACCCACGCCTGCCTTATACAGAATTTGAAGACCTCGTTACCACGACGACAATGACCAATCTGGAGAGTTAAGTATGTCCGCTGAACACGTTTTGACGATGCTGAACGAACATGAAGTGAAGTTTGTTGATCTGCGCTTCACCGATACCAAAGGTAAAGAACAGCACGTCACAATTCCTGCTCATCAGGTAAATGCCGAATTCTTTGAAGAAGGCAAAATGTTTGACGGCTCCTCGATTGGTGGCTGGAAAGGTATCAACGAATCCGACATGGTACTGATGCCTGACGCATCTACCGCGCTCATTGACCCGTTCTTCGAAGAGTCTACCCTGATCATCCGTTGCGACATCCTCGAGCCAGGCACGCTGCAGGGCTACGATCGCGACCCACGCTCCATCGCTAAACGCGCTGAAGAGTACCTGCGCTCCACCGGCATCGCAGACACCGTTCTGTTCGGGCCAGAGCCAGAGTTCTTCCTGTTCGACGACATCCGTTTTGGTGCGACCACTTCCGGTTCCCACGTTGCTATCGATGATATCGAAGGCGCATGGAACTCCTCCACCAAATACGAAGGCGGTAACAAAGGTCACCGTCCAGCCGTTAAAGGCGGTTACTTCCCGGTTCCACCGGTTGACTCTTCACAGGACATCCGTTCTACCATGTGTCTGATCATGGAAGAGATGGGCCTGGTTGTTGAAGCGCACCACCATGAAGTTGCAACTGCTGGCCAGAACGAAATCGCCACCCGTTTCAACACCATGACCAAAAAAGCGGACGAAATTCAGATCTACAAATACGTTGTTCACAACGTTGCGCACCGCTTCGGTAAAACCGCAACCTTCATGCCAAAACCAATGTTTGGCGACAACGGTTCCGGTATGCACTGCCACATGTCCCTGTCCAAGAACGGGACTAACCTGTTCGCTGGCGACAAGTATGCAGGTCTGTCCGAGCAGGCTCTGCACTACATTGGCGGCGTAATCAAACACGCTAAAGCGATCAACGCCCTGGCGAACCCAACCACCAACTCTTATAAGCGTCTGGTCCCAGGCTACGAAGCCCCGGTTATGCTGGCGTACTCTGCCCGTAACCGTTCTGCTTCTATCCGTATTCCAGTGGTTGCTTCTCCGAAAGCGCGTCGTATTGAAGTGCGCTTCCCGGACCCGGCTGCTAACCCATACCTGTGCTTCGCAGCGCTGCTGATGGCCGGTCTTGACGGTATCAAGAACAAGATCCATCCGGGCGAAGCAATGGACAAAAACCTGTACGACCTGCCGCCAGAAGAAGCGAAAGAGATCCCACAGGTTGCAGGTTCTCTGGAAGAAGCCCTGCTGGAGCTGGACAAAGACCGCGAGTTCCTGACTGCAGGCGGCGTGTTCACTGACGAAGCGATCGATGCTTACATCGCACTGCGTATGGAAGAGAACGACCGCGTTCGCATGACGCCGCACCCGGTTGAGTTCGAACTGTACTACAGCGTCTAATTTTCAATCCCTGTCGCGCGGCCTTTTCCGCGCGAGATTGATAGCCGTTTTTTTTTGTTGCCGTGGAAACTTTTCAGCCCATCTTCGGATGGGCTTTTTTCACCGTCAACACGCTGATCTCACGCGCCTTTTACCGCGGAAACGCTATACTGCACTAAAATAGTGCAAACAACTCCAGGAGACTGCTGAATGGCAACTGGCACGCTGCCCGATGCTGGGCAGATCCTCAATTCTCTTATCAACAGCATATTACTGGTCGACGACGAGCTGGCGGTGCATTACGCCAATCCCGCGGCCCAACAGTTACTGGCGCAAAGTTCGCGCAAACTGTATGGCGCGCCGCTGCCCGAGCTGTTGAGTTATTTCTCCCTGAATATCGGCCTGATGCAGGAGAGCCTGCAGGCGGGGCAAGGCTTTACCGATAACGAAGTGACGCTGGTGATCGACGGGCGCTCGCATATTCTGTCCCTGACCGCACAGCGGCTGCCGGAGGGGCTCATTCTGCTGGAAATGGCGCCCATGGATAACCAGCGCCGCCTGAGCCAGGAGCAGCTTCAGCACGCCCAGCAGATTGCGGCCCGCGATCTGGTACGTGGCCTCGCCCATGAGATCAAAAATCCACTTGGCGGCCTGCGTGGCGCGGCGCAACTGCTCACCAAAGCCCTGCCCGACCCGGCGCTGGCGGAATACACCAACGTTATCATTGAGCAGGCCGATCGCCTGCGTAACCTGGTGGACCGTCTGTTAGGACCGCAGCAACCCGGCATGCACGTCACCGAGAGTATTCATAAAGTGGCCGAGCGCGTCGTGAAACTCGTTTCGATGGAGTTGCCGGAAAACGTCAGGCTGATTCGGGATTACGATCCCAGCCTGCCGGAACTGCCGCACGATCCCGACCAGATTGAGCAGGTGTTGTTGAATATCGTGCGTAATGCGCTGCAGGCATTAGGCGCGGAAGGCGGAGAAATTATTCTGCGCACCCGTACCGCGTTCCAGCTGACGCTGCACGGCACGCGCTACCGTCTGGCGGCACGTATCGACGTTGAAGATAACGGTCCGGGCATTCCTTCCCATTTACAGGACACGCTGTTTTACCCGATGGTCAGCGGCCGTGAAGGCGGGACCGGGCTTGGCTTATCAATTGCCCGTAATTTGATAGATCAGCATTCCGGAAAAATTGAATTTACCAGTTGGCCGGGTCATACCGAGTTTTCGGTTTACCTGCCAATCAGGAAATAGAGGGTTAGGTTATGCAACGAGGGATAGTCTGGGTAGTTGATGACGATAGCTCCATCCGCTGGGTGCTTGAACGGGCGCTTACCGGAGCAGGATTAAGCTGCACCGCATTTGAAAGTGGTGCTGAGGTGCTTGATGCCCTCACCACCAAAACCCCGGATGTGCTGCTGTCCGATATCCGTATGCCGGGAATGGACGGTCTGGCGCTGTTAAAACAGATTAAGCAGCGCCATCCGATGCTTCCGGTCATCATAATGACCGCCCACTCCGATCTGGATGCGGCCGTCAGCGCCTATCAGCAGGGTGCATTCGATTATCTGCCAAAACCCTTCGATATTGACGAAGCGGTGGCGCTGGTTGAACGCGCCATTAGTCACTATCAGGAGCAGCAGCAGCCGCGCAATGCCCCGGTTTTCGGCCCCACTACCGACATCATTGGCGAAGCGCCAGCGATGCAGGATGTGTTTCGCATCATTGGTCGTCTGTCACGCTCCTCCATCAGCGTATTGATTAACGGCGAGTCAGGTACCGGGAAAGAGCTGGTCGCGCATGCCCTGCATCGCCATAGCCCGCGCGTGAAAGCCCCGTTTATCGCCCTGAATATGGCGGCGATCCCCAAGGATTTAATTGAGTCCGAGCTGTTCGGCCATGAAAAAGGCGCCTTTACCGGGGCCAACACTATCCGTCAGGGTCGCTTTGAGCAGGCCGACGGCGGAACGCTGTTCCTGGATGAGATCGGGGATATGCCCCTCGACGTGCAGACTCGTCTGCTGCGCGTGCTGGCAGACGGCCAGTTTTACCGCGTGGGCGGCTATGCGCCGGTTAAAGTGGATGTGCGCATTATTGCCGCCACCCACCAGAACCTGGAGCTGCGCGTACAGGAGGGGAAATTCCGTGAGGATCTGTTCCACCGGCTGAACGTTATCCGCGTTCACCTCCCGCCACTGCGCGAGCGTCGTGAAGATATCCCACGTCTGGCGCGCCATTTCCTGCAGGATGCCGCCCGCGAACTGGGTGTCGAAGCCAAACTGCTGCATCCCGAAACCGAAGCGGCCTTAACGCGTCTGGCCTGGCCGGGCAACGTGCGCCAGCTGGAAAATACCTGTCGCTGGCTGACGGTGATGGCTGCTGGTCAGGAAGTATTGATTCAGGATCTCCCGCCAGAGCTTTTCGAAACGCATGTTCCGGAAAGCAGTACCGGGCAGAGCCTGCCCGATAGCTGGGCGACGCTGCTGGCGCAATGGGCCGATCGCGCGCTGCGTTCCGGTCATCAAAATCTGCTCTCCGAGGCACAGCCCGAGATGGAACGCACGCTTCTTACCACCGCGCTGCGCCATACTCAGGGACATAAACAAGAGGCAGCACGCCTGCTTGGCTGGGGTCGCAACACCCTGACGCGTAAGTTAAAAGAGCTGGGAATGGAGTGATGCTCTCCGGCAGTGTAAAGAGAGTTAATCAAACGCAAACTGGTGTTATTTTGCGCTTTACTGTTCCGATGAGTTGAGTATGATCTCGCCCGGGAAAACGGGGGGATCATCATGCTGGAATCAATCATCAATATGTTGTCTGGCGCTGCAGTCGAAAGCCATACGCCGCAAACGGCCGTTGCCGCTGTGTTGTGTGCGGCGCTGGTTGGGTTGTTTAGCTAGAACTTCGCTTACCCGGCCTACATTTCGCGCTTTCGTAGGCCGGGTAAGGCGAAGCCGCCACCCGGCAATGGGGCTTAAATCACACGCGAGAACTGCTGCATACGGGCTTTCTGCCGCAGATAAGCGTCAAAGCACATACAGATATTACGAATCAACAGACGCCCTTTCGGCGTAACCTCAATCGCATTCTCCGTGATATCCACCAGCCCGTCTTTTGCCAGCGGCATCAGCAGCTTCATGTCTTCCACAAAGTAATCTTTAAAGATGAGATCCCACTGCGCTTCGACCGCGCTAAATTCGAGACGGAAATTACAGATCAGCGCTTTGATCACGTCCCGGCGAATACAGTCGTCGCGGGTTAATGCAATGCCGCGCCACAGGGCGTTGCCGGTTTCGTCTACCTGCTGATAGTAGAGCTTCAGCTCTTTCTGGTTTTGCGCATAGCAGTCGCCAATCATGCTGATGGCCGAGACGCCCATCCCCAGCAGATCCGTGTCGCCCTGGGTGGTGTAACCCTGGAAATTGCGGTGCAGCACACCCTCGCGCTGGGCAATCGCCAGCTCGTCATCCGGGCGGGCAAAGTGATCCATGCCAATAAACTGGTAACCGGTCTGGGTTAACGAGGTAATAGTCTCCTGCAGAATATCCAGCTTTTGCTGGGCGGAAGGCAGGTCGGCATCCTTGATCTTACGTTGGGCAGCGAACAGCGTTGGCAGATGCGCATAGTTGAAGACGCTCAGGCGATCCGGATTCAGCTCTGCGACACGCTTCAGCGTAAAGGCAAAGCTCTCAGGCGTCTGCTTCGGCAGGCCATAAATCAGATCGATATTGGTGGAGGTAAAGCCAATTTCCCGGGCGTGGTTCAGCAGGGCGAAGATGAACGCTTCATCCTGCTCGCGGTTGACCAGGCGCTGGACCTCCTTGTTAAAGTCCTGCACGCCCATACTCAAGCGGTTAAAACCTTCGGCGCGGAGGTGATCGAGCACATCCAGCTCGATTTCACGCGGATCCACTTCGATAGAGATCTCAGCATCCGCATTAAAACAGAAGTTATCCCGCAGCAGGGTCATCAGGCGGCTGATTTGCGCTTTATTCAGATAGGTTGGCGTACCGCCGCCCCAGTGCAGCTGGCTGACATGCCGGCCTGCAAACTGCGGCGCACGATGCAGGATCTCCTGCTCAAGCGCATCAAGATACTGGTCTGCCTTATGCTGCTGGCGGGTCACAATTTTATTGCAGCCGCAGAAATAGCAGAGCTTGTGGCAGAACGGGATATGAACGTACAGAGAAAGCGGACGGTCAGGATATCGGGCTACCGCCTGCTGAAACTGGGTTTGACCAAAAGCGTCAGAAAACTCCAGCGCAGTAGGGTAAGAGGTATAACGCGGCCCGGAATAGTTATATTTCTGGATGAGGGCCAGATCCCAGTCGATAGTTGGTACAGACATGCTCACTCCTTCCGTTGGTGTCGCGTTCGTATACGGCGGCCCGTTCTGGCCCCTGTGCGGGCCGCGAATCGGGTGCGCAGCCACTTCTGTCGCCGCGACAACCGCCGTAGTTTAACGAATAACCACACCAGATAACATATAACCGGAAGGGTTATAAGCAGGACGAGTGAGCCTGCCGGGTGCAAATGTTAGTTTCCACCTTTCAACAGGCGCATCATATCTTCCTGTTTTTCTTCTTCTTCATCTTCGTCTTCGTCGTCATAGGAGAGACCCAACTGCTGCATCAGTTCATCGATACGATCCAGTTTGGCATCAACCCATGATTGCTCTTCAGCATTCAGGGCTTCGCCCTCTTCAAGACGTTCCAGCAGCGCGTCCAGGCGCTCATCGTTCTCCAGCATATCCAGCTCGGCCTGCGGTGAAAGCATAGGTTTCTCGCTCTTCGGTTTGTGCTGCCTGGTGACCGGGGTATCGGTCACGCCTAATGGAACAGGTGTTTTACTGCCGATACGCGGGTCTTTCTGCTGTTTGCTCTTCGCAGACGCGCCCGAAGTACCGCCACTCGCGCGGCTACCCGCAGCATGACCACGATGCTTTTTATCGCGTTTGCGATCGCGCGCTTCCTGATTCAGTTCTTCGCGCGTTTTGCGGCGTGCTTTAGCAGGACGTTTAGCGCCTGCAGCGGAGGTCGGTTTTTTCATGGTGTTTTGTCTTTAAGTCGTTTTCTTCAGTATAGAATTGCGGCGAAATCTAGCAGAAAGCAAGCAAAGAAAAAAGGCGACAGAGCAATCTGTCGCCTTTTTTCCTGACTCACAACCCATTACGGGTCTGACAATCCCTGTTTGCTTACAACTAACCCTGTTTATCCATTAGCGCATATCGTCCGTGACAGGTTCCTTGTCCCTTTAAAACGCCTCCAGGCGTACGTCTTCCTGACTTTCCTTTGTCTTCGCCTCCTGGCGCTCCTGACCCTCGTCCTTGAGTCCGGTTCCTGTCGGCATCCTCGCCGTTGAACGCTACTTTACCGTTTCCGGCTTCACGTACAAGCCACAAACGCCGTTAATCTAAGAATTTCAGACAAAGACTAAAGCTTAATAGATTGATTTTAATCGTTTTGATTTTCTTAAGCCCTGCGATTTTTCTTAAATCTCCCATAGTAAAAATGGCAGATCTCTTACAAAGCTCAGGGTTTTTACTTACAGGCGGGTTGCCGATGGGAAAAGCCTTTTCTCTCTGTTCAGGTATAATCCCCCCAACGTTACGAATTTCTGGAGACAACCACGTGACCAACCTGAATTATCACCAGACGCATTTTATCCTCAGTGCGCCTGATATTCGCCATTTACCCGCCGATACGGGTCTTGAAGTGGCATTTGCTGGCCGGTCCAACGCGGGGAAATCCAGCGCTCTGAATACCCTGACCAATCAGAAAAGCCTGGCGCGTACCTCTAAAACGCCTGGCCGTACCCAGCTGATCAACCTGTTTGAAGTCGCGCCGGGCAAGCGCCTGGTGGACCTGCCAGGTTACGGCTATGCAGAAGTTCCTGAAGAGATGAAGCTCAAGTGGCAGCGCGCTCTGGGTGAATATCTGGAAAAACGCCTGTGCCTGAAGGGCCTTGTTGTCCTGATGGATATTCGTCATCCGCTAAAAGATCTCGATCAGCAGATGATCCACTGGGCCGTTGAAAGCGGTATCCAGGTGCTGGTGTTGCTGACCAAAGCCGACAAGCTGGCCAGCGGCGCACGTAAAGCGCAGGTGAATATGGTGCGTGAAGCCGTTCTGGCGTTTAACGGTGACATCCAGGTAGAAGCATTTTCTTCCCTGAAGAAACAAGGCGTGGACAAGCTGCGTGAGAAACTGGATATCTGGTATAGCGAGCTGGAACCCGCGACAGAAGCGGATCGGTAAAGATGAGCGCGGCGATGTCCGCGCTTTTTTTTGCGCTGCTTTTTCTTTGCCGCAATAAAAAACGCCCCAGTCATTACTGACTGGGGCGGCTAAAATATTCAGCCAAATCCGATTACGTGAAGTAAAAGGTCTGAAAGATAGAACATCTTACCTCTGTACCCTACGTGAATAACTCTACCCTTTTTTAGACTACAGACAAAGCACTTTTTGTAGTTTTTTTTCATTCTTTACATAGGGAATTCTAATGATCATCACAAAACGTTCATGGAAATGTTGCTTACTTACGAAAACAGTTGATATGCCATAAAGACTTAGTGAGCCTGATCCCAGTTTTCTCCGTGACCCACTTCCACCAGCAACGGCACATCCAGTTTTACGCTGTTCTCCATCAGTTCGTGGATCTTTTTCGACACGGATTCCAGATCGTCTTTGTGCACTTCGAACACCAGTTCATCGTGTACCTGCATGATCATCCGCACCCGCGGCTGTTCTTTCTCGAGCCAGGCGTCAACAGCAATCATTGCACGTTTAATGATGTCGGCAGCCGTGCCCTGCATCGGGGCGTTAATTGCAGCACGCTCAGCCCCCGCACGGCGGGCAGCATTGCTGGATTTGATGTCCGGCAGATAGAGGCGACGCCCTTCCAGGGTTTCGACATAGCCTTTTTCTTTCGCCTGGGCGCGCGTGTTTTCCATATATTGCAGAACGCCCGGATAACGCTCGAAGTAGAGATCCATATACTTCTGCGACTCTTTGCGCGGAATATTGAGCTGGCGGGAGAGACCAAAGGCGCTCATGCCGTAGATCAGACCAAAGTTGATCGCTTTAGCACTGCGACGCTGTTCGCCGGTAACGCTCTCCAGCGGCATACCAAATACTTCGGCCGCCGTTGCCCGGTGAATGTCCTGCCCTTCAGCAAAGGCCGTCAACAGGCCTTTATCCCGGGACAGGTGCGCCATGATGCGCAGCTCAATCTGTGAATAGTCAGCAGAGACAATAAGGTAATCCTCTGGGGCAATAAACGCCTGACGAATACGACGCCCTTCTTCGTTACGTACCGGAATGTTTTGCAGGTTAGGATCGGTTGAGGACAGACGCCCGGTGGCCGCCACGGCCTGATGATAAGAGGTATGCACGCGGCCCGTTTTCGGGTTGATCATCAGCGGCAGCTTATCGGTGTAGGTCGATTTCAGCTTTGCCAGCCCACGGTACTGAAGGATCACTTTTGGCAGCGGATAGTCCAGCGCCAGTTCCTCAAGCACCTCTTCAGAGGTGGACGGCGCGCCGCCAGGGGTTTTCTTCAGGGGCTTGATCCCCTGCTTTTCAAACAGGATGGTCTGCAGCTGTTTGGTGGATGAGAGGTTGAACGGCTCGCCGGCAATCTCATGCGCTTTTTGTTCCAGCTCGTTCAGGCGCAGGGCGATCTCTTCCGAGTGCTTGTGCAATACAGCCGGATCGATTTTAACGCCATTGCGCTCGATGCGGGAAAGAACGGGCACCAGTGGCATCTCGATATTCTGGAACACGTTCAGCGGCCCGGCGTCTTTTTCGAGCTTAGGCCACATTTTCAGATGCAGTTGCAGGGTGACATCGGCGTCTTCTGCCGCGTAGTGACCGGCCTCTTCCAGCGCGATCTGGTTGAAGGTAAGCTGATTCTTACCCTTACCCGCGATCTGTTCAAAGGTAACGGTTTTATGCTTCAGCCAGCGGTCAGAGAGTGAATCCATATCATGACGACCGGCCACGCTGTCGAGGATATAAGACTCCAGCATGGTATCGAACGCAATACCCCGCAGCTCGATGCCGTAATTTTGCAGGATACCGCGATCGAACTTCAGGTTTTGCCCTACCTTCAACGCTTTTTCATCTTCAAGGATCGGCTTGAGGAGTTCAAGCACGCGCTCACGCGTGAGTTGCTCAGGCGCGTCGAGATAGTCGTGAGCAACAGGCACATAGGCGGCAACGCCAGGCTCTGTTGCAAACGAGAGGCCCACCATATTAGCGGAGACGTTATCCAGGCTGTCGGTTTCGGTGTCAAATGCGAATACCGGTGCCTGCTTCAGCTTATCAATCCAGCGCTGCAGCTGCGCTTCATCAAGGACGGTTTCGTAATGCTCGGAAGAGAGAATGCTGGCGGCTTCTTCTACCGCGTCTTCTGCATCAATCACCAGGGTCTCTTTTGGCCTGGTCGCCGGTTTAGCCCCTTTCGCCTGTAGCCATTTCCCCGCTTCAACATCGGTTATCCAGCGTTTGAACTCATACTGCTTAAACAGGCCCAGCAGCTCTTCGGCGGCAGGCTCCTGCACTTCAAGCTGTTCGCAGGTCAATTCGAGTTCGACGTCTGTTTTAATGGTCGCCAGCTGATAAGAGAGATATGCCACCTCTTTGTTCTGCTCAAGCTTCGCGGCCATGGTTTTTGCACCGCGGAAGGTCAACCCGGCGATTTTGTCCTGCTCGCTGTAAAGCGTATCCAGCCCGCCCAGACCTTGCAGCAGCGCCTGAGCCGTTTTCTCACCCACCCCAGGCACGCCAGGAATGTTATCGGAGGAGTCGCCCATCAATGCGAGGAAATCGATGATCAGTTCTGGCGGCACGCCATACTTCGCTACCACCTCTTCCGGCCCGAGAATGGTGTTAGTCATGGTATTAATCAGGGTGATCCCCGGCGTGACCAGCTGCGCCATGTCTTTATCGCCGGTACTGATCAGTACCGGGCGGCCCAGCTTCTCGGCTTCTCGTGCCAGGGTGCCGATAACGTCGTCAGCTTCTACGCCCGAAACGGCCATTAAAGGCAACCCCATCGCTTTTACCATCTTATGCAGGGGTTCAATCTGCGCACGCAGATCGTCCGGCATTGGCGGGCGGTGGGATTTGTAATGCTCGAACAGCTCATCCCGGAAAGTTTTGCCTTTCGCATCGAAGACTACGGCGGCATGACTCGGCTGATACTGCATGATCAGACTACGCAGCATGTTCAGCACGCCATACATTGCGCCCGTAGGCTCTCCTGCGCTGTTGGTCAGCGGAGGAAACGCGTGATACGCCCGGTAGAGGTAAGACGAACCGTCGACGAGAATAAGCGGATTTTCGGGGATCTGAACCATAATGTCCGTGCCTTTAAGGAATTTATGGATAAAGGATGCCACAGAAGGATGAAAACATCAGTTTTTCACGGCCAATACAGCCAAAGATTTTGCGATCCTGAGGATCGCTCGCAAATCTCACCTGTGGATAAGTTTGTGAATAGATTCTACGGCCTGGACTATTTGTGCTTTGCGAAGATCGTTCAGGCAATAATTATTATTAATAATCAATAGATTACTATTTGATCGCGATCTCATATTTTCGGTTGATGACAATTTACTCCATGTGGATATAAGCCATGCCATGTTAGCGAGACAGGATTTTTCTCCACAACACGTGCAAATTATCTTTCCCACCACCTTAAAGCGCCATCATCTGGCGGTTTTCTGGTAAAATCAGCGCCCGGTGTCTGTTTATCAGGCGCTAATCATAGCTAACTACCTGAAAACATTCATCATGTCTAGACTGCTGGCCGCGATCACTCTCCTGTTAAGTATCGCATTAACTATTCTGGTCACCATCGCCTGTTCTGTGCCGATCATCATCGCCGGAATAATTAAGCTGCTTTTACCGATTCCCGTTGTCTGGCGTGCTGTATCTGCATTCTGCAACTTTATGATGTACTGCTGGTGTGAAGGCCTGGCGGTACTGCTGCGTCTTAACCCGCATCTGAAATGGGATATTGAGGGCCTGGACGGGCTCAACAAGAAAAACTGGTACTTGCTCATCTGCAACCACCATAGCTGGGCCGACATCGTGGTGTTATGCGTGTTGTTCCGCAAGCATATCCCGATGAACAAGTATTTCCTTAAGCAGCAGCTTGCCTGGGTTCCTTTTATTGGCCTGGCCTGTTGGGCGCTGGATATGCCTTTCATGAAGCGCTACTCGCGCAGCTATCTGATTCGTCATCCTGAACGCCGTGGCAAAGATGTCGAAACAACCCGTCGCTCCTGCGAGAAATTTCGCGCGCACCCTACCACCATCGTTAATTTTGTTGAAGGCTCTCGCTTTACCGAAGAGAAAAAGCAGCAGACCCGCTCATCATATAGCAACCTGCTGCCACCAAAAGCGGCCGGGATTGCCATGGCGCTGAACGTACTGGGCCAACAGTTTGATAAATTACTGGACGTGACGCTGTGTTATCCGGAAAACGATAAGACCCCGTTTTACGATATGCTCAGCGGCAAGTTAACGCGGATCGTGGTGCGTATTAATCTGGTGCCTGTGGCGGAAGAGTTACATGGGGACTATGTTAACGATAAGAACTTTAAGCGACGTTTTCAGCTCTGGCTGAATACCTTATGGACGGAAAAAGACGCGCTAATCACCAGGATTAAAGCCCAATATAACAACGCCGGTCATTGACCGGCGTTTTCTTTATTACTTCTTCTCAACCAGATATTTCACGGTATCGGCATACTGCTGCACGAAGATGTCCATGCTGCTGGTATCCATACCCTGCATATTCAGCTGGTATTTGCCATTAACGTACATGGCCGGAACACCACGCAGTTGCAGATCTGCCGCCGCTTTTTCCTGCTGTGCGACCAGCGATTTCACGACGAAGCTATTCCAGGCTGCATCGTATTCTTCACCCTTCACACCCGCATCAACGAATACTTTACGGATATCGGCCGTGGTTTGTACGGCCTGAGTTTTCTGCACGGCTTCAAACATTGGCGCAGTAATTTTGTCTTCCACACCCAGGGCCATCGCTACCGCCCACGCCTGCGTTAAGTCTTTACCCAGCGGGCCAAGGAACTCAACGTGATACTTGGTCATTTTGGTGCCTTCTGGCAGTTTTTTCTTCACGCTATCGGAAACATGCAGAACCTGCTCAAACTCATAGCAGTGCGGGCAATAGAATGAGAAGAACTCGAGAACCTGAGGTTCTCCGGCAACAGGTTTGTCGAGGGTAATATACTGTTTACCATCGGTGAACTGTGCAGCCGAAGCGCTAAATGCCAGAATCATACCTGCCAGCGCCAGCCATATTTTTTTCATGATCAACTCTCTCCTGGGTGTGTTCGATTAATACATTGGCGTTAATTGCAAAGGAGGTTCCTGCAGAACCTTTACCTGTTCAATAAATGTGGATATCTGGTTACGCCAGTAATCTTCTCCGGTAAGCCATGGGAAGTTTCTGGGGAATGCGGGGTCGTCCCAACGCCTGATTAACCATGCAAGATAATAAACAAAACGCATGGCGCGTAAAGGTTCGATTAATGCAATTTCGTCTGAATTAAAGGGACTGAACTCTTCATAAGCTTCGATAATCGTCTCAAGCTGCATCCGCTGCTCGGCTTTATCGCCATTTAGCAGCATCCAGAGATCCTGAATCGCAGGCCCCATTCTCGCATCATCGAGATCGACAAATAATGGCCCGTCACGCCAGAGGATATTTCCCGCATGACAATCGCCGTGCAGGCGCAGCGTCTGGACGTTGTTATCCCAGCGCGCTATGACGGCATTAATTAAGCCATCCGTCGCGGCAAGAAAATCAGCTTTCAGACCTGAAGGGATGAGCGCGGAGGCTTCCAATACCTGACGTGGTTCGAGGAGATATTTCTGAATGCCGATAGCAGGACGCGAGGTAAATGCCGTTTTCCTTCCCGTCTGATGAATACGCCCCAGATAACGGGCAACCCATTCCATCTGATCGATATTATCGGCTTCAAATTGCCGACCACCGAGACTGGGAAAGACAGCAAAATAAAATCCCTGATGCGACAGCAGCGTCTGGCCATTAAATTCAAGCGGAGCGGCAACGGGAACGTCATCGGCTACCAGGTCGAGCGCAAACTGATGCTCTTCCTGAATCTGATCGGCTGACCAGCGCTGCGGGCGATAAAATTTCACGACGAAGCGCTGACGCTCCTCATCCTGAAACTGATATACGCGGTTTTCATAGCTGTTTAATGGAGTCAGACCTGAATCCACCCGGATGCCCTGCTCAAACAGAGCATCCATAATGGTATCCGGGTGTAAGGTCTGGAAAGTAAAGGCCTGGTCGTTCATCCGATCATCCGGAAATTATACGAATGATTGAGGATATCATTTAACGGGGATTACGGTGGTGCCTCTTACAAGCTTTTACTCTTTAATTACGCCACGCGCGCGCAGCAGGGCTGTTTTGAAATCCTCTTCATAGTCTTTCTGAATACCGGGGATCACGGCATCTTTGCCTGAATCACGCATTTTCAGGTGATAGATCAGGATGTCATCAGAAAGGTCGGCCAGTTCGCCCTCATAGCCTGACTCCTGCGCCAGTTTCTGTAAGAATTGCATCAGATTCAGCTCAGGCTCTTTTTGCCAGGCTGGCTGGAGAAGTTCGATAACTTCATTCAGACGTTTACATTTCATGGTAATACTCCTTTTCATTTAGAGTGACACGTTAGCAGGGTCAATCCCACAAGAAAAGAGGCGATATTCTTGAGCCAGATAAGCACGATCACCGGTGTGGTTTTAGCCGGCGGTAAGGCATCCCGTATGGGCGGCGTTGATAAAGGTCTGCAGCTGCTGAACGGCATACCGTTATGGCAGCATGTTGCGCAGAGGCTAAGTAAACAAGTGAGTTCACTTGCTGTCAGTGCCAATAAAAACCTCGGCGTTTATCAGGCAAGTGGATATCCCGTCTATTCCGATTTGCTGTCGGATTACCCCGGGCCGCTGGCTGGCATGCTTTCCGTCATGCAGCAGTGTGACGCGGAGTGGTTTCTGTTTTGCCCCTGCGATACACCCTTTATTCCTGATTGCCTGACTGAGCGCTTTGTTAAACAAAGGGGATCGGCTGCCGTTGTCTGGGCATATGACGGCGAGCGCGATCACCCCACTATTGCGCTCATGCACCGCCAACTGATGCCTGAATTACAGGCTTACCTGAGTGCAGGAGAGCGCCGGGTGATGGTATTTATGCGACAGGCAGGCGGGCATCGTGTTGATTTTAACGAGATGAAACAGGCGTTTATTAATATCAATACCCTCGAACAGATAGACACTATGCAGAGGCACCTATGATACCTGTCTTAGCGATCGCCGCATGGAGCGGTACCGGGAAAACCACCCTGCTGAAAGCCATTATTCCGGTACTTTGTACCAGAGGCGTGCGTCCGGGTCTTATTAAACATACCCACCACAATATGGATGTCGATATTCCCGGTAAGGACAGTTATGAACTGCGCAAAGCCGGTGCGGCACAAACTATTGTCGCCAGCAGCCAGCGTTGGGCATTAATGACCGAGACGCCGGATGAAAAGGACCTTGATCTGAGTTATCTCATCAGCCGGATGGATCATTCGACGCTGGATCTGGTTCTGGTAGAGGGTTTTAAGCACGAGCCGGTGGCAAAGATCCTGCTGTTTCGTAGCGATGCCGGGCATGACATTCATGAATTAACGCTTGATGAGCATGTTATCGCAGTGGCCAGTGACACTTCACTGTCGCTTCAGGTACCGGTATTAGATATCAATGATGTGGAAGGCGTTGTCGATTTCATTCAACAATGGATGAAGTCTCAGTAGGCCGGGTAAGGCGCAGCCGCCACCCGGCTTTTTCGCGCATACGGCAAAAAACCCCGCACCTTACGGTACGGGGTTTCTTTAATTGATGCCTGGCAGTTCCCTACTCTCGCATGGGGAGACCCCACACTACCATCGGCGCTACGGCGTTTCACTTCTGAGTTCGGCATGGGGTCAGGTGGGACCACCGCGCTACAGCCGCCAGGCAAATTCTGTTATCTGTATCAGGCTGAAAATCGTCTCAAATCTCACCGAAACAGCTTCGGCGTTGTAAGGTTAAGCCTCACGGTTCATTAGTACCGGTTAGCTCAACGCATCGCTGCGCTTACACACCCGGCCTATCAACGTCGTCGTCTTCAACGTTCCTTCAGGACCCTTAAAGGGTCAGGGAGAACTCATCTCGGGGCAAGTTTCGTGCTTAGATGCTTTCAGCACTTATCTCTTCCGCATTTAGCTACCGGGCAGTGCCATTGGCATGACAACCCGAACACCAGTGATGCGTCCACTCCGGTCCTCTCGTACTAGGAGCAGCCCCCCTCAATTCTCCAGCGCCCACGGCAGATAGGGACCGAACTGTCTCACGACGTTCTAAACCCAGCTCGCGTACCACTTTAAATGGCGAACAGCCATACCCTTGGGACCTACTTCAGCCCCAGGATGTGATGAGCCGACATCGAGGTGCCAAACACCGCCGTCGATATGAACTCTTGGGCGGTATCAGCCTGTTATCCCCGGAGTACCTTTTATCCGTTGAGCGATGGCCCTTCCATACAGAACCACCGGATCACTATGACCTGCTTTCGCACCTGCTCGAGCCGTCACTCTCGCAGTCAAGCTAGCTTATGCCATTGCACTAACCTCCTGATGTCCGACCAGGATTAGCTAACCTTCGTGCTCCTCCGTTACTCTTTAGGAGGAGACCGCCCCAGTCAAACTACCCACCAGACACTGTCCGCAACCCGGATTACGGGTCCACGTTAGAACACCAGCCATTAAAGGGTGGTATTTCAAGGATGGCTCCACGCAGACTGGCGTCCACGCTTCAAAGCCTCCCACCTATCCTACACATCAAGGACCAGTGTTCAGTGTCAAGCTATAGTAAAGGTTCACGGGGTCTTTCCGTCTTGCCGCGGGTACACTGCATCTTCACAGCGATTTCAATTTCACTGAGTCTCGGGTGGAGACAGCCTGGCCATCATTACGCCATTCGTGCAGGTCGGAACTTACCCGACAAGGAATTTCGCTACCTTAGGACCGTTATAGTTACGGCCGCCGTTTACCGGGGCTTCGATCAAGAGCTTCGCGTTGCCGCTAACCCCATCAATTAACCTTCCGGCACCGGGCAGGCGTCACACCGTATACGTCCACTTTCGTGTTTGCACAGTGCTGTGTTTTTAATAAACAGTTGCAGCCAGCTGGTATCTTCGACTGATTTCAGCTCCACCCGCAGGGGCTTCACCTACATATCAGCGTGCCTTCTCCCGAAGTTACGGCACCATTTTGCCTAGTTCCTTCACCCGAGTTCTCTCAAGCGCCTTGGTATTCTCTACCTGACCACCTGTGTCGGTTTGGGGTACGATTCGTTGTTACCTGATGCTTAGAGGCTTTTCCTGGAAGCAGGGCATTTGTTACTTCAGCACCGTAGTGCCTCGTCATCACACCTCAGCGTTAAAAAGGTACCGGATTTACCTGGAACCTCCGCCTACATGCTTAAACCGGGACAACCGTCGCCCGGCCAACATAGCCTTCTCCGTCCCCCCTTCGCAGTAACACCGAGTACAGGAATATTAACCTGTTTCCCATCGACTACGCCTTTCGGCCTCGCCTTAGGGGTCGACTCACCCTGCCCCGATTAACGTTGGACAGGAACCCTTGGTCTTCCGGCGAGCGGGCTTTTCACCCGCTTTATCGTTACTTATGTCAGCATTCGCACTTCTGATACCTCCAGCAAACCTCACAGTTCACCTTCAACGGCTTACAGAACGCTCCCCTACCCAACAACACATAGTGTCGCTGCCGCAGCTTCGGTGCATGGTTTAGCCCCGTTACATCTTCCGCGCAGGCCGACTCGACCAGTGAGCTATTACGCTTTCTTTAAATGATGGCTGCTTCTAAGCCAACATCCTGGCTGTCTGTGCCTTCCCACATCGTTTCCCACTTAACCATGACTTTGGGACCTTAGCTGGCGGTCTGGGTTGTTTCCCTCTTCACGACGGACGTTAGCACCCGCCGTGTGTCTCCCGTGATAACATTCTCCGGTATTCGCAGTTTGCATCGGGTTGGTAAGCCGGGATGGCCCCCTAGCCGAAACAGTGCTCTACCCCCGGAGATGAGTTCACGAGGCGCTACCTAAATAGCTTTCGGGGAGAACCAGCTATCTCCCGGTTTGATTGGCCTTTCACCCCCAGCCACAAGTCATCCGCTAATTTTTCAACATTAGTCGGTTCGGTCCTCCAGTTAGTGTTACCCAACCTTCAACCTGCCCATGGCTAGATCACCGGGTTTCGGGTCTATACCCTGCAACTTAACGCCCAGTTAAGACTCGGTTTCCCTTCGGCTCCCCTATACGGTTAACCTTGCTACAGAATATAAGTCGCTGACCCATTATACAAAAGGTACGCAGTCACACCACGAAGGTGCTCCCACTGCTTGTACGTACACGGTTTCAGGTTCTTTTTCACTCCCCTCGCCGGGGTTCTTTTCGCCTTTCCCTCACGGTACTGGTTCACTATCGGTCAGTCAGGAGTATTTAGCCTTGGAGGATGGTCCCCCCATATTCAGACAGGATACCACGTGTCCCGCCCTACTCTTCGAGTTCACAGCAAGTGTGCTTTCATGTACGGGACTATCACCCTGTACCGTCGGACTTTCCAGACCGTTCCACTAACACACAAGCTGATTCAGACTCCGGGCTGCTCCCCGTTCGCTCGCCGCTACTGGGGGAATCTCGGTTGATTTCTTTTCCTCGGGGTACTTAGATGTTTCAGTTCCCCCGGTTCGCCTCGTTAACCTATGTATTCAGTTAACGATAGTGCAACGGATTGCACTGGGTTTCCCCATTCGGACATCGCCGGGTCAAAGGTTCATATCACCTCGCCGGCGCTTTTCGCAGATTAGCACGTCCTTCATCGCCTCTGACTGCCAGGGCATCCACCGTGTACGCTTAGTCGCTTAACCTCACAACCCGAAGATGTTTCACTTCATGATTGTGAAAATTTGAGAGACTCGAACACACCTGATTCTGTTCCTGTTTACGGAGAACAGACACGGTGTGTCGTTTCAATTTTCAGCTTGATCCAGATTTTTAAAGAGCAAAACTTCGCAGCGCACCTTTTCAGGTACACTCTGAAGTTTTTATGTTGTCGCAATAAAGATGGTGGAGCTATGCGGGATCGAACCGCAGACCTCCTGCGTGCAAGGCAGGCGCTCTCCCAGCTGAGCTATAGCCCCATCGTGGTCAATCTCCTCAAATTTGCTGCGCAAATTTGGTAGGCCTGAGTGGACTTGAACCACCGACCTCACCCTTATCAGGGGTGCGCTCTAACCACCTGAGCTACAAGCCTACAGAGATTTTTACTGCTGTATTTTCATCAGACAATCTGTGTGAGCACTGCAAAGGCAGGTTCTTTAAGGTAAGGAGGTGATCCAACCGCAGGTTCCCCTACGGTTACCTTGTTACGACTTCACCCCAGTCATGAATCACAAAGTGGTAAGCGCCCTCCCGAAGGTTAAGCTACCTACTTCTTTTGCAACCCACTCCCATGGTGTGACGGGCGGTGTGTACAAGGCCCGGGAACGTATTCACCGTAGCATTCTGATCTACGATTACTAGCGATTCCGACTTCATGGAGTCGAGTTGCAGACTCCAATCCGGACTACGACGCACTTTATGAGGTCCGCTTGCTCTCGCGAGGTCGCTTCTCTTTGTATGCGCCATTGTAGCACGTGTGTAGCCCTACTCGTAAGGGCCATGATGACTTGACGTCATCCCCACCTTCCTCCAGTTTATCACTGGCAGTCTCCTTTGAGTTCCCGGCCTAACCGCTGGCAACAAAGGATAAGGGTTGCGCTCGTTGCGGGACTTAACCCAACATTTCACAACACGAGCTGACGACAGCCATGCAGCACCTGTCTCAGAGTTCCCGAAGGCACCAATCCATCTCTGGAAAGTTCTCTGGATGTCAAGAGTAGGTAAGGTTCTTCGCGTTGCATCGAATTAAACCACATGCTCCACCGCTTGTGCGGGCCCCCGTCAATTCATTTGAGTTTTAACCTTGCGGCCGTACTCCCCAGGCGGTCGACTTAACGCGTTAGCTCCGGAAGCCACGCCTCAAGGGCACAGCCTCCAAGTCGACATCGTTTACGGCGTGGACTACCAGGGTATCTAATCCTGTTTGCTCCCCACGCTTTCGCACCTGAGCGTCAGTCTTTGTCCAGGGGGCCGCCTTCGCCACCGGTATTCCTCCAGATCTCTACGCATTTCACCGCTACACCTGGAATTCTACCCCCCTCTACAAGACTCTAGCCTGCCAGTTTCGAATGCAGTTCCCAGGTTGAGCCCGGGGATTTCACATCCGACTTGACAGACCGCCTGCGTGCGCTTTACGCCCAGTAATTCCGATTAACGCTTGCACCCTCCGTATTACCGCGGCTGCTGGCACGGAGTTAGCCGGTGCTTCTTCTGCGAGTAACGTCAATCACTGTGGTTATTAACCACAATGCCTTCCTCCTCGCTGAAAGTACTTTACAACCCGAAGGCCTTCTTCATACACGCGGCATGGCTGCATCAGGCTTGCGCCCATTGTGCAATATTCCCCACTGCTGCCTCCCGTAGGAGTCTGGACCGTGTCTCAGTTCCAGTGTGGCTGGTCATCCTCTCAGACCAGCTAGGGATCGTCGCCTAGGTGAGCCGTTACCCCACCTACTAGCTAATCCCATCTGGGCACATCTGATGGCAAGAGGCCCGAAGGTCCCCCTCTTTGGTCTTGCGACGTTATGCGGTATTAGCTACCGTTTCCAGTAGTTATCCCCCTCCATCAGGCAGTTTCCCAGACATTACTCACCCGTCCGCCACTCGTCACCCGAGAGCAAGCTCTCTGTGCTACCGTTCGACTTGCATGTGTTAGGCCTGCCGCCAGCGTTCAATCTGAGCCATGATCAAACTCTTCAATTTAAGTTTGATGCTCGTGAATTAAACTTCGTAATGAATTACGTATGTTCACTCAGAGACTTGGTATTCATTTATTGTCCGAAGACATTAAGAATCCATGTCACTTTGAGTGCCCACACAGATTGTCTGATAAATTGTTAAAGAGCAGTGCAACGCGGCTTTCGCTCACCGTTGCGAGGTCCCGTATATTACGTTTTCCTCATTCAGAGTCAAGCGATTATTTTCACTTTTCTCTGCCGGCGTTCATCGCTGAACCCCGCTGACCCGGCGGCTTGCGTGCCGTTGTTCCGTGTCAGTGGAGGCGCATTATAGGGAGTTCTCCGGCGCTGACAAGCGTAAAATTAAAAAAAATTACCGACCGTGCTTTTTTTCACCAAAAGCCTCATCTTTTAGCCAGAAATCACCCTAATTGTCGTTTTAGCAACCACAACCCGCCTGCAGGTGGCATACTTACTGGCATTAAGACTGAAGGAATATGCGTTATGCCTTTAAGCGCACAACAGCTGGCGGCTCAAAAAAACCTCTCCTATGTGCTGGCAGAAAAGCTGGCCCAGCGGATCCTGGCCGGTGTTTACGCACCCGGCAGCATTCTGCCGGGCGAACTGGAGCTGGGTGAACAGTTTGGCGTGAGCCGAACCGCCGTTCGTGAAGCCGTGAAAACCCTGACTGCAAAAGGGATGGTTCTTCCCCGTCCGCGTATCGGTACACGCGTCATGCCCCAGGGTAACTGGAACTTCCTCGATCAGGAGCTGCTCTCCTGGTGGATGACGGAAGATAATTTCCAGCAGGTTATTGAGCATTTTCTTGTCATGCGCAGCAGCCTGGAGCCTCAGGCCTGCCTTCTGGCTGCCACGATCGGCACGGCCGAGCAAAAGGCCCGCTTAAATACCCTGATGGATGAGATGGTTCATCTGAAGAAGAACTTTAACCGAGAACGCTGGATAGATGTGGATATGGCCTGGCACGAACATATCTATGAGATGAGCGGTAATCCGTTCCTGACCTCTTTCGCCTCGCTCTTTCACTCTGTTTACCACACTTACTTTACTTCCATTACCCAGGACGAGGTGGTGAAGCTGGATTTACACCAGGCCATTGTCGACGCTATTCAGGATAGTGATGGGTTACGCGCTATGGCAGCCAGCCAGGCACTGCTTGCCCCACCAGCACGGTAGCAATAACAACAGGAATTCGAATGACAGTAAAAAAAGCACGCAGTATGGCGGGCCTGCCGTGGATAGCGGCGATGGCCTTCTTTATGCAGGCGCTTGATGCGACCATCCTCAATACAGCCCTTCCGGCGATTGCCCAAAGCCTGAACCGTTCGCCGCTGGCGATGCAGTCGGCCATCATCAGCTATACCCTGACCGTGGCGATGCTGATCCCGGTAAGCGGCTGGCTGGCCGATCGCTTCGGCACCCGTCGCGTCTTTATGCTGGCAGTCTCCCTGTTTACGCTGGGTTCACTGGCCTGCGCCCTTTCCAGCTCGTTAGGTGAGCTGGTTGTTTTTCGTGTGATTCAGGGGATTGGCGGCGCCATGATGATGCCGGTCGCGCGTCTGGCGCTGTTACGGGCCTATCCCCGCAGCGAACTGTTGCCGGTGCTTAACTTTGTCACCATGCCGGGCCTCGTCGGGCCGATCCTTGGGCCGGTGCTGGGCGGGGTACTGGTCACCTGGGCCAGCTGGCACTGGATATTCCTGATTAATATTCCCATTGGGGTCGCCGGGCTTTTCTATGCCCGCAAATTTATGCCGAACTTCACGACTCCGCGGCGTAAATTCGATATGGGCGGGTTCTTCCTGTTTGGCCTGAGCCTGGTGCTGTTTTCCAGCGGTATGGAGCTGTTCGGTGAGAAAGTGGTCGCCACCTGGCTGGCCATCGCCATTATCTTCAGCGGTATTGTTCTCTTTCTTCTTTATATCCGTCACGCCCGTCGTCACCCGACGCCGCTCATTTCTCTCTCGCTGTTTAACACCCGCACCTTCTCGGTAGGCATTGCCGGTAACATCGCTTCACGGCTGGGCACCGGCTGTGTGCCTTTCCTTATGCCATTGATGCTGCAGGTCGGGTTTGGTTATCCGGCGCTGATTGCGGGTTGCATGATGGCACCTACGGCGGTGGGTTCGATCCTGGCTAAATCCGGCGTGACTCAGCTGTTACGCCGGGTAGGCTACCGCAGGACGCTGGTTGGGGTGACGATATTTATCGGTGTGATGATTGCGCAGTTCTCACTGCAGTCGGCTGCGTTGCCGGTGTGGATGCTGATCCTGCCGCTGTTTGTACTGGGGATGGCGATGTCCATCCAGTTCACCTCAATGAACACCATCACCCTTGCCGATCTTAACGATGAGAATGCCAGCGGCGGTAACAGCGTCCTGGCGGTCACGCAGCAACTGTCGATCAGTCTGGGGGTGGCGGTGAGTGCGGCGGTCCTGCGTTTCTACGAAGGGTTCGACAGCACGAGTACTGTTGAACAGTTTCACTCAACCTTTATCACCATGGGCGTACTGACGGTTGTCTCTGCCCTGGTGTTTATGCTGTTAAAACCGAAAGACGGCCGCAACCTCATCAAGGAGCGGCACAAACCTAAACAGACCCCCGTTCCATCAGAACAGGAGTAAGCTGCAGCCGCTGCTGTTGCAGTGCGGGCTGGGCGATACGGTGGATCAGCACATCAATCGCCAGCTCGCCCAGTTCATCTTTGGGCTGATGGATGGTAGTGAGCGGCGGCGTCATATACTGCGCCAGTTCAATGTCGTCATAACCCACCACGGCGATATCGTCCGGGATACGCAGTCCCGCCTGATAAAGTGCCTTATATGCGCCCACCGCCATGGCATCATTGCCAATAAAGACCGCCTGCGGGCGCTCTTTCTGCGCCAGTAATGCCTGCATTGCCTCATACCCTCCGCTAAATTCGAAGTCACCGGTGATTTGATAGCCTTCAGGCACCGGCAAACCAGCGCGCGCCATCGCCACCAGGAACCCTTCCTGGCGCAGGCGGGCGGGGGTTTTATCCAGCGGACCGGTGATGCAGGCGATGCGGGTATGACCTTTATCAATCAGATGCTGCGTCGCCATATCCCCGCCCAGCAGCGAATTATCCTGGATCAGATCGCTGGTACCGTCGAACGGCGCCCAGTCCATCATCACCGTGGGAACGGAAGGGTAGCGCTGCATAATCTCGGGGGAGGGCTGATGCGTTTCGGTGCACAGCAACAGCAATCCGTCGACGCGCTTTTGCATCAGCGTCTCCAGATTGCGGTTCATACGCTGTTCATCGCCTTCGGTATTGCATAACACCAGGCTGTATCCGCGCTCAAAACAGCTGCGCTCCACGCCGCGCACCAGCTCGGAGTAAAAAGGGTTGGTACTGGCGGTAATAAGCATGCCAATGGTGCGCGTCTGGTTGAGCTTCAGGCTGCGCGCCAGGGCGGAAGGCGCATAGTTGAGGGATTTAACGGCAGCCTCGACCTTCTCCCGGATCGCCTCGCTGACGAAGCGATCGTTATTGATGACGTGGGAGACCGTCGAAGTAGAGACGCCCGCCATGCGAGCGACATCTTTCATTGTGGCCAAGCGTTACCTCTGCTGACTTAAAAATGCATCGATCTCATTGCGCCATGGAACAGAGGGCTGCGCGCCTGGACGGGTGACCGCAATGGCCGCCGCCGCATGGGCAAAGCGGATGGCGGTATCCAGCGGTTCACCTTCCAGCAGCGCCGTTACCAGCGCACCATTAAAGGTATCTCCGGCAGCGATAGTATCGACAGCTTTCACCTTAAAGCCGGGAACGCGGCGACCTTCTCCCTCGACGCTGGCCCATACGCCACGGCTGCCAAGGGTAATGATAACGGTGTTGATGCCTTTGTCGTGCAGGGCTTTCGCCGCACGCGCCGCATCTTCATCATCTTCCACGCGAATGCCCGTCAGCTTTTCAGCTTCAGTTTCATTCGGGGTGATGATGTCCACCAGCGCCAGAAGCTCGTCTGATAATACACGGGCCGGCGCGGGATTTAGTACGACAGTGGTATGATTTTCATGCGCAATTTTAGCTGCCGACAGCACGCTTTCTACCGGCGATTCCAGCTGCATCAGCAGGGCATCAGCACCTGCGATAAGCGCCTTTTGCGCTGCCACCCGATCGGACGTCAGCGCCGCGTTTGCTCCCGCATGAATACCGATGACATTCTCACCTTCCGCGTTGACAAAAATCAGCGCCACGCCGGTTGATTCACCCTCCACCACGCTCACCGGCGCAATGTCGATGTTGTCGCTTGCCAGCTGGCTGCGGACGCGCTCACCGGTATCGTCATCACCCGTACAGGCGATAAAGGCGATGTTCGCCCCGCTACGTCCGGCGGCGACCGCCTGGTTAGCGCCTTTGCCGCCAAAGGCGACCTGATAGCGATTGCCCGTTACGGTTTCGCCCGGGGTAGGGAAAGTATCAAGGTTGAGAATGTGATCGGCATTAATACTGCCAAGGACGACGAGCTTGCCTGCGGTTTTCATATTGGAAATGTCCATCAGAGAGTGCCACCGGGATGCCCCGGTGGCGTATGCCACTCTTTTCTTTATATGTTGTCCTTCAGGCGGCCATTGACTGCCTGAATCGCATATTACTGCTTAATGACCAGCTTCAGGTCAACAGGGTATTTAGCCTGAACTTTTTCGCCCTTCAGCACTTTATCAGCCGTCTGTACGCCAGTCGCGCCGATCTGCTCCGGCAGCTGAGCGATGGTCGCAGCCAGTTTGCCATCGTTTACGGCTTTTTCACCATCAGGCGTGCCGTCAAATCCAACCACCATCACATCAGATTTACCTGCGGTCTGCAGGGCACGCAGCGCGCCCAGCGCCATTTCGTCGTTCTGCGCGAATACCGCTTTAACGTCCGGGTGCGCGGTGAGCAGGTTCTGCATAACGTTCAGACCCTTAGTACGGTCAAAGTCTGCCGGCTGGCTGGCCAGTACGTTAAATTTGTGGGCCGCAACGGCCTGCTGGAAGCCTTCACCACGCTCACGCGCTGCGGAAGTCCCGGCGATACCCTGCAGTTCAATAACTTTGGCGCCTTCGCCCGCTTTTTTGGCGATGTAGTCACCGGCGATTTTGCCGCCCAGCACGTTGTCAGAGGCAATATGGCTTACCACTTCGCCTTTGTTCGCCTGACGGTCCAGGGTAATTACCGGGATATTAGCCTGGTTCGCCATCTTCACGGCGTTACCTACCGCGTCGGAGTCGGTCGGGTTGATCAGCAGAATTTTGGTGCCGCGAACGGTCAGGTCCTGCACGTTAGCCAGCTCTTTAGCCGGGTTATTCTGGGAGTCGAGGATCACCAGGTTGTAGCCCAGTTTGTCGGCTTCTTTCTGCGCGCCATCCTTCAGGGAGACGAAGAACGGGTTGTTCAGGGTAGAAACCACCAGCGCGATGGTGTCTTTCGCCATGGCGTTTGCATTCACAGTTGCGCTCAGCGCGACAGCAGAAACCAGGGTAGCCAGTTTTTTCATGTTCATATCAAAGATGTCCTGTAGTGTCGTCAGTTACTGTTTTTTGTTGTCTACCAGTACCGCCAGCAAAATCACTACCGCTTTGACGATCATCTGGTAATAGGAAGAAACACCTAACAAATTCAAACCATTGTTCAGGAAGCCGAGGATCAGTGCACCGATCAGCGTCCCCACGATACGACCTTTACCCCCCGCCAGGCTGGTGCCGCCCAGCACGACCGCGGCGATGGCATCCAGCTCATAACCTGTACCCGCCGTCGGTTGCGCAGAGGAGAGACGCGCCACCTCGATAATACCCGCCAGCGAAGCCAGCAGACCGCACAGGGAGTAGACGATAATTTTGACTTTATTGACGCTGATGCCGGACAGACGCGTCGCCGCTTCGTTACCGCCCAGGGCATAGATATAGCGACCCAGACGGGTGTGGTGCAACATGTACCACGCCGCAAGGAAGACCAGGCCCATGATCCACACTGGCGTCGGGATACCCAGCGGGCGGCCGATACCAAACCAGCCAAACAGATCGGCGTTGTCGGTAAAGCCGGTATTGACCGGGCTGCCGTTGGTGTAGACCATCGTCACACCCCGCAGCAGCAGCATCATCACAAGCGTCGCAATAAACGCCTGAACGCGGCCTTTCGCCACAATCATCCCGGTGACAGCACCGATCGCCGCGCCCAGCGCCAGCGCAGCGGCAACGGCCACCAGCGCGTTGACTTCAATCCCGACAATCGAAGCGGCCACCGCGCCGGTGAGCGCCAGCAGGGAACCGACGGACAGGTCGATACCCGAGGTCAAGATCACCAGCGTCATGCCCACGGCCATAATGGCGTTGACGGACGTCT
This sequence comes from Leclercia adecarboxylata, assembly GCF_023639785.1. Classification (NCBI taxonomy): domain Bacteria; kingdom Pseudomonadati; phylum Pseudomonadota; class Gammaproteobacteria; order Enterobacterales; family Enterobacteriaceae; genus Leclercia; species Leclercia adecarboxylata. The sequence continues at coordinate 4,647,545 of NZ_CP098325.1, forward strand.
GCTGAAGGATGTTGAACAGGTTATTAACGGTAAAAAAGTTCGGGCTCATGGTGGAAACAATCGCGATCAGCACCAGCAGGGCAATCAGCGATTTTTGTTCCATCAACCATGCCTTAGTGAAATAACGGCGTCCAGAAACAGCCTGGGTAGTCATCTTCTTACTCCTGATCCACGCGATTAAGCTTGCCCACAGCGGCAGCCATCAGAATTTCCTGGGTGGCCTGCTCGCGACTGAATTCACCGCCGAGATGCCCTTCATGCATGACGATAATGCGATCGCTCATGCCTAATACTTCTGGCATCTCGGAAGAGACCAGAATGATGCTCAACCCGTCAGCCTTAAACTGGTTGATGAGCTGATAAATCTCTTTTTTGGCGCCAACGTCCACGCCGCGCGTCGGTTCATCGAGGATCAGCACCTTAGGACGTGTCATCAGACCGCGGGCAATCGCCACTTTCTGCTGGTTGCCGCCGGAGAGCAGTCCAATGGCCTGTTCCATCGACGGGGTTTTAACGTTAAAGAGGCGGATAAAATCGCTGACGGCCTGCTGTTCGTCTTTGTGCTTCAGGCTTCCGCCGCTGCGGCTAAAGTAGCGCAGCGCGGTTAAGGACATGTTTTCTTTCACCGACATGCCCAGCACCAGCCCATCGCGTTTGCGGTCTTCAGAGATATAGACGATGCCGTTCGCCAGACCATCCTGTGGAGAGCGGGTGACAACTTCATGGCCATCGAGGGTGACATAGCCGCTGGTGCGTGGACTGGCGCCATACAGCACCTTCATCAGCTCGGTACGTCCGGCCCCCATCAGCCCGGCCACACCGAGGATCTCCCCCTGACGCAGGGTAAAGCTGACATCATTCACCCCAGGACCACACAGGTTATCGACCTTCAGGCGGATCTCGCCCGGTACTTTATCGATACGCGGATACTGGTCTTCCAGCTTGCGTCCCACCATCATCTCAATCAGCGTGTCTTCGGTCAGCGTCGCCACTTCACGCTCGGCAATAAACTGCCCGTCGCGGAAGACGGTGACGTCATCGCAAATCTCAAAGATCTCTTTCATGCGGTGGGAGATATAGACAATGCCGCGCCCCTGCGCTTTCAGCTCGCGAATAACGCGGAACAGGGAGTCGGTTTCGGTGTCGGTCAGGGCGTCGGTGGGTTCATCCATCACGATAACCCGGGATTCAAAACTCAGGACCTTCGCGATTTCCACCATCTGCTGATCGCCAATGGAGAGCTCACCCACCAGACGATCGCTCTTAAAGCGCAGGTTCAGCTTCGCCAGCAGTTTGTCGGCTTCGGCATACATTTGCTTCCAGTCGATTTTGCCGAAGCGATTCACAAACTCACGTCCCAGGAAGATGTTCTCCGCGATGGACAGCTGCGGGATCAGGTTCAGCTCCTGGTGGATGATGCCGATCCCGGCTTCCTGAGAGGATTTCGGGCCGTTGAAGGTGGTCTCTTTTCCCAGCCACAGCAGCGAACCGGCATCGCGTTGATAGATCCCGGTCAGCACTTTCATCATGGTGGATTTGCCAGCGCCGTTTTCGCCCACCAGCGCCATTACGCGGCCAGCGTAAACATTCAACGCTGCGCCAGAGAGGGCTTTAACGCCCGGGAACGACTTATCGATCCCTTTCAGTTGCAGGAGTGCGTCCATGATGGCCTCAGAAGGTGACGCCAGCACAGAGAATGATATTCGCATACGGGGAACACTCCCCGCTGCGGATAACCGCCTGGCTGTCAGCGGTGTTTTTCTTAAACTGCTCGTGCGTTATGTAACTTATTTTTATGGTGTTTCCCTGGTGTTGTTGCAGCTGCTTGATATGGCCAAGCAACGTTTCGTGGAGCTGCGGATTATGGTGTTGGATTTCCGTAGCGAGAATGGCTTCCTCAACCTGCATCTCGGTTGTCACCACATCCAGCACCTGCATAAACGTGGGCACGCCCTGCGTTAACGCCAGATCAATACGCGTTGTGCTGTGGGGAATGGGTAAACCCGCATCACATACCACCAGCGTATCGGTATGCCCAAGACGGGAGATGACCGATGAGACTTCAGAGTTGAGTACCGTGCCTTTCTTCATATTCTTGCTCCACTAGCGAAACGTTTCGCTGAATTGAGTTTAATCTCAATAGTGGTCAGAAAACCAACATGACGTAACGGAATTGTGATCGGCGTCGAAACGTTTCGCTAAGTAAAATATTTGTAGGGGAAATTGCCCGGCGGCGCTTCGCTTGCGCGGGCCTACGGGTTTGGTAGGCCGGGTAAGCGCAGCGCCACCCGGCATTTGCAGAAGGAGTTAAATCTCGACCTGTGTCCCCAGCTCAATCACGCGGTTAGGCGGGATTTCAAACTGGTCGGGCGCACGCAGGGCATTACGCTGGAGGATAAGATAGAGCTTACCGCGCAGGCGCAGATACCAGGGGCGTTTGCCAACAATCAGCGACTCGTGCGACATGAAGAACGAGGTTTCCATCATCCGGCAGCTTAAGCCTTCAAGACCGCAGCGGTGGAATACCTCTTCCACGTTCGGGGTCTCACGCCACCCATAGCTGGCCACCACCCGCCAGAAGGTGGGTGACAGCTGCTCTATCTGCACACGACGAACGTTATGCACATACGGCGCATCTTCGGTGCGCAGGGTTAGCAGGATCACACGCTCGTGCAGCACTTTGTTGTGCTTAAGGTTGTGCATCAGGGCAAAGGGGATCACGTTCAGCGCGCGCGACATATAGACCGCGGTTCCCGGCACGCGTACCGGCGGCGATTTCTCCAGGGAGGCAATCATCGCCTCCAGAGAGTTACCGTGCTCGTGCATCCGGCGCAGCAGGCGGAAACGCTCGCTCTTCCAGGTGGTCATCACAATGAACATCACCAGACCCAGCGTCAGCGGCAGCCAGCCACCAGAGACAATCTTATCGAGGTTCGCTGAGAACAGCGGCACGTCAATACAGAGGAAGCCGACCAGAATCAACGCCACGAGGAATTTATTCCAGTGCCAGTTCCGGTACGCCACCGTGGTGGAGAGGATCGACGTCAGCACCATGGTACCGGTGACGGCAATCCCGTACGCCGCCGCCAGGTTGCTGGAGTGCTCGAAGCTGACGATGACAATCACCACCGCGAAGTAGAGCAGCCAGTTAACAAAAGGAATGTAGATCTGGCCCGACTCCATCTCGGAGGTGTGGATGATACGCATCGGCGACAGATAGCCCAGGCGCACCGCCTGACGGGTGAGGGAGAAGACCCCGGAAATCACCGCCTGGGAGGCAATCACCGTCGCCAGCGTCGCCAGGATCAGCATCGGCACCAGCGCCCAGTCCGGCGCCAGCAGGAAGAACGGGTTTTTAATCGCTTCCGGATGTTTGAGCAGCAGAGCGCCCTGGCCAAAGTAGTTCAGCACCAGCGACGGCAGCACCACCAGAAACCACGCCACGCGAATAGGCAGTTTGCCGAAGTGGCCCATATCCGCATACAGCGCTTCAACGCCGGTGATAGAGAGCACTACCGCGCCCAGCGCGACAAACGAAACGACTTTATATTCAAGGAAGAAGTGCACCGCCCACATCGGGTTCAGCGCGTGCAGCACGTCCGGGTTAGCAATAATGCTGCGTAACCCCAGCGCCGCCAGGATCAGGAACCAGGAGAGCATAATCGGGGCGAAGAGTTTCCCCACCAGCCCGGTACCGTGTTTCTGAATGGCAAACAGCAGGGTCAGAACAATGATGGCCAGCGGGACCACCCATTCATCGAGCTGCGGTGCGACAATCTCGAGACCCTCTATCGCCGAGAGCACCGAGATGGCAGGGGTGATCACCACTTCTCCATAGAAGAAGCTGCCGCCTACCAGACCGATAATGACCAGGAACGACGTCATTCTGGCGGACGTATTGCGCCCGGCAAGCGACATCAGGGTCAGTATCCCACCTTCACCGGCGTTATCCGCGCGCATAACGAAGGAGAGATATTTAACGGAAACGACCAGGATCAGTAGCCAGAAAATCAGGGACAAAAAACCAAACACAGCGTCGCGTTCAACGCCAAACCCAAACTGGCCGGACAGACATTCACGCAACGTATAAAGCGGGCTGGTGCCGATATCACCGTAGACAACCCCGATCGCCGCGAGCGTAACTGCGGGTAATGATTGCTTATTATCAGTGCTCATAGACTAGTCTTTTCGTTTAAATAACAAATGTGTGCTTAGTCCCTTGGCCCACAAAAAGCGCACAGTATGCACGATTAATCTTAGAATCGTACCCCTAAATGCAACCTCATTAACGTAGCGCAAAGAAAATAGCACCGCAGTTCAGTCTATTACCAGCCCGGAACGAAACGTCTATACTCGCTTCAATTAGCCGGGTTACGGCGAAAGGATGCAAAACAATTATGGCTCACACTCATTTATTAGCAGAAAGAATTTCCCGCCTCAGCAGCGCACTGGAGAAAGGGCTCTATGAACGTAGCCATGCCATTCGCCTCTGTCTACTGGCCGCCCTGAGCGGTGAAAGCGTATTTTTGCTGGGGCCGCCCGGCATCGCAAAAAGTCTGATTGCCCGCAGGCTGAAGTTCGCTTTTCAGCACGCCAGAGCGTTTGAATACCTGATGACCCGCTTTTCCACGCCGGAAGAGGTCTTTGGTCCGCTCTCAATTCAGGCGTTAAAAGATGAAGGGCGGTACGAACGTTTAACCACGGGCTATCTGCCGGAAGCAGAAATCGTCTTTCTCGATGAGATCTGGAAAGCCGGCCCGGCGATCCTGAACACCCTGCTCACCGCCATTAACGAACGCCGGTTCCGCAACGGTGCGCATGAAGGGAAAATCCCGATGCGCCTGCTGGTGGCGGCGTCCAATGAACTGCCCGAAGCCGACAGCAGCCTGGAGGCGCTTTACGACCGCATGTTAATTCGCCTGTGGCTCGACAAGGTGCAGGACAAAGGCAATTTCCGTTCGCTGCTGATAAGCCAGCAGGATGAGAACGATAACCCGGTGCCCGCCGGGCTGCAGGTCACCGACGAGGAGTACCAGCAGTGGCAGCAGGACATCGGCAAAATCACACTGCCGGATGCGGTGTTCGATCTGGTCTTTATGCTGCGCCAGCAGTTAGATGCCCTGCCGGGCGCGCCTTACGTCTCCGATCGCCGCTGGAAGAAAGCCATCCGCCTGCTGCAGGCCAGCGCCCTGTTCAGCGGTCGCGATGCAGTTGCCCCTATTGATCTCATTCTGCTGAAAGATTGTCTCTGGCATGACGCCAGCGGCATGAATCTGATGCAGCAGCAGCTGGAAGTATTGATGACCGGGCACGCGTGGGGGCAGCAGGAGATGTTGAACCAGCTCGGGGCCATTACCCAGCGCCGCCTTCAGCTTCAGCAGCAGCAAAGCGATAAAACTGCCCTGCGCGTCAGCCGCCAGAGCGGGATGTTCGCCCGTCGTCCCCACTATGAATTACCGGCCGAACTGAACGAGACCACGCTGACGCTTCTCCTCCAGCAGCCGCTTAAGCTCCATGATATGCAGGTGATTCATATCACCATCGAGCGTGAAGCCCTGGCGCAGTGGCTGAGCAAAGGCGGTGAGATCCGCGGCAAACTCAACGGCATTGGCTTTGCCCAACAGCTTAATATGGAAGTGGACGGCAGCCTGCATCTGGTGATCCGCGACGTCAGCCTGCAGGGATCGCGTCTTGCCCTGCCCGGCACCGCCTCTGAAAGCGTGCCGGAAGAGATCAAACAGCAGCTGGAAGCGCTGGATAACCAGTGGCATCTGCAGCACACCCGCTTCAGCGAGCAGCAAAAATGCCTGTTTATCCACAGCGACTGGCTGGGCCGGATTGAGTCCAGCCTGCAGGATGTCAGCGCGCAGATCAAACAGGCGCGTCAATGCTGACGCTGGACACCCTCAACGTCATGCTTGCCGTCGGCGAGGAGGGGTTGATCGAAGAGATCATCCTCACCCTGCTGGCCTCGCCACAGCTGGCGATCTTTTTCGAAAAGTTCCCACGGCTTAAAACCGCCATTACCGACGATCTTCCGCGCTGGCGGGAAAATTTACGCAAAAGGCTGAAAGATACCCGCGTACCGCCGGAGCTCACCGAAGAGGTGATGTGCTATCAACAGAGCCAGCTACTCTCTACGCCACAGCTGGTCGCCGGGCTGCCACAGATTTTAACCCTGCTCGATAAGGTTCACTCCCCCTTCGCCAGCCAGGCCCGGCAGCTGGTGGTGGATAACGCTACCTTTACCCCGGCTCTGCATACCCTGTTTTTACAGCGCTGGCGGTTGAGCCTGGTGGTGCAGGCCACGTCGCTTAATCAGCAACTGCTGGAAGAGGAGCGGGAACAGCTGCTCAGCGAAGTACAGGAGCGCATGACTCTGGCGGGGGCGCTGGAGCCCGTGCTGGTAGAGAACGAAAACGCCGCCGGCCGGCTCTGGGATATGAGTGCCGGTCAGCTTAAGCGGGGGGATTATCAGCTGATCGTTCGCTATGGCGATTTTCTGGCGCAGCAGCCGGAGCTGGTGCAGCTGGCGGAACAGCTGGGCCGTTCGCGGGAGGCGAAGTCGGTGCCAAAAAAGGATGCCCCGCTTGAAACCTTCCGCACTCTGGTGCGCGAACCGGCGACGGTGCCGGAGCAGGTAGACGGCCTGCAGCAGAGCGATGACATCCTGCGCCTGCTGCCGCCCGAACTGGCGACTCTCGGCATTACGGAACTTGAGTACGAATTTTACCGTCGGCTGGTGGAGAAGCAGCTTCTCACCTACCGTCTGCACGGCGATGCCTGGCGGGAGAAGGTGAGCCAGCGCCCGGCGGTGCATCAGGATTTCGACGAACAGCCCCGCGGGCCGTTTATCGTCTGTGTGGATACGTCCGGTTCGATGGGCGGCTTCAATGAGCAGTGCGCGAAAGCCTTTTGTCTGGCGCTGATGCGGGTGGCGCTCGCCGACCGGCGGCGCTGCTTTATCATGCTGTTTTCCAGCGAGGTGGTGGGCTATGAACTCTCGGGCCAGCACGGCCTGGAGCAGGCGATCCGCTTCCTGAGCCAGCGCTTTCGCGGCGGCACCGATCTCGCCAGCTGTTTTCGCGCCATTATCGAGCGAATGCAGGGTGGAGAGTGGTATGACGCCGATGCGGTGGTGATCTCAGACTTTATTGCCCAGCGGCTGCCGGATGAGGTGGTGAGCAAGGTGAAGGTGCTGCAGCAGGTCCATCAGCATCGTTTTCATGCGGTGGCGATGTCCGCACATGGAAAACCCGGCATCATGCGCATCTTCGATCATATCTGGCGCTTTGATACCGGGTTGCGTAGCCGCCTGCTGCGGCGCTGGAAACGCTAATTACAGCAGCGCGTCGACGCTGTCACGAACCTGCTGAGGCCATACGCCACACTGAACCTGGCCGATATGGGAAAGCTGCAGCAGTAACATGGTCAGACGAGACTGGCCGATACCGCCGCCGATGGTCTGCGGCATCTCGCCACGCAGCAGCGCCTGGTGCCACTCCAGCTTGAGGCGATCCTCGTCACCGGTGATCCCCAGCTGACGCTGCAGCGCCTCGGCATCCACGCGGATCCCCATGGAAGAGAGCTCAAACGCATCTTCCAGAACCGGGTTCCAGACCAGAATATCGCCGTTCAGGCCAGCCAGGCCGCTTTCACCTTCGCTGCTCCAGTCATCATAATCCGGCGCACGCACGTCGTGGCGCTGACCGTGAGACAGTTTGCCGCCGATCCCAATCAGGAACACGGCACCCAGCTCTTTAGCGATCGCACGTTCACGACCTTTCGCATCCAGATCCGGGAAGCGGCTCAGCAGCTCCTGACTGTGGATAAAGTGGATCGTTTCCGGCAGGAACGGAGTCAGACCAAACTCTTTGCTGACCGCCGCTTCGGTGGCTTTGATCCCGGCATAAATGGCTTCTACCGTCGCTTTCAGCGTACCGGTATGACGTTCGCCATCACCCATTACGCGTTCCCAGTCCCACTGGTCAACGTAGACAGAGTGAATAGCGGTAAGGCGGTCTTCATCGGGGCGAAGGGCTTTCATGTGCGTGTAAAGCCCTTCGCCCGCGCTGAAGTCGTGTTGTCCCAGGGTTTGACGCTTCCACTTCGCCAGCGAATGAACCACTTCGAACTGGGCGTCTGGCAGTGTTTTCACTTTCACCTGTACCGCTTTTTCGCAACCAGACAAGTTATCCTGCGTCCCGTCGCCCACGCGGCTTAAGATAGGTGCCTGAACTTCAATCAGGCCCAGCTTCTCTTCCAGCTGGCGAGAAAAGTGGGATTTAACGAAACTGATCTGGCGTTGTTGTGCGATGTAAGCGGTTTTCATTATTTATACTCCTGCGTCCTGTTGGCATTGATTAAGCAACAAAAAAGACGCTCTTTCAATAATCCAACAATAAAACTCCCGCCTTACTTTTAAATCGATAAAATTACCCGCTAAAATAGAGTGATTCATTAATCTTCATAAGGAAAAGCTATGGAAAATTATCAGATCGACAATCTGGACCGCGGCATTCTCGAGGCCCTGATGGCCAATGCGCGTACTGCTTACGCCGAACTGGCCAAACAATTTGGCGTCAGCCCGGGAACCATTCACGTGCGGGTAGAGAAGATGAAGCAGGCGGGGATCATCACCGGCGCCCATATCGACGTCAGCCCGAAACAGCTGGGTTACGACGTCTGCTGTTTTATTGGCATCATCCTCAAGAGCGCCAAAGACTATCCTTCGGCGCTGGCAAAGCTGAACGCGCTGGATGAAGTGACAGAGGCTTACTACACCACCGGGCACTACAGCATCTTTATTAAGGTGATGTGCCGATCGATCGACGCCCTGCAGCAGGTACTTATCAACAAGATCCAAACAATCGATGAAATTCAGTCCACCGAGACGCTGATCTCCCTGCAGAACCCGATCATGCGTACCATCCGCCCGTAGCAGGGCAAAATAATTACCACATTTTCCACAGGTAGATCCCAGCTCGCTCACAGCGTACAATGTCCGCCTGTTTATCTGAGCGAGCGATCAATGGCGGACATTACTCTTATTAGCGGCAGCACCCTTGGCGGCGCTGAATATGTCGCGGAACACCTGGGCGAAAAGCTGGAAGACGCAGGTTTTTCTACTGATACGCTGCACGGACCGTTATTAGAGGATCTTCCGCTCGACGGGATCTGGCTGTTGATCACCTCCACGCACGGTGCGGGCGATCTTCCGGATAACCTTCTTCCTTTATATGAAGCGTTAAAAGAGCAGCAGCCCGATCTGGCGAACGTCCGCTTTGGCGCCATCGGTATTGGCAGCCGGGAGTACGACACCTTCTGCGGCGCCGTTGAGAAGGTTGAGACCGAACTGAAGTCCTGTGGGGCTCAACAGATCGGTGAAACGCTGAAGATCAACATCCTCGATCATGATATTCCGGAAGATCCAGCGGAACTTTGGCTGGCGGAATGGAAAAATTTACTCAAAAACGATTAAAGATCGTGCGATCAGATGTGGATAACTCTGGTTAAAAGCTTGGATCAACCGGTAGTTATCCCAAGAACAACCCGTGATGACTTTTTGTGCTGTGTATAACATCGCGATCTGATCCCAGCTTATACGTCACAGGATCACCGATCATTCACAGCAAACGATCCTCTCTAAGCACATGATCTTCTTTGGGAGATCCGGCTTATCCACAGAAACCCGCGATCCTAATAAGAGATCACAATAAAACAGATCTCTAAATAAAAAGATCTTCTTTTTAATAGCCAGGATCCCAGTGCTTTCTCGAACGACTAAAGTTGAGTAGAATCCACGGCCCGGGTTCAATCCATTTTCTTACCGCTTTACGCGAGGCAGACCACCATGTTTTATCAGGATCCTTTTGACGTCATTATCATTGGCGGGGGTCATGCAGGCACCGAGGCCGCAATGGCCGCGGCGCGAATGGGTCAGCAGACCCTGCTTTTGACACACAATATCGACACGCTAGGACAGATGTCCTGTAATCCGGCGATTGGCGGCATTGGGAAAGGACACCTGGTAAAAGAAGTGGATGCACTTGGCGGCCTGATGGCAACCGCGATCGATCATGCAGGCATTCAGTTTAGGATACTAAACGCGAGCAAAGGGCCTGCCGTTCGTGCGACCCGTGCTCAGGCCGACCGCGTGCTGTATCGCCAGGCCGTACGTACCGCACTGGAGAACCAGCCGAACCTGATGATCTTCCAGCAGGCGGTTGAGGATCTGATCGTCGAAAACGATCGTGTTGTCGGCGCCGTGACCCAGATGGGCCTGAAGTTCCGTGCCAAATCGGTCGTGCTGACCGTCGGGACTTTCCTCGATGGCAAAATTCATATTGGACTGGATAACTACAGCGGTGGCCGTGCTGGCGATCCGCCGTCCATTCCACTTTCACGCCGTCTGCGCGAGCTGCCGCTGCGCGTCAGCCGCCTGAAAACCGGTACGCCGCCGCGTATCGACGCCCGCACGATTGATTTCAGCGTGCTGGCCCAACAGCACGGCGATAACCCGATGCCGGTCTTCTCGTTCATGGGCAACGTGGATCAGCATCCGCGCCAGGTGCCGTGCTATGTCACACACACCAACGAGAAAACCCATGACGTGATCCGCAGTAACCTCGATCGCAGCCCGATGTATGCCGGTGTGATCGAAGGGATCGGCCCACGTTACTGCCCGTCGATCGAAGACAAAGTCATGCGCTTTGCCGATCGCAACCAGCACCAGATCTTCCTGGAGCCGGAAGGGCTGACCTCCAACGAGATCTACCCGAACGGTATCTCCACCAGCCTGCCGTTCGATGTGCAGATGCAGATCGTCCGCTCCATGCAGGGGATGGAAAATGCGAAGATCGTTCGCCCTGGCTACGCTATTGAGTACGATTTCTTCGATCCGCGTGACCTGAAGCCGACCCTGGAGAGCAAATTTATCCACGGGCTTTTCTTCGCGGGCCAGATCAACGGCACTACCGGTTACGAAGAGGCCGCCGCGCAGGGTCTGCTGGCCGGTCTGAACGCCGCGCGCTTCTCTGCCGAGAAAGAGGGCTGGGCGCCGGGTCGTTCTCAGGCTTACCTGGGTGTGCTGGTAGATGACCTTTGCACCCTCGGTACCAAAGAGCCGTACCGCATGTTTACCTCTCGCGCGGAATATCGTCTGATGCTGCGTGAAGATAACGCCGACCTGCGCCTGACCGAAATCGGTCGTGAGCTGGGCCTGGTGGACGATGCGCGCTGGGCGCGTTTCAACGAGAAGCTGGAGAACATCGAGCGCGAACGTCAGCGCCTGAAGTCGACCTGGGTCAACCCAACTGCCGAGTCTGTAGACGAAGTGAATGCTCACCTGTCTGCGCCGCTCTCCCGTGAAGCCAGCGGGGAAGATCTGCTCCGTCGCCCGGAAATGACCTACGACCAGCTGATCCAGATGTCGCCATTCGCGCCGGGACTGGAAGATGTTCAGGCTGCTGAGCAGGTTGAAATCCAGGTGAAATACGAAGGCTATATCGCCCGTCAGCAGGATGAGATCGAGAAACAGCAGCGCAACGAAAGTACGATCCTGCCGGCCACGCTGGATTACCGCCTGGTCAACGGCCTCTCCAACGAGGTGATCGCCAAGCTGAATGACCATAAGCCGTCGTCCATCGGCCAGGCATCGCGTATTTCAGGCGTCACGCCTGCGGCTATCTCCATTCTGCTGGTATGGCTGAAAAAACAGGGTATGCTGCGCCGCAGCGCGTAACCTTCCGCTGCTGTGGCTAAGGCGGGTAGCGCTGACGCGAACCCGCTCTACAAATTCCCAGGCCCGGTGAGTGTCACCGGGCAATTTTTTGAAACAGGTATTCACCGTGCTCAACAAACTCACTCGTCTGCTGGATCAAGCCGGTATTTCGCTCACCGATCACCAGAAAAATCAGCTGGTGGGGTATGTCGACATGCTGAACAAATGGAACAAGGCCTATAACCTCACTTCGGTTCGCGACCCGAACGAGATGCTGATTCGCCATATCCTCGACAGCATCGTGGTGGCGCCTCATCTCAAAGGGGAGCGTTTTATCGACGTGGGCACCGGCCCGGGTCTGCCTGGCATTCCGCTCTCTATCGTGCGTCCTGAGTGCCATTTCACGCTGCTGGACAGCCTGGGTAAGCGCGTACGCTTTCTGCGCCAGGTGCAGCATGAGCTGAAGCTGGAAAATATTCATCCGGTGCAGAGTAGGGTAGAGGCGTTTCCCGCCGAGCCGCCGTTTGACGGCGTGATCAGCCGGGCCTTTGCTTCGCTCGATGACATGATCGGCTGGTGTAAGCACCTGCCTGCGGAAAATGGCCGCTTCTATGCCCTGAAAGGGGTGCTGCCTGAAGATGAGATTGCGCAGATGCCAGAGGGTTTTATGGTTGAAGAGGCGATCAAATTGCACGTTCCGCAGCTGGAAGGTGAGCGTCACCTGGTGATAGTTAAGCCAAACAATTTTTAAAAATATAATAAAAAATGTGGAATTTGTGCTGTTCTTAGTATGTTAAAAATTAGGCGTCAGGCTAAGAAGTGAACAGCACGAATTTAACCGCTTTTTTACTACGGATTTGCTTTGGGTTAACCTGGTCCTGTAGTTAACCCAAAATATAATAAACCTTGAAAATATCAGCTTGCTAAAAGTAGGTCAGAGTAACCAGATTGCAATGTTAAATATTTATTAAAAATGTCAATAAAAGGTTTTTGTTGTATACAGGGCTGTTTTGAGAATAGTTGCTGAAATTAATCTTTAATATCATAAAGATGAAATATAACGATTTACTGCTTTAATTTATTCGACCTTATCGTAAATGTGTATTTTGTGATCTCGTGCACGCTTTATAGTCAACGTTTCCGCGTTGTTTGCAGTTTTCACGTCTCATTCTTCGTTTGTCGAAAAGTTAAGAAATAGCGCCGGGGAAAAATATTTAAACATTTATTCACCTTTTCGCTACTTATTGTTTGAAATCACGGGGACGCACCGTATAATTTGTCCGCTTTTTGCTGCTTGACTCTGAGCCTTAAAGGACGTTTTATACGACACGCGACATACCTCGAAGTGAGCAGGAGTAAAAACGTGATGTCAGTGTCGCTCTTGAGTCGAAACGTTGCTCGTAAGCTTCTGTTCATTCAGTTTCTGGCGGTGATAGCAAGTGGATTGCTGTTCTGCCTCAAAGACCCCTTCTGGGGCATCTCTGCGGTAAGCGGAGGTTTGGCAGTCGTTATGCCAAACATGTTGTTTATGATTTTTGCCTGGCGTCATCAGGCGCATACACCTGCCAAAGGCCGCATGGCCTGGTCCTTCGCCCTCGGCGAAGTGTGTAAGGTGTTGCTGACCTTTACCCTTCTGGTGGTGGCGCTGGCGGTTTTTAAAGTGGTATTTTTGCCGCTGATAGTGACGTGGGTTTTGGTGCTGGTGGTACAAATTCTGGCGCCAGCTGTAATCAATAACAAAGGGTAAAAGGCATCATGGCTTCAGAAAATATGACGCCGCAGGATTACATAGGTCACCATCTGAACAACCTTCAGATCGACCTGCGTACATTCTCGCTGGTGGATCCGCATAACCCCCCAGCCACCTTCTGGACGATCAATATCGACTCCATGTTCTTCTCGGTGGTACTGGGTCTGTTGTTCCTGGCCATTTTCCGCGGCGTTGCGAAACGTGCGACCAGCGGCGTTCCAGGGAAATTCCAGACGTTCATCGAAATGATCATTGGCTTCGTCCACGGTAGCGTCAAAGACATGTACCACGGTAAGAGCAAGGTGATTGCACCGCTGGCGCTGACCGTCTTTGTCTGGGTCTTCCTGATGAACCTGATGGACCTGCTGCCGATCGACCTGCTGCCGTTTATCGGCGAGCATATCTTCGGTCTGCCTGCCCTGCGTGTGGTGCCGTCTGCTGACGTGAACATCACCCTGTCTATGGCACTGGGCGTATTCATCCTGATTCTTTTCTACAGCATCAAAATGAAAGGCGTAGGCGGCTTCGTGAAAGAGCTTACCTTGCAGCCGTTCAACCACTGGGCGTTTATTCCGGTCAACCTGATCCTGGAAGGCGTTAGCCTGCTGTCCAAACCGATTTCCCTCGGTCTGCGACTGTTCGGCAACATGTATGCGGGTGAGCTGATTTTCATTCTGATCGCGGGTCTTCTGCCGTGGTGGTCACAGTGGGTTCTGAATGTGCCATGGGCCATTTTCCACATCCTGATCATTACGCTGCAAGCCTTTATCTTCATGGTTCTGACGATCGTCTATCTGTCGATGGCGTCTGAAGAGCACTGATTCTTTACCAACACTACTACGTTTTAACTGAAACAAACTGGAGACTGTCATGGAAAACCTGAATATGGATCTGCTGTACATGGCTGCCGCTGTGATGATGGGTCTGGCGGCTATCGGTGCTGCGATCGGTATCGGCATCCTCGGGGGCAAATTCCTGGAAGGCGCAGCGCGTCAACCGGATCTGATTCCTCTGCTGCGTACTCAGTTCTTTATCGTTATGGGTCTGGTGGATGCTATCCCGATGATCGCTGTAGGTCTGGGTCTGTACGTGATGTTTGCTGTCGCGTAGTAAGTCGTTTAAACCCTAAGCCACAGTTGTAAATTTAAAGAGGTATTGTGCTGTGAACATGAACGCAACAATCCTCGGCCAGGCCATCGCGTTTGTTATCTTTGTCTGGTTCTGCATGAAGTATGTATGGCCGCCTTTAATGGCTGCCATCGAAAAACGTCAGAAAGAAATTTCTGACGGCCTGGCTTCTGCAGAACGCGCTAAGAAAGATTTGGACCTTGCACAGGCCAACGCGACCGACCAGCTGAAAAAAGCGAAAGCGGAAGCCCAGGTAATCATCGAGCAGGCGAACAAACGTCGTTCTCAGATCCTGGACGAAGCGAAAGCTGAAGCAGAACAGGAACGTACTAAAATCGTGACACAAGCGCAGGCAGAAATTGATGCCGAGCGTAAACGTGCTCGCGAAGAGCTGCGTAAGCAGGTCGCGATTCTGGCTGTTGCTGGCGCCGAGAAGATCATCGAACGTTCCGTGGATGAAGCTGCTAATAGCGACATCGTGGACAAACTTGTCGCTGAACTGTAAGGAGGGAGGGGCTGATGTCTGAATTTGTTACGGTAGCTCGCCCCTACGCCAAAGCAGCTTTTGACTTTGCTATCGAACACCAAAATGTCGATCGCTGGCAGAACATGCTGGCGTTTGCCGCTGAGGTAACGAAAAACGAACACATGGCTGAGATGCTTTCTGGCGCCCTGGCGCCTGAAACCCTCGCCGATTCGTTCATCGCCATTTGCGGTGAGCAGCTGGACGCCAACGGCCAGAACCTGATTCGGGTAATGGCTGAAAATGGTCGTCTGAAAGCGCTCCCGGATGTTCTCGAGCAGTTCGAGCACCTGCGTGCCCTCAGTGAAGCCACCGTTGAAGTTCACGTAACTTCTGCGACTGAACTGAGTAACGAACAGCTTGCGAAAATCACCGCCGCGATGGAAAAACGTCTGTCACGCAAAGTGAAGCTGAATTGCAATATCGATAAGTCTGTAATGGCGGGCGTAATCATCCGTGCGGGTGATATGGTCATTGATGGCAGCGTACGCGGCCGTCTTGAGCGCCTTGCAGACGTCTTGCAGTCTTAAGGGGACTGGAGCATGCAACTGAATTCCACCGAAATCAGCGAACTGATCAAGCAGCGCATTGCTCAGTTCAGTGTTGTGAGTGAAGCTCACAACGAAGGTACTATTGTTTCTGTAAGCGACGGTGTTATCCGCATCCACGGCCTGGCCGATTGTATGCAGGGTGAAATGATCTCCCTGCCGGGTAACCGTTACGCTATCGCACTGAACCTGGAGCGCGACTCCGTAGGTGCAGTTGTGATGGGTCCTTACGCTGACCTCGCCGAAGGCATGAAGGTTAAGTGTACTGGCCGTATTCTTGAAGTTCCAGTTGGCCGTGGCCTGCTGGGTCGCGTGGTGAACACCCTGGGTGCGCCAATCGACGGTAAAGGTCCGGTTGATAACGATGGCTTCTCGCCAATCGAAGTTATCGCACCAGGCGTAATCGATCGTCAGTCCGTCGACCAGCCGGTTCAGACCGGTTATAAATCCGTTGACGCCATGATCCCAATCGGCCGTGGCCAGCGTGAGCTGATCATCGGTGACCGTCAGACCGGTAAAACCGCGATGGCAATTGATGCGATCATCAACCAGCGTGATTCCGGCATCAAATGTGTGTACGTGGCTATCGGCCAGAAAGCGTCCACCATTTCTAACGTGGTTCGTAAACTGGAAGAGCACGGCGCGCTGTCCAACACCATCGTTGTTGTGGCGACCGCTTCTGAATCTGCTGCACTGCAATACCTGGCACCTTATGCCGGTTGCGCAATGGGCGAATACTTCCGTGACCGCGGTGAAGATGCACTGATCGTTTATGATGACCTGTCTAAACAGGCCGTTGCTTACCGTCAGGTTTCCTTGCTGCTCCGTCGTCCACCAGGACGTGAAGCATTCCCGGGCGACGTATTCTATCTGCACTCCCGTCTGCTGGAGCGTGCATCCCGCGTTAACGCGGAATACGTTGAGAACTTCACCAAAGGTGCAGTGAAAGGCCAAACCGGTTCTCTGACCGCGCTGCCAATCATTGAAACCCAGGCGGGTGACGTTTCTGCGTTCGTTCCGACCAACGTAATCTCCATTACCGATGGTCAGATCTTCCTGGAAACCAACCTGTTTAACTCCGGTATTCGTCCGGCAGTTAACCCGGGTATCTCCGTATCCCGTGTGGGTGGTGCAGCGCAGACCAAGATCATCAAGAAACTGTCCGGTGGTATCCGTACCGCGCTGGCACAGTATCGTGAACTGGCAGCGTTCTCCCAGTTTGCATCTGACCTTGACGATGCAACCCGTAAACAGCTTGACCACGGTCAGAAAGTGACCGAACTGCTGAAACAGAAACAGTATGCCCCGATGTCAGTCGCACAGCAGGGCCTGGTACTGTTCGCAGCAGAACGTGGTTATCTGGGGGATGTAGAACTGGCGAAAATCGGTAGCTTCGAAGCCGCTCTGCTGGCTTACGCTGACCGTGACCATGCTTCACTGATGCAAGAGATTAACCAGTCCGGTGGCTATAACGACGAAATCGAAGGCAAGCTGAAAAGCCTGCTCGATTCCTTCAAAGCAACCCAGTCCTGGTAACGTCTGGCGGTCTGTCTTAGGACAGACCGCAAGGCATTGAGGAGAAGCTCATGGCCGGCGCAAAAGAGATACGTAGTAAGATCGCAAGCGTCCAGAACACGCAAAAGATCACTAAAGCGATGGAGATGGTCGCCGCTTCCAAAATGCGTAAATCGCAGGAGCGTATGGCGGCCAGCCGTCCTTATGCAGATACCATGCGCAAAGTGATTGGTCACCTTGCGAGCGGTAATCTGGAATATAAGCACCCTTACCTGGAAGAACGCGACGTTAAGCGCGTGGGCTACCTGGTGGTGTCGACCGACCGTGGTTTGTGTGGCGGCTTGAACATTAACCTGTTCAAAAAGCTGCTGGCGGATATGAAAGCATGGTCCGATAAAGGCGTTCAAAGCGATATCGCGATGATCGGCTCTAAGGGCGTCTCTTTCTTTAATTCCGTCGGTGGCAATATTGTCGCCCAGGTGACCGGTATGGGTGATAACCCGTCCCTGTCCGAACTGATCGGCCCGGTTAAAGTGATGTTGCAGGCCTATGATGAAGGCCGTCTGGACAGGCTGTACGTTGTCAGCAACAAATTTATTAACACCATGTCTCAGGTTCCGACCCTCACTCAGCTGCTGCCATTACCGGCATCAGACGAGCCAGAGTTGAAGCAGAAATCCTGGGATTACCTGTATGAACCGGATCCAAAACCGCTGCTGGATACCCTGCTGCGTCGTTATGTTGAATCCCAGGTTTATCAGGGCGTGGTAGAAAACCTGGCCAGCGAGCAGGCCGCACGTATGGTGGCGATGAAAGCCGCGACCGACAATGGCGGCAGCCTGATTAAAGAGCTGCAGTTGGTATACAACAAAGCTCGTCAGGCCAGCATTACTCAGGAACTCACCGAGATCGTCGGTGGTGCATCCGCGGTATAACCAGGTTAATTCGTAGAGGATTCAAGATGGCTACTGGAAAAATTGTCCAGGTAATCGGCGCCGTGGTTGACGTCGAATTCCCTCAGGATGCCGTACCGCGCGTGTACGATGCTCTTGAGGTTCAGAATGGTAATGAGAGCCTGGTGCTGGAAGTTCAGCAGCAGCTCGGCGGCGGTATCGTGCGTACCATCGCGATGGGTTCTTCCGATGGTCTGCGTCGTGGTCTGGAAGTTAAAGACCTCGAACACCCAATCGAAGTCCCGGTAGGTAAAGCAACTCTGGGTCGTATCATGAACGTCCTGGGTCAGCCGATCGACATGAAAGGCGATATCGGCGAAGAAGAGCGTTGGGCTATCCACCGCGCAGCACCTTCCTACGAAGAGCTGTCCAGCTCTCAGGAACTGCTGGAAACCGGCATCAAAGTTATCGACCTGATGTGTCCGTTTGCGAAGGGCGGTAAAGTTGGTCTGTTCGGTGGTGCGGGTGTAGGTAAAACCGTAAACATGATGGAGCTGATCCGTAACATCGCGATCGAGCACTCCGGTTACTCCGTGTTTGCAGGCGTGGGTGAGCGTACTCGTGAGGGTAACGACTTCTACCACGAAATGACCGACTCTAACGTTCTGGACAAAGTATCCCTGGTTTACGGCCAGATGAACGAGCCACCAGGAAACCGTCTGCGCGTTGCGCTGACCGGCCTGACCATGGCTGAGAAATTCCGTGACGAAGGCCGTGACGTTCTGCTGTTCGTTGACAACATCTACCGTTATACCCTGGCCGGTACAGAAGTATCTGCACTGCTGGGTCGTATGCCTTCTGCAGTAGGTTATCAGCCAACGCTGGCGGAAGAGATGGGTGTTCTTCAGGAACGTATCACCTCTACCAAAACCGGTTCTATCACCTCCGTTCAGGCGGTATACGTACCTGCGGATGACTTGACTGACCCATCTCCAGCAACCACCTTTGCGCACTTAGATGCAACCGTGGTACTGAGCCGTCAGATCGCGTCTCTGGGTATCTACCCGGCCGTTGACCCGCTGGACTCCACCAGCCGTCAGCTGGATCCACTGGTTGTTGGTCAGGAACACTACGACACCGCGCGTGGCGTACAGTCCCTGCTGCAGCGTTATCAGGAACTGAAAGACATCATCGCCATCCTGGGTATGGATGAACTGTCTGAAGAAGACAAACTGGTGGTAGCACGTGCGCGTAAGATCCAGCGCTTCCTGTCCCAGCCGTTCTTCGTAGCAGAAGTATTTACCGGTTCCCCGGGCAAATACGTTGCGCTGAAAGACACCATCCGTGGCTTTAAAGGCATCATGGAAGGCGAATACGATCACCTGCCGGAGCAGGCGTTCTATATGGTGGGTTCCATCGACGAAGCCGTGGAAAAAGCCAAAAAACTTTAACGCCTTAATCGGAGGGTGATATGGCAATGACTTACCACCTGGACGTCGTCAGCGCAGAGCAACAAATGTTCTCTGGTCTGGTCGAAAAAATCCAGGTAACGGGTAGCGAAGGTGAACTGGGTATTTTCCCGGGTCACGCCCCGCTGCTCACCGCCATTAAGCCTGGTATGATCCGCATCGTTAAACAGTTCGGTCATGAAGAGTTTATCTATCTGTCTGGCGGCATTATTGAAGTGCAGCCTGGCAGCGTGACCGTACTGGCTGATACCGCAATTCGTGGCCAGGATCTCGACGAAGCGCGAGCTCTGGAATCGAAGCGTAAAGCAGAAGAGCACATTAAGAGCTCTCATGGCGACGTGGATTACGCTCAGGCGTCTGCAGAGCTGGCCAAAGCGATCGCGAAACTGCGCGTCATCGAGTTGACCAAAAAAGCGATGTAACACCGGCTTGAAAGTACGAAAGCCAGTCTGGTCTCCAGGCTGGCTTTTTTTATGGTTCCGTTTCACTAAATTTGAAACTAAAACGATGTTTTATTATTTTGTGATTTGCGTCACAAAAAGATTGATCGGCGAAATGGTCAGGAGTAGACTTCTTTTTGTGATGAATGTCACATAACTAAACTCCAAAAATATCAGGATGCCATCATGAAAACCATCAACAAAATCATCGCCCTTTTCAGCAACATGAATGTCTCTTTCGGTACGTTCAATATCTAAGTGCTGATATGCCGGGTGGCGCCGCGCTTACCGTAGTGTGATAAGCGAGCGCCTCTCTGGTACTACATTTTTACCTGCGTTTTATCCAGTTCCTTCCCGTCACTGTTCACGCTTTTCCCCTTCGCAATAAAGTAGTTAGTGTTATCAACGTTTCCCACCACCGCATCGTCATACTCCCCTGGCTTATTACGAATCGATACGTTGCCGGTAAAGGTTCCCTGGGTTGAGACATCCCCGTACGGGCTCGGACGGAAGATATAGTTAAAGCGCTGGTTATCCACCGCGATATTGTTCTCCACCACCAGCTTGCCGGGGTTAAAGTTATCGGTGAAGCCGTCCAGGTGATTGCCCGTGGCTTTACTGTTGCGGATCTGGTGCGCCACCGGCTGTCCTTCCCCGCCGAGCTTAAAGCCGTTACTGGTGTTATTGCTGGCCACGGAGTTCTCGATCACCACCACGCCGTTCGCGCCATCTTCAATCTTGTTGAACAGGTCAAAACCGTCGTCGATATTATCGTGGGCATAGCAACGCTCCAGCCGGTTACCCTCCCCGACCCGCATCTTCACCGCAAAGCCATCGGCGTTAATCTTGCCGGGATCCGCATTGCCCCAGGATTCGGAATCCACGACCCGGTTATAGCTCGCCCATAGTGGCCGGCCGATCTTCTCCGGAGAGGAGATCTGGATCCCGGTGTCGTCATTGCGGTATGCCGTGACGCGCTCGATCAGGTTATGGCTACCCTGGACGCGAAGGCTTTTTTCCGTAACGTCGATACCCTTGATATGCCAGTAGCTGGCATCCAGGAGCAGGCCGCGGATCACTACTTTCCCGTCAGCCTCCAGCGTTTTGAGCTTGTCGCGGGTGCCGCTGGCAGAGAGAGGGATTTCGCTGCGGGGATAATCGCCGCTTTTCAGCACCAGTTTTCCGCCGGTAGCCAGCAGCGTGATGGCGGTGGCGAGATCCAGTGGCGCATCGGCTGTGCCTTTCGCTTCTGCTTTTCCGTCCGGAGCGGCATACAGATGTGCCGTATCTCTGTCCGCAACGCGTTCGACGGTGAGCTGCTGATTCACTGGCGCACCATGAGAAGGAGTAAAAGTCACCGTGAAGGTGCTGGTCTGCTCAACGTGAGCTGGCAGGGTATACATCTCGCCCGCCTTCACCGTTTTCTCATTCCCGATCACCACTTCATTTTGTCTGACGCTGAATACGCCGTTCTCGTTAGCGCGCGCCTGCAGCAGGTAATCTGGCGAAGCGCTGACGTTGCCGGACGCCAGCTGCACCACGACCGGCAGCGGCTCTGCCTGCCACGGTTCCGAAGGCAGGGTATGGGCGCTGGTGGTGGTCAGCGAGGCATTAGTCACCGTAATTTTGGCATTGCGGGACGCAAAGAAGCCGACGTAATAATGGTCCTTGTTTTGCACCGAAATCAGGTCAGCACGCGGCACGCTCTTGCTGACCCAGGTGTCGCTGTCCAGCGGCGCCCATGCGGTAATAAACCCGTCGTCGGTTCGCTGGAGCTTGAGGCGAAACGCTGGCGTCTGGCTCAGATCCACCTCTTCCTTGTAACTCTGTTTTTTAATCGCGGCGCCGGCGTCACCCCACGGATGGCTGATCCCTTCCCGGGTGATGGCCTGCAGTTTCACCCGCTGATGATCTTTCTTATCCTGGGTCATGATGGCATTCATCACCTGGTTCGACGCCGCCGGAAACTCTTCATAGCCGGTTTTCAGCGGCTCCTGACGCGGGTTGCCGAGGACATCGCGCACCAGCAGCCCGGCGCCTTCCTGCGCGGCGGGTTTTGCGCCATTCTCCGGTCCAAACTGGTCGACGCGGATCGTGGCCTGCAAAACGAAATTCTCACTCGTCGGTAACTCGGTATAGAAAAAGGTTAACCCGTCATGAGAGTTGGCTATTTTGCCGCCCCGACTTTCCAGGGTTATGGCTTTTGCCAGATCGGCGCTCTCCTGCGCGCTAAGCTTTTTCCCGTCGATGGTGACATCGTTGGTACCGATTTTTTCAGGCAGGACGTTAGAGGAAAAATTCAGATCCGTTGATTGCCCAAAGGCAATGGCTTTCCAGACATGAGGTTGTTCCGTTGCCATGGCGGAAAAGGCGCTACACATCATCAGGGCCAGAGGTATTGTAGACTTCATTTTATTCTCCTGAGTAATAATTGAGCGCCATTATCATCAGAATAAAACAGTGTTTCTTTTTCGCGCGTCACACATTTAGATAATTAAAACAGCGTTTTGGTTATGCAAGGCTTTATTTCTGCACCGAAAAAATAGCTAACGTGTTGTGAGGGCTGGAGACTTCGCTAAAGGAGGCTATATTTCACAGGCAAACCCCTTTAATTTGCGGTAAAAAGAACCTTTATAACGCCCGAAGCAGGCGACATTGCGCGCTTTACCGCCACTCCATTTTATGGCGCAAAATATGTAGAATTTTCAACGCCAAAGGGTTTTACTTTTCACTCAAATTACAGTCAGGACGTGTATGTTGAACACTGCAATGAGCGTGGTCATTCTTGCCGCAGGCAAAGGCACCCGCATGTATTCCGATCTTCCTAAAGTGCTGCACACCCTGGCAGGGAAAGCGATGGTGCAGCATGTTATTGATGCAGCTAACGAACTTGGCGCCAGCCAGGTGCATCTGGTCTACGGTCACGGCGGCGATCTGCTGAAGCAGACGCTGCGCGACGACAACCTTAACTGGGTGCTGCAGGCAGAACAGCTGGGTACCGGCCACGCCATGCAGCAGGCTGCCCCGTACTTCTCTGATGACGAAGATATTCTGATGCTCTACGGCGACGTGCCGTTGATCTCCGTCGAGACGCTGACCCGACTGCGTGCCGCAAAACCGCAGGGCGGGATCGGTCTGCTGACCGTTAAGCTGGACGATCCAACCGGCTATGGACGAATCACCCGCGATAACGGCAAGGTGACGGGTATTGTCGAGCACAAAGATGCCACCGATGCGCAGCGTGAAATTCAGGAAATCAACACCGGCATTCTGATCGCCAACGGCGCAGACATGAAGCGCTGGTTATCGCAGCTGAACAACAACAATGCTCAGGGCGAATTCTACATCACCGATATTATTGCGATGGCGTATCAGGAAGGCCGCGAGATCGCTGCCGTGCATCCGGCGCGCATCAGCGAGACGGACGGCGTGAATAACCGCCTCCAGCTTTCCCGTCTTGAGCGCATTTACCAGTCCGAACAGGCTGAAAAACTGCTGCTGGCTGGCGTTATGCTGCGCGATCCGGCGCGTTTCGATCTGCGTGGGGTGCTGAGCCACGGGCGTGACGTCGAAATCGATACTGACGTTATTCTGGAAGGCAACGTGACCCTGGGTCACCGCGTGAAGATCGGTGCCGGCTGCGTGATCAAAAACAGCGTGATTGGCGATGACTGCGAAATCAGCCCGTACAGCGTGGTGGAAGATGCGCATCTGTCCGCCGCCTGCACCATTGGGCCGTTTGCTCGTCTGCGTCCGGGCGCTGAACTGCTGGAAGGGGCGCACGTCGGCAACTTTGTCGAAATGAAAAAAGCGCGTCTGGGCAAAGGTTCCAAAGCCGGGCATCTGACCTATCTGGGTGATGCGGAGATCGGCGACAACGTCAATATTGGTGCGGGCACCATTACCTGTAACTACGATGGCGCGAACAAGTTTAAGACCATCATCGGTGATGACGTGTTTGTTGGGTCGGACTCGCAGCTGGTGGCGCCAGTGACCATCGGCAAAGGGGTCACCATTGCCGCCGGGACCACCGTCACCCGCAATGTGGCGGACAACGAGCTGGTGATTAGCCGTGTGCCGCAGGTTCACAAGCAGGGCTGGAAACGCCCGGCGAAGAAGTGATTTTTTTGTCGGCCTGATAAGGCGTAACCGCCATCAGGCCGACAGGGTTGAGGGGATAACATAATCCCCCGCCCGAAGGCAGTAACTAAAAATATAACCCCACTCTCTACAAGGCTCGGGGCGCCCGTAAAACGGGCAAAACAGGTCAGCGACAACGCATGGCATAATGCCAAAATCAGGAAATCTAACTATGTGTGGAATTGTTGGCGCAGTCGCGCAGCGTGATATTGCTGAAATCCTTCTCGAAGGGTTACGTCGTCTGGAATACCGTGGTTATGACTCTGCCGGTCTGGCAGTGGTTGATGCAGAGGGGAATATGACCCGTCTGCGTCGCCTCGGTAAAGTAAACATGCTGGCGCAGGCCGCGGAAGAGAATCCGCTGCACGGTGGCACGGGCATTGCCCATACCCGCTGGGCGACCCACGGTGAACCTTCGGAAGGCAACGCGCACCCGCACGTCTCTGAACACATTGTGGTGGTGCATAACGGCATCATCGAAAACCACGAGCCGCTACGCGAAGCGCTTACCGCCCGTGGTTACACCTTCGTATCTGAAACCGATACCGAAGTGATCGCCCATCTGGTTCACTGGGAGCTGGAGCAGGGCGGTACGCTGCGTGAAGCCGTACTGCGCGCTATCCCACAATTGCGTGGCGCCTACGGCACCGTGATCATGGACAGCCGCGACCCGTCCACCCTGCTGGCTGCCCGCTCAGGCAGCCCGATGGTGATTGGTCTGGGAATGGGGGAGAACTTTATCGCTTCCGATCAGCTGGCACTGTTGCCGGTGACCCGTCGCTTTATCTTCATGGAAGAGGGCGATATTGCGGAAGTGACCCGTCGTGACGTAAAAATCTTTGATAAATCGGGCGCGCCGGTAAAACGTCAGGATATCGAATCCACCCTGCAGTACGACGCGGGCGATAAAGGCGCTTACCGTCACTACATGCAGAAAGAGATTTACGAGCAGCCGAACGCCATCAAAAACACGCTGACCGGGCGCATCAGCCACGGCGCAGTGGATCTGAGCGAGCTGGGTGCGAACGCCAACGACATGCTGGCAAACGTTGAGCACATTCAGATTGTTGCCTGCGGCACCTCCTATAACTCCGGTATGGTGTCCCGCTACTGGTTTGAAGCCCTGGCGGGCGTGCCGTGCGATGTGGAGATCGCCTCCGAGTTCCGCTATCGCAAATCGGCCGTGCGTCGTAACAGCCTGATGATCACCCTGTCCCAGTCCGGCGAAACTGCCGATACCCTGGCGGCGCTGCGTCTGTCTAAAGAGCTGGGCTATCTGGGTTCGCTGGCCATCTGTAACGTGCCGGGCTCCTCGCTGGTGCGTGAGTCCGATCTGGCGCTGATGACCAAAGCCGGCACCGAAATCGGCGTGGCCTCCACCAAAGCCTTCACCACCCAGCTGACGGTACTGCTGATGCTGGTGGCAAAACTGGCCCGCCTGAAAGGCCAGGATGCGGCGATTGAGCAGGATATCGTGCATGGTCTGCAGGCATTGCCAAGCCGTATTGAGCAGATGCTCTCTCAGGACAAGCGCATTGAAGCCCTGGCGGAAGATTTCTCCGACAAGCATCATGCTCTGTTCCTTGGCCGTGGCGATCAGTATCCCATTGCGCTGGAAGGCGCACTGAAGCTCAAAGAGATCTCTTATATCCATGCAGAAGCCTACGCGGCAGGCGAGCTGAAACACGGCCCGCTGGCGCTGATCGACGCGGATATGCCGGTTATCGTGGTGGCACCCAATAACGAACTGTTGGAAAAACTGAAATCCAATATCGAAGAAGTGCGTGCCCGTGGCGGCGTGCTGTATGTCTTTGCCGATCAGGATGCCGGTTTCACCAGCAGCGACAACATGCACATCATTGAGATGCCGCATGTGGAAGAGGTGATTGCGCCAATCTTCTATACCGTTCCGCTGCAGCTGCTGTCTTACCATGTGGCGCTGATCAAAGGCACCGACGTGGACCAGCCGCGTAACCTGGCGAAGTCTGTGACCGTAGAGTAATCCCTTCAGGCTCCACCTCCGGGTGGAGCTTTTTCTTATCCTTTCTGCGCACTTTTTCGCCTGCTTTTTTCTGCTTCCTTCTATGACAATCTGTCATCTTCAGCTATTTTTTTCAGTGTCACAGAAAGAAAATTTATCTGAAATCAATCTGTCACATTCTTGTTTAACCTGTTGATAATAATGCATTATTTTGCTGGTTTTTCTGCGCGATTTTCGTTGTCATAAAACTGTCATAATTCGTACATTTATCTGTCACCTCTTTGTCCTATTTTGCTCATCGTAGCCACTAAACAACGATTTACGAAAATCTTGCAGGAGACATTATGAAAGTTATGCGTACCACTGTCGCAACTGTTGTCGCCGCGACCTTATCGATGAGCGCGTTCTCTGTGTTTGCAGAGGCAAGCCTGACTGGTGCTGGTGCAACCTTCCCTGCGCCGGTGTATGCCAAATGGGCTGATACCTACCAGAAAGAGACTGGTAACAAGGTGAACTACCAGGGTATCGGCTCCTCCGGTGGCGTTAAACAAATTACCGCTAATACCGTTGATTTCGGCGCATCTGACGCTCCGCTGTCTGATGAAAAACTGACGCAGGAAGGCCTGTTCCAGTTCCCGACCGTTATCGGTGGTGTTGTGCTGGCCGTGAATATCCCAGGCCTGAAGTCCGGCGAGCTGGTGCTCGATGGCAAAACCCTGGGTGATATCTACCTCGGCAAAATCAAAAAATGGGATGACGAAGCCATCACTAAACTGAACCCGGGCGTGAAGCTGCCTTCGCAGAACATCGCTGTGGTTCGTCGTGCTGACGGCTCCGGTACCTCCTTCGTCTTCACCAGCTATCTGGCGAAAGTGAACGAAGAGTGGAAATCCAAAGTGGGTGCTGGCTCTACCGTTAACTGGCCGACCGGTCTGGGCGGTAAAGGTAACGACGGTATCGCCGCGTTCGTACAGCGTCTGCCAGGCTCAATTGGCTACGTAGAGTATGCCTATGCCAAGCAGAACAACCTGGCTTACACCAAACTGGTTTCTGCCGACGGCAAACCGGTCAGCCCGACCGAAGAGAACTTTGCTAACGCTGCCAAAGGCGCTGACTGGAGCAAATCTTTCGCTCAGGATCTGACGAACCAGAAAGGCGACAACGCCTGGCCAATCACCTCTACGACCTTCATCCTGGTCCACAAAGATCAGAAGAAGCCAGAGCAGGGTGCTGAAGTGCTGAAGTTCTTCGACTGGGCATACAAAAATGGCGGTAAACAGGCTAATGACCTGGATTACGCCAGCCTGCCGGACAGCGTGGTTGAGCAGATTCGTGCTGCATGGAAAACCAACGTGAAAGACAGCAGCGGTAAAGCGCTGTACTAACAGGATATTTTTGACGAAGATGGCGGGTGGCGCTAACGCTAACCCGCCCTACGGTTCAGACTGTAGGCCCGGTAAGCGCCAGCGCCACCGGGCATATTCGTAAGACGTCTCAAACAGAAGAGTAATTTATGGCTGCAACCAAGCCTGCATTTAACCCTCCGGGTAAAAAAGGTGACATGATTTTCAGCGCGCTGGTAAAACTGGCTGCGCTGATTGTGCTATTGCTGCTGGGCGGCATTATCGTGTCCCTGATTTTCTCCTCCTGGCCGAGCATCCAGAAATTTGGTTTCTCCTTCCTGTGGACCAAAGAGTGGGATGCGCCGAACGATATCTACGGTGCGCTGGTGCCGATCTACGGCACGCTGGTGACCTCGTTTATCGCCCTGCTGATTGCCGTGCCGGTGAGCTTCGGTATCGCCCTGTTCCTGACTGAACTGGCGCCGAACTGGCTGAAGCGTCCGCTGGGTATCGCCATTGAGCTGTTGGCGGCTATTCCAAGTATCGTTTACGGCATGTGGGGCCTGTTTATTTTTGCGCCGCTGTTTGCGACCTACTTCCAGGAGCCGGTGGGCAACGTTCTCTCCGCTATCCCGTTCGTAGGTGCCCTGTTCTCCGGTCCGGCTTTCGGTATCGGCATCCTGGCGGCAGGCGTGATCCTCGCCATCATGATTATTCCGTACATTGCGGCGGTAATGCGCGATGTCTTCGAACAGACCCCGGTGATGATGAAAGAGTCGGCCTACGGTATCGGCTGCACCACCTGGGAAGTTATCTGGCGTATCGTTTTACCGTTCACCAAAAATGGGGTGATCGGCGGCATTATGCTGGGTCTGGGTCGTGCGCTGGGTGAAACCATGGCGGTGACCTTTATCATCGGTAACACCTACCAGCTCGACAGCGCCTCGCTCTATATGCCGGGTAACAGCATCACCTCGGCGCTGGCTAACGAATTCGCCGAAGCGGAATCTGGCCTGCACGTTGCCGCGCTGATGGAACTGGGCTTAATTCTGTTTGTTATCACCTTCATCGTTCTGGCGATCTCCAAAGTGATGATTATGCGCCTGGCGAAAAATGAGGGGGCACGCTAATGGCGACGCTCGAAATGCAAAATACCGTGGCGCTGGCGGAATCCCGCCGCAAAATGCAGGCGAAGCGCCGCATGAAAAACCGCCTCGCCCTGACGCTCTCCATGGCAACCATGGCATTTGGTCTGTTCTGGCTGATCTGGATTTTGTTCTCCACGGTGACGCGCGGCATCGACGGTATGTCCCTGGCGCTGTTTACCGAGATGACGCCGCCGCCAAATACGGCGGGTGGTGGCCTGGCAAACGCCCTGGCGGGCAGCGGCCTGCTGATCCTCTGGGCGACCGTTTTCGGCACGCCGC
The DNA here is from genome assembly GCF_023639785.1 of Leclercia adecarboxylata. NCBI lineage: Bacteria > Pseudomonadati > Pseudomonadota > Gammaproteobacteria > Enterobacterales > Enterobacteriaceae > Leclercia > Leclercia adecarboxylata. Next base: position 4,676,424 of record NZ_CP098325.1, read on the forward strand.
TTGGCATCATGGCGGGGATTTATCTGGCGGAGTACGGCCGTAAATCCTGGATTGCGGAGGTGATTCGTTTCATCAACGACATCCTGCTCTCTGCCCCTTCAATTGTGGTTGGCCTGTTCGTTTACACCATCGTGGTGGCGCAGATGGAGCACTTCTCCGGCTGGGCGGGCGTGATTGCGCTGGCGCTGCTGCAGGTGCCTATCGTTATTCGTACCACCGAGAACATGCTGAAACTGGTGCCGGACAGCCTGCGTGAAGCGGCCTACGCGCTGGGCACGCCAAAGTGGAAGATGATTTCTGCCATCACCCTGAAAGCGTCCATCTCCGGGATCCTGACGGGCGTGCTGCTGGCAGTTGCCCGTATCGCCGGTGAAACGGCCCCGCTGCTCTTCACCGCGCTCTCCAACCAGTTCTGGAGCACGGACATGATGCAGCCGATCGCCAACCTGCCGGTGACGATCTTTAAATTTGCGATGAGCCCGTTTGCCGAATGGCAGTCACTGGCCTGGGCCGGGGTACTGATTATTACCTTGTGCGTACTGTTACTGAACATTCTGGCGCGCGTTGTTTTCGCGAAGAAGAAACACGGTTAATTATTGACGGCGTGGCACTCTGCGGCGCCGGATGAGGAAATGAGTCAATGAGTATGGTTAATGCTGCTCCGGGTAAACTTTCGGTTCGTGACCTGAACTTCTACTACGGTAAGTTCCATGCCCTGAAGAACATCAACCTGGATATTGCCAAAAACCAGGTTACGGCGTTTATTGGTCCGTCTGGCTGCGGTAAGTCCACGCTGCTGCGTACCTTTAACAAAATGTATTCGCTCTATCCTGAGCAGCGCGCCGAAGGTGAAATCCTGCTGGACGGTGACAACATTCTCACCAATACCCAGGATATCGCCCTGCTGCGCGCGAAAGTGGGTATGGTGTTCCAGAAACCGACCCCGTTCCCGATGTCCATTTATGACAACATCGCCTTTGGAGTCCGCCTGTTTGAGAAACTCTCCCGCGCCGATATGGATGAGCGCGTACAGTGGGCATTGACCAAGGCCGCATTATGGAACGAAACCAAAGATAAACTTCACCAGAGCGGGTACTCTCTCTCCGGTGGTCAGCAGCAGCGTCTGTGCATTGCGCGCGGTATCGCTATCCGTCCTGAAGTGTTGCTGCTGGATGAGCCGTGCTCAGCGCTGGACCCGATCTCCACCGGGCGTATCGAAGAGCTGATCACCGAGCTGAAAGCGGATTACACCGTGGTTATCGTGACGCACAACATGCAGCAGGCTGCCCGTTGTTCCGACCACACTGCATTTATGTACCTGGGCGAGTTGATTGAGTTCAGTAAAACGGACGACCTGTTCACCAAGCCTGCGAAGAAACAAACAGAAGACTACATCACCGGACGCTACGGCTGATTCAGGAGTGCGCTATGGATAATCTCAATCTTAATAAACACATTTCCGGCCAGTTTAACGCCGAGCTGGAAAGTATCCGCACCCAGGTGATGACCATGGGCGGTATGGTAGAGCAGCAGCTCTCTGACGCGATCACCGCGATGCACAACCAGGACAGCGAGCTGGCGAAGCGCGTGGTGGAAGGCGACAAAAACGTCAACATGATGGAAGTCGCTATCGATGAGGCCTGCGTGCGCATCATCGCCAAGCGTCAGCCAACGGCGAGCGACCTGCGTCTGGTTATGGCGATCATCAAAACCATTGCTGAGCTGGAGCGTATTGGTGACGTGGCGGATAAGATCTGCCGCACTGCGCTTGAGAAGTTCTCCCAGCAGCACCAGCCGCTGCTGGTGAGCCTGGAGTCGCTGGGGCGCCACACCGTGCAGATGCTGCATGACGTGCTGGATGCCTTTGCGCGTATGGATCTGGATGAAGCGGTGCGTATTTACCGGGAAGACAAGAAAGTCGACCAGGAATATGAAGGCATTGTGCGTCAGCTGATGACCTACATGATGGAAGACACGCGAACCATCCCAAGCGTCCTTACCGCCCTGTTCTGCGCCCGTTCAATCGAGCGTATCGGTGACCGTTGCCAGAACATTTGCGAATACATTTTCTACTTCGTTAAGGGGCAGGATTTCCGTCACGTCGGCGGGGATGAACTGGATAAGATGCTCGCGGGTAAAGATCCGAAAGAGTAATACCTCTCATAACGCCAGCTAAGCTGGCGTTATATTTAAATATCAAAATATTCCTCCTGAGAATAATTCTTTTCTCGCCTGCTTAATTACATTGCCGTCAGTCACATTTCAAAATTTTTCCTGTTGTTTTATTTTCTTATCTACCCTAAAACATCCCGATATTAACGTGAGCCCTGGAAGCAGGCCGTGCGCTAATAACGATATTAAGCAAAAATGGATTGTTACCGCTATTTCGCGGGCAAAACCTGAAAGTGATTATCTCCATGGGGAGGCTAATCGCTTTCAGGTTTTTTTATTTTAGAAGATAAATTAACAGGAAGTTATATTATGTTCAGGATAAACATTATTACCTCTGCCATTTTAATGATGGCACCACTCGGGTATACCTGGTCGGCATCGTTAACGGTGGAGCAGCGCCTTGAATTACTGGAAAAGGCGTTACAAGAAACCCGGGCAGAGTTACAGCAGTATAAAAATAAGGAGATTGTTAAAACAGAGGCCGTCAGCCCGGCGAAAAAACCCGACGCCGTGCTGGTTAAAACGGAGGATAAGAATACCGATACCCTTTATTCCTCAATGACCATGAAAGATTTTAGCCAGTTTGTAAAAGATGAAATTGGGTTCAGCTATAACGGCTATTTCCGCTCCGGCTGGGGAACGGCGTCTCACGGCTCGCCGAAATCCTGGGCGATAGGCTCGCTGGGCCGTCTGGGCAATGAATATTCCGGCTGGTTCGATTTACAGCTCAAGCAGCGGGTCTGGCAGGAGGGTAATAAACGCGTCGATGCCATTGTGATGCTGGACGGTAACGTCAGTCAGCAATACTCAACCGGCTGGTTTGGTGATAACGCGGGCGGTGAAAACTACATGCAGTTTTCCGACATGTACGTGACGACGCAGGGGTTCCTGCCGTTCGCGCCGGAGGCGGATTTCTGGGTGGGTAAACACGGTGCGCCGAAAGTCGAGATCCAGATGCTGGACTGGAAAACCCAACGCACTGACGCTGCCGCGGGTATCGGGCTGGAAAACTGGAAAGTGGGCCCCGGCAAGGTGGATATTGCGCTGGTGCGTGAAGACGTTGACGACTACGACCGTGAACTGAAAAACAAGCAGCAGATAAACACCAACACCATCGACCTGCGTTACAAAGAGCTGCCGCTGTGGGATAAGGCCACGCTGATGCTCAGCGGGCGCTATGTGGCCGCCAATCAAAGCTCAAGCGAGAAATACAATCAGGACAATAACGGCTATTACGCGTGGAAAGACACCTGGATGGTCGGGACGACCCTGACGCAGAAACTGAAGACCGGCGGCTTCAATGAGTTCTCCGCGCTGCTGGCGAATAACTCCATTGCCAGCAGCTTCTCACGTTATGCGGGCTCCAGCCCGTTCACCACCTTTAACGGGCGATACTACGGCGATCATACCAACGGGACGGCGGTGCGCCTGACGTCACAGGGGGAGATGTACCTGAGCGATCGCATTATCGTCGCTAACGCGCTGGTCTACTCCTTCGGCAACGACGTCTACAGCTATGAGACCGGCGCACACTCCGATTTTGAGTCCATTCGTGCCGTTGTGCGTCCGGCTTATATCTGGGACAAATATAATCAGACCGGCGTTGAACTGGGTTATTTCAAACAGAAGAACACCGATGTAAATGATAATAAATATTATGAGTCAGGCTATAAAACCACGTTGTTCCATACTTTTAAAGTCAATACCAGTTTGTTGACCTCCCGCCCGGAATTACGTTTTTATGGGACTTACATTAAAGCGCAAGAGACGGAATTAGATAATTTCACCTTTGAAGACCAGAAAAAGGATCAGTTTGCTATTGGCGCGCAGGCTGAAATCTGGTGGTAATCGGAATGCATAAAGGAATTTATTTATGAAACGAATGAAAACAGCTTTATCCGTTATTTCGCTCTGTTTATTTCTCGGGCAATCGGCATTCTCGGCAGATCTCCCTGTCGCCCCGGATCCCGCTCACCCGCTGAGCCAGTACATCACTCAGGTAAATGCCGATAAGTCGGTGACGTATCGTTACTTCGCGCCATCGGCGAAAAGCGTATCGGTGGTGACAGGGATCCCGACCCCGGAAAACATCCATCCGATGACCAAAGATGCCTCGGGCCTCTGGAGCTGGCGAGGGCCGGTGATGCAGCCCAACCTCTATGAATATTTCTTCAACGTTGACGGTGTACGCAGCATTGATACCGGCACGGCGATGACCAAGCCGCAGCGCCAGGTAAACACCAGCATGGTGCTGGTGCCGGGCAGTATTCTGGATGTTAACCCGGTCCCGCATGGCGATCTTATTACTCTGACCTATCATTCGGCGGCGCTAAAGTCAGAACGTCAGCTATTCGTCTGGACGCCGCCGGGCTATAACGGCCAGGGAAAACCGCTGCCGGTACTCTACTTCTACCATGGCTTTGGCGACACGGGGCGTTCGGCTATCGATCAGGGGCGTATCGCGCAGATTATGGATAATTTGCTTGCCGCCGGAAAGATTACCCCGATGCTGGTGGTGGTGCCGGATACCGAAACCGATGCTGAGGGCATTGTTCCTGAAACTTACGTGCCGAACGAGCGGCGCAAAGCTTTCTATCCATTAAACGCCCAGGCTGCCGATCGGGAGCTGATGAACGACATCATCCCCCTCATCAGCCAGCGTTTTAACGTGCGTGATGATGCCGATGGCCGGGCGCTGGCCGGATTATCCCAGGGGGGATACCAGGCGCTGGTCTCCGGAATGAACCATCTGGAGCGGTTCGGCTGGCTGGCGACCTTTAGCGGCGTCACCACCACCACGGTGCCGGATGCCGGGGTCACTGCGCGCCTGAACGATCCGCAGGCCATCAACAAACAGCTGCGCAACTTCACCCTTGTGGTGGGGAGTAGCGATATGGTCACCGGCAAGGATATCGCCGGGCTGAAAGCGGAGCTGGAGCAACGCAACATCCGCTTTGACTACCACGAATACCCCGGCCTGAACCATGAAATGGACGTCTGGCGCCCGGCTTATGCGCAGTTCGTGCAGAAGCTCTTTAAATAGGGTAAATCAGCATCAAGGATGAGAAGAGAGCCGTAAAGCGACATGCTTTACGGCTGGTCAGGCTTAGCGGGTAATATTCCAGCCGCGCGCTTTCCACAGTGCCGGCAGCTGTGCCAGCTCGGTGAAGACCGTGACCTTCGGATGGTCGAGCGGCGGGTTGTGCGGATCGGCACAGAAATAGAATACCTCCATGCCCGCGGCGATCCCCGCCTGCGCGCCTGCGCTGGAGTCATCCACCAGGATGCAGTTTTCCACGTTGACGTTCATCGCTTTAGCCGCATGGAACATCATTGCCGGATCGGGCTTCCAGCGCTGGATATCGTAGCCGCTGAACAGTTTTTCCGGGAAATGGTGCAGCATCTGCAGCTTGCCAAGGGAGTGCTGCATTTTGCTGACCGGGCCGTTAGAGACCACGCACATCGGCACCGTCATCGCATCCAGCAGGGTGTTGGCACCTGCGATGACCTCCAGTTCGGCGTCGAAAAGGCGTGCGACCTCGGCGCGGTAAACAGGCTCAAGATCCGCTTTCGCCAGGCTAACACCGTGTTCAGCGTTGATGATGTCGATGATTTCGTAGAGCTTCACGCCCTTAAAGCGTTTGAACGTCTCTTCGAGATCGAGCGTGATACCAAATTCCTGGAACATGGTGACATACGCCCGGGAACAGATGACCTCACTGTCGACCAGCGTACCGTCGCAGTCGAAAAATACCGCTTCAATCTGAGACATGCATTTCCCTTTTTTTAACAAGTTTAACGTTTACGTACGACATTACGTTGAGACGCAATCGTTGCCGTATAAGCAAATTCAATGAAAAAAAGTGCCTCCCAACCGCCCTTATTGTCGCATTTTGGTATAGGATAGCGACGGATTTTCCCTCCTTGTTCGGAAATAGATGATGAGTCAACAACACACTACCCAGTCTTCTGGCGCGGGTTTGCTTGAGCGCGTGTTTAAACTGCGCGAACACGGCACAACGGCACGCACCGAAGTGATCGCCGGTTTCACTACCTTCCTGACGATGGTCTATATCGTTTTCGTGAACCCACAAATTCTGGGCGTTGCTGGCATGGATACCAGCGCCGTCTTCGTTACGACCTGTCTTATCGCCGCGTTCGGCAGCATCCTGATGGGGCTGTTCGCTAACCTGCCGGTTGCTCTGGCACCGGCGATGGGCCTGAACGCCTTCTTCGCCTTCGTCGTGGTTCAGGCGATGGGCCTGCCGTGGCAGGTGGGCATGGGCGCCATCTTCTGGGGCGCCGTTGGTCTGCTGATCCTGACCATTTTCCGCGTGCGTTACTGGATGATTGCCAATATCCCGGTCAGCCTGCGCGTGGGCATCACCAGCGGTATCGGCCTGTTCATTGGCATGATGGGGCTGAAAAACGCCGGTGTGATCGTGGCGAACCCGGAAACGCTGGTCAGCATTGGTAAACTGACCTCCCACAGCGTGCTGCTGGGCGTGCTGGGCTTCTTTATCATCGCTATTCTGGCCTCGCGCAATATCCACGCGGCGGTGCTGGTGTCGATCATCGTCACCACCCTGCTGGGCTGGATGCTGGGCGACGTGCATTACAACGGCATCGTCTCCGCGCCGCCGAGCGTCTCCACGGTGATTGGCCATGTTGATCTGGCGGGCTCGCTGAACCTGGGCCTGGCAGGGGTGATCTTCTCCTTCATGCTGGTGAACCTGTTTGACTCCTCCGGTACGCTGATTGGCGTGACCGACAAAGCCGGTCTGGCGGATGAAAAAGGCAAATTCCCGCGCATGAAGCAGGCGCTGTTTGTGGACAGTATCTCCTCCGTGACCGGCTCCTTTATCGGTACCTCCTCCGTGACTGCCTACATCGAATCCTCTTCCGGGGTTTCTGTTGGTGGCCGTACCGGTCTGACTGCGGTGGTTGTTGGCCTGCTGTTCCTGCTGGTGATCTTCCTCTCTCCGCTGGCCGGTATGGTGCCGCCGTATGCTGCCGCTGGTGCGCTGATCTACGTGGGTGTGTTGATGACCTCCAGCCTGGCGCGCGTGAAGTGGGATGACCTGACCGAAGCGGTTCCGGCGTTTATTACCGCGGTGATGATGCCGTTCAGCTTCTCTATTACCGAAGGGATTGCGCTGGGCTTTATCTCTTACTGTGTGATGAAGGCGGGTACCGGACGCTGGCGTGAAATCAGCCCGTGCGTCATGGTTGTTGCCCTGCTGTTCGTGCTGAAGATTGCGTTTATCGACGCCTAAGAAACAGCAAGCCCTTTTCTAAGAAAAGGGCTTTAGTGTTTGCACCCTCTCCCCGTGGGAGAGGGCCGGGGTGAGGGCACCAGACAGCTCCCTCCCTCGCCGCAAACTTCCCTTACGCTTTTACCCGCTGAATATACTTCCCGAACGCGCTCAGCTGACCGCTCAGATGATCCAGCGTGCTCTGGTCAACAACTTCACCCGTCTGCGGGTCGACCTTGTTCTGAATCACTCCACCCATAAACTCCGGCTTGTTCATCACCATCGCATCCAGGAACACCAGGATCTGACGCAGGTGATACTGGCAACGCGCGCCGCCAATCGCCCCCATTGAGCTGGTCTGGATCAGCACCGGTTTACCCGCCAGCGGCTGTTCCGGCAGACGAGAGAGCCAGTCAATCGCGTTTTTTAAACCGCCCGGCACGGAATAGTTATATTCCGGGGTCACGATCACCACGCCGTCTGACTGGCGGATCTGCTCGGCCAGGGCTTCAACGGCTGCCGGGAATCCCTCTTCCTGCTGCACATCCGCGTCGTACAGTGGAATATCACCGATCGAAGGCAGAGCGGTGATTTCCATACCCTCGGGGGCCAGCTTAGGCAGGGTGCGGGCAACCATCCCGTTAAAAGAACCCTTGCGCAGGCTTCCCAGTAACGTAACAACTTTCAACGTATCAGACATCATTACTCCTTCTTTATCATGATGGCCCTGCTGAAGGGTCAGGTGAGGATAATGGCTTTTTCCGCCGGTAAGCTGGTCAGCCGCATCAGGCGAGCCGCCGGTTCGTTGGCGCGGGCGGGAACATCCGGCAGGCTGTGCCATCCAGGGCGGCCGTCGTATTCCCAGATTTTTAATTTTTCAATGGCCGGGGTGACGGCAATCGACCAGATCAGCACGTCTTCGGCATCGCTTATGGCTTCGACCTGCGCGGCTCTGGACGCACGCAGACGACCGGAGCCCGGTAACAGTTGCAGCAGGCTGGCGCAGTCGTTGGCCTCGCCTGACAGCTTACGTATGCTCTGACGCAGGGTAATGAGCTGCGCTCTGGCTTCGTTGGGGTCGTTCTGATTACGCACCCATAAATTCTCGTTGCTGGACAGCGGGTAGGCGTCATGCGCGTGGGTGCCATCCAGGCTGCGAATGGTTCGCTGCAGCTCCATATCCAGACCGCAGTCGCCCTCCGTGGTCAGGACCAGACCCACGATATTGCCGGCATAAGCAATGGAAAAACGGGGAAGCTCAGGATCGGCGAAAACCGGGCGGCCCTCCGGTTCGGTAACGACCTCCGGAAGCTCGCTGGTGCCATAAAGCATAAACATCAGCTCCGCGAGCAAAGCCCGGGAGGCCAAAAACCGTAACCGACGATGTTCAGGAAGTTTCCGCGCTTCGTTGTGGCAGGAAGGCGAGAGTCTGGTCGAAACCATCCATCCTTCGGTCAGTGTCCCTCTTGCAAAATGCGTTGCCATTTTTCGCTCCATGATAATGGTCAATAGACAGGTAAACGGTTACATGATTATCGCCTAAGTTAGCATCTCTTTTAATGGCTAAATGAGGGTATTGGAAGTTTTGCGGCGCAACTTTACATTTTCTTAGCCAAAAACCAGACAATTAGCGCAACGGCGAACCATACAGCGCCTTAATGGTTTCTCTTAGCCAGAGGGTTTTGGGGTTGTGACTGTTACGCTTATGCCAGATCAGGGTAAAAGGCACGGTGAGCTTTTGCGCCTGCGCTTCATCGATGGGGATGGGCAGGGTAACCAGATTACGCTGGTGGAGCTGATTATAGTGATGGCAGTAGTGCGGAGCTGTAGCAATATAGTTATGGCCTGGCTGCGCCGCCATAAACATCGACTGCTCGAATCCGGGCAAGCTCATGGCGATATTACGTGTCCGCCCCATCTCTCTCAGCACCTCATCCAGTGCCCAGGTGTCGCTACGCTCCCAGAAAATGCTGATATGCGGATAGCGCAGGAACGTCTCCAGGTTCCACGCTTCCTGAAGGGCCGGGTGATCCTCGCGCAGGTAAACGCACGGACGGTCGCTGAACAGAATTTCGTAATCCAGAAACCACGGCATCAGCTTCAGCAGTTCGCGGGAGCGGGGATGCGTTTCACGCCCGGTAAAACCGAGGTCGACCTCCCCGCGGGTAATGGCGTCCAGCGAATCGTAATCCCAGTGACGCATCTTCACCGTGGCCTGGGGGTAACGCTGATTCACCTGCTCCAGCAGAGTGTTAAAGCGGATCAGCATCAGCGGCGTTTCTGCCGCCAGCTCAAAGGTCAGGCCGCCGGGGGAGTCATGGTGGAATTTATCGAGGATCTGATTGCCAATCTGCATCCAGTCGGCGAGATCCTGCTCCAGGCTTACCGTCAGCGGCGTCGGCAGCAGCCCCAGTGGGGTCTTCACAAACAGCGGATCGTCAAACCAGTCGCGCAGCTTGGCCAGCGATTTACTCACCGCGGACGGCGTGACGTTCATCCGTTTCGCGGCTTTGGTGACGCTACGCTCCTGCAGCAAAAGCTGCAGGCATAACAACAGGTTAAGATCGAGACTGCTGAGGGGCTTCTTCATGTTGCGCTGCGGGCCGGATGACCATAAGTAGGATGATGCAGAGCATGCTACAGCCAATCAGAACCCCGATCAGCATATTCAGCGCATTCAGCCCAATTATGGCTGCCAGCCAAATCCACAGCGACGAGCCGCAGACCTGGGTGATCCCCAGCACCGAACTGGCCACGCCCGCGCGCAGCGCAAACGGGCCTAATGCCTGGCTCATCGCCACGCCAAAGCCCACCGAGAATCCAGCGCAAATCAGGGTGATACCTGCCAGCATCAGGGACGAGGAACTCGCGGTCGCCAGCAGCACGCCCGCCGCCAGGAACACTACCTGAGAGGTGAGCATCAGCGTACGCTGGCTGAAGATATTCAGCGCAAACGGCGTCGAGAACGAGACGGCCATGCTGACCAGCGCGGTTAACGCCATCACCGTGGAATATTCCCCGCGATCAAACCCCATGATTTCCATTAATAACACCGGGGAAACGTTTACATAGGTCAGGATCACCGCCACGCTCAGAGTGGTAATCAGCAGCCGGCTGATGAAGAAGCGGTTGAGCAACTTCTCTTCCGGGGGAACCGACGCGGTGTGACTCCGGTGTTGCGCCCCGGGATGGGTCTCTTTCAACACCGAGACAGACAGGATGAAAACCAGCATCCCCATCGCCGCCATCGTCCAGAAAAGGCTCTGCCATGGTAATTGCAGCATGATCAGGTAGCCCACCACAGGCGCCAGCACCGGGATAATGCAGGTGATGCCGTTCATTATAGAGAGCACTTTGGCGCGGCGCTGGGTGCTTAAGGTATCGCGCAAAATGGCAAACGCCACCACGTAGCAACCTCCTGCGCCGATACCCTGGATAAAGCGCCCGGCCAGGAACAGCGTGCTCTCCTGCGCCATAGAACAGAGCACCGAGGCCAGGGCAAAAATCACGGCACCGGTAATGGCGATGGGCTGTCGCCCGGCTTTGTCGGCAATCTTTCCGGCAAACACCATCGATGACGCCATACCCGCAAGGTAGGCTGAGAATGCGATATGCAGCTGCGCTTCGCTGGCGCCCAGATCGCGGGCGATGTGCGGCAGCCCCACCAGATACATATCAATGCCTGATGGATAAAGCAGCACCAGCGCAAAACTACAAAACAGAAAACGAGCCATAAAACCCCCATAAATGCAGGCAAGAAGAATAGGGGGAGAATCAGAAAGTAGCGAGTTGCCATTTGGACAAAGGTGATTTCCTCACAGGAAATCACCTCAGCACAGACCACTTGCAGAGCCTCAGGCTGGCTCAACCAAAGCGCGGCAGGAAATTGAAGATATTACCGAACCAGCAAACAATGACCGCGACGCCAAACAGGATCACCAGCGAGGGGATCATCCTGCCGCCCCAGACGGTGAACATCTTATTCGGGAATTTCTTTCGCGCTTTCAACGCCAGAACCGCAGGAATAATCACGGCCCAGATGGTCGCACACAGACCTGCGCCGCCAATGCCGTAGATGAACCCGTTCGGGAAGATCAGGTACAGAATCAAAGGGGGCAGGAAGGTCAGCATGATCGTTTTCAGACGACCGGAGGGCGAATTGTCGAGCTTAAAGAGGTCGGCAAGATAGTCGAACAACCCCAGTGTGACGCCAAAGAAGGAGCTGGCCACGGCTAAATTGGAGAAAACCAGTAAGCAAAATTCGATAACCCCGTGCTGCCGGGTGCCGAGGAAAGATTTCACCAAAGAATCGACATTGCCCCCAGACGAGATGATCGCATTGAAGCTGTCGCGGGTAATATTTCCCATGGTGCAATACAGCCAGAACAGATAGATAAACAGCGCCAGCAGGGAGCCAAACACCAGGCTTTTGATCAGCTTATCTTTCCGCTTTCCGTAGCAGATGATGAGGCTGGGAATGTTGCCATGAAAACCAAAGGATGCCAGACAGACGGGCAGGGCCATGAAGATATAGGGGAAGTAGGTGGCATGGCTGGTGGATGTGACGTTGATATCTCTTAATATGGCGTAATCAACCTGAAAGAAGAATGAGCCAAATACAACGATAAAGGCGATGATCTTAATGCCTAAAAACAGCGAGGTAATTCTGCTGGCGGCTAATGAGCTAAACCACAACACGGCCGCGACGAAGAGGGCCGTACTCACACCCACGATACGGGGGTTCACGTGCGTCCCCTGATTCATGGCGATGGTTTCACTGATTATTGCGCCGTTGGCGGAGATATAGGCATACGTCAGGATATAAAGCACAAAGGCGACCGTGAAACCACTCACGATATTCCATTTATTGCCAAGCAGATCTTTTGTAACCGTATTAAAACTTGAACCGACAGGATAATTTAAATTAGCTTCCAGTAATAGCAGCCCGGAGTGAAGCATCGAAAACCAGGCAATAATTAAAATAAACGCGCCCCAAAAAAACCATGCCCCTGCCAAATCTACGGGTAAAGCAAACATCCCCCCGCCAATAACTGTACCTGCTATAACCATGACACCCCATACCGAGGAGTGTTTAGTTTCTAACTCTAAACTTTGTTCCATGGTGCCCCCATCACTGTGGCAAGCCTGACGTTGTTGATATCGTTATTTTTTGGGTGGCTAACACTATTTAGCCACCCGGGGAGTGAAGGTTAAACTTCTTTGAGTTTTGCAGTGAAGTGGCGTAATACTTTCGGTTCGTAGGTAAAGGTCAATCCTTTAATATTCATCGCATTTTCTTTAACGTGCTTAAAGGCTTCGATGATGAAATCCATATGGGATTGCGTATAGGTTGCGCGTGGTATGGTTAAACGCAGTAATTCTGCCGGGCAGGGTAACTGTTTGCCAGTTTTCGGATCGCGGCCTAACAGGAACGAACCGATTTCAACTGCGCGAATTCCCGCGACTTTATAGAGCTCACAGGCCAGCGCCTGCGCCGGGAACTGCTCTGCAGGAATATGGGTTAACAGCTTGCCCGCATCCACAAAGGCAGCATGGCCGCCCGCCTGCTGGCAAACCACGCCGATGGCTTCCAGGCCGTCGACCAGGTATTGCACCTGATTAATCCGGTATGCCAGCCAGTCCTGGCCCATGCCGTCATGCAGGCCGACGGCCAGACGTTCCATGGCGCCCCCTTCAAGGCCGCCATACGTCGGGAAGCCTTCCTGGACGACGCACAAGGTTCTGCACTCGGTGTAGACGTCGAAGTAGTCGTCGTTCTTGATGCACAGCAGCCCACCCATCGGCACCATGGCATCTTTTTTCGCCGACATGGCCAGCATGTCCGCGTACTTGTACGTTTCGCGGGTAATCTCTGCAATGCTCCAGTCTTTATATTCCGCCTCACGTTTTTGGATGAAGTACGCGTTTTCCGCAAAGCGCGCGGAATCCATAACCACCGGGATATCGTATTTTCTGGCAATCGCATACATCGCCTTCAGGTTCGCCAGTGACACCGGTTGCCCACCGGCTGAGTTGCTGGTGATGGTCGCGACAATATAAGGCACATTGCTCGCACCCACTTCCTCGATGCCGTTTTCCAGCCCCTGCAGGTCAAAGTTGCCTTTAAAATCGTAACGGACGCCGGTATCAAACGCTTCCTTGATATAGACGTTACGCACGGTGCAGCCATTTATCTGGCTGTGACCCTGGGTGGTATCAAAGAAGTAGTTAGAGAAGGCGACCATTTTCGTGCGATCTAAGCCCTTTTCCTGTTCGCGTTTTTTAATTAAGACAGGAATATAGATCTGCTCTGCGCCGCGCCCCTGGTGGGTGGGGATGGTATAGTGATAGCCGAAAATCTCCTTCACGGCGTTGGACAGGGCATAGTAGCTACGGCTTCCACTATAGGCTTCGTCGCCGCGCAGCATGGCGGCCTGCATATTCTGGGTGACTGCGCCGGTGCCGCTGTCGGTCAGTAAATCAATAAACACGTCTTCGCTATCCAGCAGGAAGGGGTTCATACCTGATTGAATAATCGCGTTTTCGCGATGCTCCCTCGTGGTGCGCTTAACCGGCTCAATAACTCTGATGCGAAATGGCTCTGGTAAATGTTTGAAGTTTTCCATTATATAACTCCTGTTTTTATCGCAGCGGTGCTGGGGGTTATTTTAAATAACCCTGAATAACGGTAAGCCTGAGCCAGTTATATCCCCACGCCGCCGGGAGATTAATTCTCACCAACAGAGGCGTGCAGAGACACTATTGCGTTTTTATCAGCGCAATGATTTCAGGCATACCGGATAAACAGACTATTCGTCTGTTCAGGTTGCAGAGAGAAAAAGAGGCGAAGGGAGATTAAGGATGGTGATTGACAATTTTATTGTCAATATTGAACCACTTAGACGTGATGTATGTATTTAAGATAATCGTCATTGATTTATCCTCATTAGACACGCTACTACACTATTCCAATGAAAATATTTGTCTATGTACAGAGATATTAATTGTGATTGTAATCACAGAGAATATAGCCGATATATTAAGTATTTATTCAGGCAATATAAAAAAGAAAAAGCCGCAATAACAGGGATGTTATGCGGCTTTTTAACAGATGGCTGAATCGGACTTATTTCCCGATACAGAAGCTGGAGAAGATCCGCCCCAGCAAATCATCCGAGGTAAACTCCCCGGTGATCTCGCTTAACGCCTGCTGCGCCAGACGCAGCTCTTCCGCCAGCAGCTCTCCAGCCCAGGCGCCAAGCAGCTGTGCTTTACCCTGATCCAGATGCTGTGCCGCCTCTTCCAGCGCCTGCAGATGGCGACGACGGGCGAGGAAGCCGCCCTCCATGCTGGTATCAAAGCCCATGCTCTGCTTCAGGTGGTTGCGCAGCTCATCCACGCCCTCGCCGGTACGCGCCGACAGGCGAATCAGTGAGTGACCATTCACATCGCTGAGGCCCAGCGTTTCACCGGTTACGTCCGCTTTGTTACGCACCACGGTGATCGGCAGCTTAGCGGGCAGGCGGGCGATAAAGTCCGGCCAGATCTCTGCCGGGTCGACGGCGTCGGTGGTGGTCCCGTCCACCATAAACAGCACCCGGTCGGCCTGCTCGATCTCCTGCCAGGCGCGCTCGATACCGATCCGCTCCACTTCGTCGCTGGCATCGCGCAGGCCCGCCGTATCGATAATGTGCAGGGGCATACCGTCGATATGAATATGTTCCCGCAGCACGTCGCGGGTGGTGCCGGCAATATCGGTCACAATCGCCGCCTCACGGCCCGCCAGGGCATTCAGCAGGCTCGATTTCCCGGCATTCGGACGCCCGGCAATCACCACTTTCATCCCTTCGCGCAGCAGGCTGCCCTGACGCGCCTCGGCGCGTACCGCGTCGAGATCGCTCATCACCTCGTTAAGCTGGGCTTCGATTTTGCCGTCGGAGAGGAAGTCGATCTCCTCATCCGGGAAATCAATGGCCGCTTCCACGTAGATCCTGAGGTGAGTCAGTGCTTCCACCAGATGGTTAACGCGGGCGGAAAATGCCCCCTGGAGCGAGTTCAGCGCGGAGCGCGCGGCCTGCTCGGAACTGGCATCGATCAGGTCGGCAATCGCTTCGGCCTGCGCCAGATCCAGCTTGTCATTGAGAAACGCCCGCTCGGAGAACTCGCCCGGTTTGGCGATGCGCACACCCGGCAGGGTCAGAATGCGTTTCAGCAGCAGGTCGAGGATCACCGGCCCGCCGTGGCCCTGGAGTTCGAGCACGTCTTCTCCGGTAAAGGAGTTCGGGCCCGGGAACCACAGCGCGATACCCTGATCCAGCGCCGTACCGTCGTTATCCTTGAAGGGCAGATAGTCGGCGTAACGTGGCTTTGGCAGTTTACCCAGCACCGCTTCTGCCACCTCGCGCGCCTTCAGGCCGGAGATACGCAGAATGCCCACACCACCGCGTCCCGGTGGGGTTGCCTGGGCGACGATAGTGTCGTTATGGCTCATGGTTTGTCTCTTCTTAATGCAATAAAAAAGGCGGTCAATAGACCG
This sequence comes from Leclercia adecarboxylata, assembly GCF_023639785.1. Lineage (NCBI taxonomy): Bacteria > Pseudomonadati > Pseudomonadota > Gammaproteobacteria > Enterobacterales > Enterobacteriaceae > Leclercia > Leclercia adecarboxylata. The sequence goes on from NZ_CP098325.1 coordinate 4,692,387, forward strand.
CCCTGTCATCACTGTTCTTTATGCCGGGTGGCGCTTCGCTTACCCGGCCTACTGCGGATCAGGAGTTTTTCTTTTCGCGGCTATGCAGGCCACGTTTTTCCAGACCACGGTAGATCAGCTGCTGCTGAAGGATGGTCACCAGGTTGCTGACGATATAGTACAGCACCAGACCTGACGGGAACCACAGGAAGAACACGGTGAAGATGACCGGCATAAAGGTCATGATCTTCTGCTGCATCGGGTCGGTCACGGTGGTTGGCGACATCTTCTGGATGAAGAACATCGTCACGCCCATCAGGATCGGCAGGATGTAGTACGGGTCCTGTGCGGACAGGTCATGGATCCACAGTGCGAACGGCGCATGGCGCAGCTCAACGGAGCCCATCAGCATGTAGTACAGCGCAAGGAAGATTGGCATCTGGATCAGCAGCGGGAAGCAGCCACCCAGCGGGTTCACTTTCTCGGCTTTATACAGGGCCATCATCTCCTGGCTCTGACGCTGTTTGTCATCGCCCAGACGCTCACGCATTGCCTGAATCTTCGGCTGCAGCATACGCATCTTCGCCATGGAGGTGTACTGCGCTTTGGTCAGCGGGTACATGATGCCACGAACGATAAAGGTGATAACGATGATGGAGAAGCCCCAGTTACCCAGGAAGCTGTGGATCCACTTCAGCAGTTTGAACAGCGGCTGAGAGATGAACCACAACCAACCGTAGTCTACGGTCAGATCCAGGTGCGGTGCCACGGCAGCCATTTTGTCCTGGATTTCCGGGCCGACCCACAGGGTGCTGGCCAGGCTACCGGTTTGACCCGGCTGAACCAGAACCGGCTCAGACTTATAGCCGATAGCGGCAATACCGTTACCGAGGTTCGCAGTGTAGAAATTATTGGAACCGGCGTTATTCGGTACCCATGCGGTCGCGAAATACTGCTGCAGCATCGCCACCCAACCGCCTTTAGAGCTGACGTTCAGGTTTTCGTTATCGGCGATAGTGTCGAATTTGTATTTCTCGTACTTGGTATCTGGCGTGGAGTACGCCGCGCCACGGAAGGTATGCAGCGCGAAGTTGCTGCTTCCGGTGTCACGGTGAGACGGCAGATTGATGGACTGCTTCAGCTGACCGAAGGTGGAGAGCTCCAGCGGTTTCGCACCGGTGTTCTGCACGCTATAGCCCACGTTCACCGCATACTCACCGCGTTTCAGGGTGAAGGTTTTGGTGAAGGTGTTGCCGGCCGCGTCAGTGTAAGTCATCGGGATCGCGATTTCGTTCTGGCCATCAGCCATCACAAACGCATCTTTATCGACGTTATACAGCGGACGAGCGCCGTTAGCCGGGTTATCCGGGCCATCACGACCGGTCAGGCCGCTCTGTGCCTGGTAGATAAACTGCGGCGTGGTTTCCAGTAACTGGAACGGTTCGGTAGACTTCAGCTCTTTCGGGTAGGTCAAAAGCAGCGCCTGCTCAACATCACCACCACGGGTGTTGATAGTCAGCTCAAGCACATCGGTCTTAACCGTAATCAGTTTACCCTGGCCACTGGCCGGTACGCCCTGGTCGGCGGCGCTACCCGCTGCGGTGGTCGTTGTCTGCGTGACCTGCTGCTGAGGTTGAGGATTTTTATCCTGCTCCCAAGCCTGGAAGATCATGAAAGACACGAACAACAAAGCGATGATAAGAAGATTGCGTTGCGAATCCATCGTTAGTGTTCTCTGGTATCAAAAGGTCCTGGAGGGACGGGATCGTCTCCACCTGGGTGTAAAGGGTGGCATTTTAATACGCGTTTCACCGTCAACCAACTGCCTTTTATCACTCCAAACCTGCGCAATGCCTCAATTCCGTATTGCGAACAGGTCGGTCTGAAACGGCAGTGTGGCCCGAGTAGCGGACTAATCAGGCGTTGATAGACCCGGATAAGGCCGATCAGGACCCGTGAGCCAGGCGACAGTGGCGGCGCCATAATTTTTCCAACGCTTCCGAGAGAGCACGGTTATCGAGGTCGGCAACCCCTTTTTTAGCCACCACCACGAAATCCATAGAAGGCAGTTCATGTTGACGTAAACGGAAGCTTTCACGCGTCAGACGTTTAATCCGGTTGCGTTCATGCGCACGCTTAACGTTTTTCTTGGCGACAGTGAGACCGATACGGGGATGCCCCAGCGAATTTTGGCGGCCGAGGATGGTGATTTGCGGCGTGCCAGCCCGTTGTGGTTGCTGGAAGACGAAAGTGAAATGAGTGGGAGTTAACAAACGTAACTCCCTGGGAAATGCTAGCTTAACCACTCAGGGGTTAGCTTAATTACTTGGAAACGGTCAGACGTGAACGGCCTTTAGCACGACGACGTGCCAGAACCTGACGACCATTTTTAGTAGCCATACGAGCACGGAAGCCGTGAGAACGGTTGCGCTTCAGTACAGACGGTTGAAAAGTGCGTTTCATGGCGATTTCTACCTAAACTTGAATAAATTCAATGACTTTTTATGGTGTCCGAACGAATAACGAACGATGGACGCCGAAGCCATGGGTGATTAAAGAGGCCGGATTGTAATAATTGTACACTCCGGAGTCAATTCTCTTTCCTTATTTCCCGCGTCTTTCCGCACGTTTTTAGCGTGCAAATTGAGCTGCGTCAGACGCAGGAAATCGAGTCCCACGCGCCGGGTGGGGAATTATACGGGCTCCAGGGCAAATCGCAAGGATCGTCCAGGATCTTCGTTAGATCATTTAAGCAAAAAATTGCCGTTACTCATTAATTTTTCCAATATGCGGCCTAAATCGCGGGGTCGCTTCGCCAGGATCGTTTACACTTACCCGGTTTCGGATCCTCCTGTGGATAAATCGGGAAGAAACTGTGAGAAACAGAAGATCTCTGGCGCAGTTTAGGCTATGATCCGCGGTCCTGATCGCGATCCCAGGATCCAGGGCAGGCAAAAAAACCGCAGATAGCGGTTCGCACGTCCCCCTAAACGCCGGGTTCTTTCGACGTGTGTCTACAATCACGACTATTCAATAGCTTTCTTTTTATGTTCGAGTGGAGTCCGCC